>NZ_JBSGIB010000019.1:0-151692 GCF_053604885.1 Nocardia sp. NPDC003999
GTTGCTGGCCGCCGACGTCGCCGCCCGTTCCCTCGTCGACAACGCCGACCTGCCGCTGGAGGGGGGGGGACCGCCTCTGTCCGGCAGCGATCTTCGGCGCACCCGGAAGCGTGGAAACAATTCATCGCCCGATATGAGCGCGCTGCCGAACGGAAGTATGTGCTGCGAGACGGTACCCGGGACAGATTGTTCGGGTGTAGCGGAATGGGCACTCATATGGAATTGTCGGCACGCCGCGTCGATTGATGGAAGTGGTGTCTATTGGCGATCACAAGTGAGATTGCCAGTTTATTGCTATAACCGCCTACCGGTAATTCATTGTCGATCGAAGGCATAGGAGGGGAGGTACTGCGGCCCCTCGCTCGGCCGTCTGGGCGGCCGCGGACATACCGGCTTGATTCCGCCCCTGACCCGGCATGTACTATGCCCGATCGCAGGTGTCTCTCCTCGGTTACATGGCCCTGAACCAGGATCTTCTTCGGGGATGCGCGATCGAAGTAGTGGCGCCGTCCGAGATGTGCCACGGGTCCGCGTCGCTGGAATCGGGATCCGAAACACCGCCTTCCGTGCGGGGTCGAGAGGTTTGATACGACTAGACTCAGCCAGGCTGCTGTCAGATAGCTTGTCCCACCAGAGTGTCGATGCTCCACCACAGATTCAAAAGTTCTGTTTTCAGATTTTGAGACGACTGGAAATGCCGACAAACAGGAGGTGTGGGAGCCGCCGTAGCGGCCACAATGGTGTCCGATTCGGATGCCGGGAACCGGCTGATCGAGCTACACGCGAAACCTGAACGGCGCGGCGAACAGCAGGGGTACGCCGCTTCTCAGTAGACCAAGTGCATATGTAAGCCAGATTTCGGACGCGGTGAGCCTGCGTGGTTCCGCCATGCCTTCGCGCGTCCGGGTAGGAATAAGGGGTCATGCGATGCATCTGAAGTCAGACGGAACCGCCGATGGCGAACCGGGATTGATTCCGCTCTCGAGCGCGCAGTACGGCATGTGGCTCGCGGATCATGTGCCCGGTGGACCGGCTGTCAACATCGCACACTACGTCGAGATCGATGGCCCGGTGGACCACGACGCGTTCACCCGCGCGGTGAACGACGGCGGTCACGAAACCGAGTCCCTCGTGGTGCGGGTGATCGAATCCGACGGACGCCCTTATCAATTCGTGGACCGCGGCATCATCTACGACGAGCCGGTGCTGGATTTCAGCGATGCGGAGGATCCGGTCGCGGCGGCGATGGAGTGGATGCGCCGCGACTACAACACGAAGGCGGTCGATCTCAGTCGCGACCGGCTCACCCGGACCAGGCTGATCCGGGTCGGCGAGGACCACTACTTCTGGTACGGCCGCGCGCATCATCTGGTGGTCGACGGGTACGGCGCCTTCAACAGTCTCACCCGAATGGCCGAGCACTACAACGCGCAGCTGGAAGGCAGGCCACCGACGCGGCTGGACGCGGCGAGTCTGCACGACATCGTCGAAGCGGAGCGCGTCTATCGAGCCGGCTCGCGGTACCAGGCGGACAAAAAGTATTGGCTGGACAAGGTTTCCGATCTGCCGACACCGGTGAGCCTGTCCGGCCGAACGGCACGTTCCGGCAAGGTGGACCGCGTCGCAGGCCTGCAGCTCCCGGCGCACCTGTCCGACCGGCTCGACCGCTTCGCCGATGAGGTGAACGCATCCGCCGCGCAGGTGGTGATAGCGGCGTTCGCGGCGTTTCTCGCCCGGATGACCGGCACCGAGGATGTCGCGCTGTCGCTTCCGGTGACCGCCCGGGTGACCAAGCGCCTGCGCAACTCCGCCGCGATGTTGGCCAACATGGTGCCGATTCGTTTCGCCGTGCGCCATTCGACCACCGTGGAGGAGCTGGTCCGCGCCTCGGTGTCGGAGCTCGTCTCGGCCATGCGCCACCAGCTGTACCGGTTCGAGGATCTGCGCCGCGACTCGGCCGCGATCGATTCGTCGGCGAACTCGTTCGGCCCGATCGTGAACATCTTGTTCTTCGACTCGGAGATTCGCCTCGGCTCGGCCGTCGGCCGCTACCGCGCGCTGACCTCGGGCGCGCTCGACGATCTGCAGCTCAACCTGTACCGCTCGGGCGCGGACGCGCCGCTGCTCATCGAGTTGCACGGCAATCCGAACCTCTACGGGCAGGACGAACTCGAGTCGCACGCCGACCGGTTCCTGGATTTCCTGCAGCGGATGATGGACTCGTCCCTGGACACCCGCATCGGTGACATCCAGCTGGTCGGCCCCGCCGAGGAATTGCGCATCGTCGAGGAACTCGCCGGTCGCGACGGTGAATCCCCTTCGGCCACACTGGTGGATCTGCTGACCCGGCAAGCGGCGGCGACTCCGTCCGCGGTGGCCGTGACGTCCGAGGCGACCACTCTCACCTACCGCGAGCTCGACGAACGATCCACCCGGTTCGCCCGCGGGCTCATCGCACTCGGCGCGGGACCGGAAGCACTGGTGGCCATCGCGATGCCACGCGACGCCGACCTGATCGTCGCCGTGCTCGGCGTGCTGAAATCGGGCGCGGGGTACCTTCCGCTGGACACCGCCCATCCGGCCGAGCGGCTCGAATACGTATTGGACGACGCGAACCCGATCGCCGTGGTGACCACGCGGGGCATGCGCGAGCACGTGCCGGGCGATCCCGGCCGCGTCGTGCTGTTGGACGACGTTCTCGCCGCGGAGCAGGCCGCCGACCCGATCACCGATGCCGATCGGACCGGCCCGTTGCTTCCCGATCACCTCGCCTATGTCATCTACACGTCCGGGTCGACCGGCCGACCGAAGGGCGTATCGATCACGCACCGTGCCGTGTCCACCTACCTGGTGAACTCGTGCGCGGAGATCGGGATTCGATCCGACGACGTCTGGACGCTGTTCCACTCCTTCGCCTTCGACTACTCGGTCTGGGAGATCTTCGGCGCGCTGGTCACCGGCGGCCGGATCGTGGTCGTGGACAGCCTCACCACCCGTTCGCCGGACGACGTGGTGCGCCTGGCGGCGCGGGAGAAGGTCACCGTCTTCAGCCAGACGCCGTCGGCGTTCTATCAGTTCGCGGCCGCGCGCCAGCGGTACGCGCACGCGGGAGAGCCGGAAGGTGAACTGTCGCTGCGGCTGGTCGTCTTGTCCGGCGAAGCTCTCGATCCCGCCGGGCTGGCCGACTGGTACGAGCACAACCCGGACCTGCCGGTGCTGGCCAACAGTTACGGCATCACCGAGACCACCGTCTTCGTCACCTACACCGCCCTCACGCCGGACGTCGCCGTCCCGGGCGCGCCGAGCACGGTCGGCCCGGCATTGCCAGGCCTGCGAACCTATGTCCTGGACGAGCGGTTGCGTCCGTGCCCGCTCGGAGCATGGGGCGAGATCTACGTCGCGGGAACACAGCTGGCTCGCGGCTATCTCAACCGACCGGCGTTGAGCGCGGGACGTTTCGTCGCCGACCCCTTCGGCGGTGCGGGCAGGCGTCTCTACCGCAGCGGCGACGTGGCGCGCTGGAATCACCGGGGCGAACTGGAGTATCGCGGCCGCGCCGACCAGCAGGTGCAGTTGCGCGGGTTCCGGATCGAGCTGGACGAGATCCGCAACGCCCTGCTGGCCCACGACAGCGTCGCCGCGGCGGTCGTCGTGGTGCATCTGCCCGGCACGGAGGCTGCCCGGCTGGTCGGGTACGTCGTACCCGCCGTCGGCGCCACCTGCGAGCCGGACGACTTGCGCACCCACGTCGGCGGGATGCTGCCGGAGTACATGGTGCCGTCGAGCGTCGTCGTGATCGACGCGGTGCCGCTGACCGTGAACGGCAAAGTTGATCACCGGGCACTGCCCGAGCCGGTATTCGATTCGGCCGCGGCCTACGTCGCTCCCCGCACGGTCGTCGAGGAGTCGATCGCGGACGTCTTCGCCGAGGTGCTCGGCACCGACCGGGTGGGCGTGTTCGACAGCTTCTTCGACCTCGGCGGCAACTCGATCACCGCGACCAGCGCGGCGGTGCGTATCGCGGAAGCGACCCGGTGCGATGTGTCGGTGCGCGACCTGTTCGTCAAGCAGACCATCGCGGAACTCGCCGCGCACATCGAGGACGGACACCGTTCCGGCAGGCCCGTGCTGCGGGCGGCGGGCAGACCCGATCCCATTCCGCTCGCGCCGGCGCAGAACAGGATGTGGCTGGTCAACCAGACCGACCCTACCTCGGCCGCCTACAACATTCCGCTGATCGTCCAGCTCACCGGACGTCTCGACGCGGCGGCGCTGCGTGCCGCGCTGACCGACGTGATCGACCGGCACGAATCGCTGCGCACCGTCTACCCCGCGGTGAACGGCGAAGGGACACAAGTGATTCTGCCTGCCGACGAGGTTGTCGCGGGGCTCGACCTGACGCCGCGGCCGACCGACCCGGACGAGATCGAGGGCCGAATCCGCGACCTGGTTTCGGTCGGGACCGATCTGCGCGAACGCGCTCCGATCCGGGTGGCGCTGCTCGCGACCGCCGACCGCACGCGGCATGTCCTGGCGGTGGTCCTGCACCACATCTGCTGCGACGGATCGTCGCTGCGGCCCCTCGCGGCGGATGTCGCCGTCGCCTACGAGGCGAGGGCGCAGAAGAAGATCCCGGACTGGGAACCGCTGAGCGTCCAGTACGCCGACTACAGCGTCTGGCATCGCAGCCTGCTCGGCGACCCGGACGACCCGGATTCCCGGGCGGCCCGCCAATTGCGGTACTGGTCGCAGCGTTTGGCGGGGATGCCGCCGGTCCTGGAGCTGCCGGCCGACCGGCCGCGTCCGGCCCGCCGGACCATGCGCGGCGACGTCGCGGACACGGTGATCCCCGCGGAGACCTTCGCCGGAATCGAGCGGCTGGCGCGCGCGGCCAACGTCACGACGTTCATGGTCGTCCACGCCGCCCTGGCCGTGCTGCTGGCGCGGATGTCGGGCTCGGCGGACATCACCATCGGCACGCCGGTCGCCGGTCGCGGCGAACGCGCGCTCGAGCCGCTCATCGGCATGTTCGTCAACACCGTGCCATTGCGTACCGAGGTGTCCGCCGAGGAGTCGTTCACCGAGTTCCTCACACGGGTCAAGGGCATCGACGTCGACGCCTTCGCCAACAGCGACCTGCCCTACGAACGTGTCGTGGACGAACTGCATCCGAAGCGGTCCCCGGCGTACGCGCCGCTGTGCCAGGTGTATCTCGCGTTCGAGAACATGGACCGGGCGAACTTGGAGCTGTCCGAGCTCACCGTCGAGCTGCTGGACCCCGGCGCCGAACCGGCGAAGGTGGACATCATCGTCACCGTCGCCGAGAACACTGCCGCGGGCGGCGATGTCGCGCTGCGCGTCAACTACGCGACAGACCTGTTCGATCGGGAGACCGTCGAAGAGCTCGCCGAACGACTGAATCGGGTGCTCGACGCGTTCGTGGCGAATCCACGGGCCCGAGTCGGCGACGTGGATTTGTTGTCGGGAGTCGAGCGTCTGGGATTGGTCCCTGCCTCCGGTGGTCGTGCCGAGCCGCCCCGGGTGCTGGCGGATGTGTTGCTGGTGGGTGAACGCACCGCGCCTGCCGTGGTGGCGGGGGATCGCGTGCTCTCCTACGGGGAGTTGGACGACTGGTCGAATCGTCTCGCACGGGTCCTGATCGACTGGGGGGTGGGGCCGGGGGATCAGGTCGCGCTGGCCATGGGGCGGTCGGTCGAGTTCGTGGTCGGTGTGTGGGCGGTGGCGCGGGCAGGCGCCGCGTTCGTGCCGGTCGATCCGCGCTATCCGAGCGAGCGGGTCGCGCACCTGGTCGCGGACGCGAATATCGAGGTCGGGCTCACCGTCGAGGCGTCGTGCGGCATGCTTCCCGGTCACGTGCGGCAATTGGTTCTCGACCATCCTGGCACCGAGGCGTTCCTCGCGGCGCAGTCCCCGGCTGTGGTGACCGACGCGGAACGGGTGCGGGCCTGCCGTGTGGCCGACGCGGCCTACGTGGTGTACACCTCGGGCTCGACCGGCAGGCCGAAAGGCGTGGCGGTCACTCACGAGGGCTTGGCGAACTTCGCGATCGAGCAGCGCGAGCGGTATCGGGTGGATCGCAGGTCACGCGTGTTGCAGGTGGCGGCGCCCGGCTTCGACGCGGTGATGCTCGAGTTGCTCATGGCGCACGCCAACGGCGCGGTGCTGGTCGTCTCGCCGCCGGAGGTGTTCGCCGGGGCGCAGCTGGCGGAATTGATTCGCGCACAAGAGGTCTCGCACGCGTTCGTGACGCCCAGCGTGCTGGCGACGATGTCGCCCGCCGGACTCGATTCGCTGCGGGTGCTGGTGGCGGGCGGAGAAGCGGTATCGGCCGAGACGGTTTCGGTATGGGCGCCGGGGCGTCGGCTGCACAACGGGTACGGGCCGACCGAGACCACGATCATGGTGGCGATCAGCGATCCGCTGTGCGTCGGCGACCCGGTGACCATCGGCGGCCCGATCCGCGGCGTCGACGCGGTGGTTCTCGACGAGCGGTTGCGGCCCGTCCCGGTCGGGGTGACCGGACAGCTGTACGTCTCGGGCGTGCAGCTGTCGCGCGGGTACCTCAATCGTCCCGCCTCGACCGCCGCCACGTTCGTCGCCAACCCGTACGGTCCCGCGGGCACCCGCATGTACGGCACCGGTGACCTGGCGCGCTGGACCGCCGACCACACCTTGGAGTACCTGGGGCGCACCGACTTCCAGGTCAAGATCCGCGGACAGCGCATCGAACCGGGCGAGATCGAAGCCGTCCTCGCCGGGCACCCCACCGTCGCGGCAGCCGTCGTGGTGGGCGTGCACGCCGAGACCGGGTCGCGCCTGGCGGCGTACGTGGTGCCCGCCGACGGCGTGGTCGATACCGCGGAACTGACCAGGTATGCCGCGCAACGCCTGCCGTCGCACATGGTGCCGGACACGGTCATGGTGCTCGACACGCTCCCACTGTCGTCGGTGGGCAAAGTCGATCGCGCCGCCCTGCCGGAACCGGAATTCGCCCCCGCCGTGGAGTTCGTCGCGCCGCGCAACGCCACCGAGCAGATCGTGGCCGACATCTGCGCGGGCGTGCTGGGCGTCGAACGCGTCGGCGTGCTCGACGGTTTCTTCGATCTCGGCGGCAACTCGCTGTCGGCCACCCGCGCGGCCGCGCAGCTCAGCGGTGCGTTCGGCGTCGAGGTGCCGCTGCGCGCGATCTTCGAGACGCCGACCATCGGGGCGCTGGCGGAGCGCCTGCGCAGTGCCGACGCGGCGACCAGGGCGCCGCTGGTGCCGCAGGAGCGCCCGGACCGGATCCCGCTCTCACCCGCCCAGGCCAGGATGTGGTTTCTCAACCAGTTCGACACGAGCTCACCGGTGTACAACATCCCGCTGGTCGTGCGGATGTCGGGAGACCTCGACGTGGCCGCGATGCACGCGGCGATCGCGGATGTGCTCGAACGGCACGAGGCGCTGCGCACGGTGTACCCCGACAGCGACAGCGGGCCGCACCAGATGATCGTGTCGGTGCCGACGGCGCTGCCGCCGCTGACGCCGGTGGCGGTCGCGGACGGTGCGGTCGAGGCGCGCGTCGCCGCCGAGGTCGCTGTGGGCTTCGACGTCACCACCGAGGTTCCGTTCCGGGTCGCGTTGTTGCGCAGCGCGGCCGACGAGCATGCCTTGGTGCTCGTGGTCCATCACATCAGCTTCGACGGGTCCTCGCTCGCGCCGCTGGCCGCGGACCTGATGGCCGCTTACCGTGCCCGGGTCGGGAACGAAGCGCCGCAGTGGGCCCCGTTGCCGGTGCAGTACGCGGATTACGCGCTGTGGCAACGGAAGCTGCTCGGCAGCGAGGACGATCCGCACAGTCCGACCGTCGCCCAGACCCGGTACTGGATCGCGGCTCTCGCCGATCTGCCCGAGGTACTGGATCTGCCCACCGACCGTACGCGGCCCGCGAAGCAGTCGTTCCGGGGCGCGACGGTCTCGGCCACCCTTCCCGCGGATCTGCACCGCGAGGTGATCGCGCTGGCCCGCAGCCACGACGCGACGGTCTTCATGGTGATGCACGCCGCCTACGCGGCGCTGCTGGCGCGGTTGTCCGGTACCGGGGACATCGCGGTCGGCACACCGATCGCCGGTCGTGGCGAGCCGGGGTTGGACGGCCTGGTCGGGATGTTCGTCAACACGCTGGTGTTGCGGACGTACATCGAACCCGGCGCGTCCTTCGTCCGGATCCTGGACCAGGTCCGGGCCACCGACCTGGCCGCCTTCGAGAACGCCGACATCCCGTTCGAGCGTCTGGTCGAGGTGCTGAATCCGCCGCGCTCGACGGCACACGCGCCGTTGACGCAGGTGGGCTTCTCGTTCCAGAACATCGAGATCCCCACGGTGCGGTTCGAGGGCCTGACGGTCTCGGCGCGGATGGCCGATCCGAGCGTGGCGAAGTACGACCTGCACCTGAATCTGGTCGACGCCTTGGCGGCGGATGGCGAGCCGGGGGACATGGCGGTCGAATTCGGCTACGCGACGGATCTTTTCGACGAGTCGACGGTCGAGTCGATGTTCGACCGCTATCTGCTGTTGCTGCGCGCGATCGTCGGTGACCCCACCCGCGCCATCGGCGACATGGATCTGCTGACCGCCGAAGAGGCGCACCGGATCGCGGCCCGGTCGAGCGGCGTGCGGACGCAGGCTCCGTCAGCGACGATCGCGGACCTGTTCGCCGCACAGGTGGCCGCGACGCCGGAACACCCGGCGGTGCTCGACGCCGCCGGTGGTGCCCGGCTCGACTACCGGGAATTCGGGGCACGGGTGAATTCGCTGGCCCGCGCGCTGATCCGGCGCGGCATCGGACCGGAGACCATTGTGGCGGTGGCGATGCGCCGCTCGGTGGACCTGCTGGCCACGCTGTACGCCATCCACGCGGCGGGAGCGGCCTACTTGCCACTGGACCCGGACCATCCGGCCGACCGGGTGAGCTCCGTCCTCTCCACCGCGCGTCCCGCCGCGATTCTCACCCGTACGCCCGACCGGGCGAGTCTGCCCGGCGACGTGCCGGTCTGGACGCTCGGCGAGCTGGAGGCCGAGCGCCTGGACGCGTCGGCGCTGACCGATGCCGATCGGATCCGGCCGCTGCGCCCGGACGATCTGGCCTACGTCATCTACACCTCCGGTTCGACGGGTGTGCCCAAGGGCGTGGCGGTTCCGCACGCCGCGGTGGTGAATCAGCTGCGCTGGATGCGCGATCACTACCGGCTCGGTGGCGGCGACGTCATGCTGCTGCGCACCCCGGTGACGTTCGACCTCTCCGTCTGGGAGCTGTTCTCCGCGCCGACCTGCGGCGCTGCCTTGGTGGTCGCCGGTCCCGACGCGCACGGCGATCCGCGCGAGATCGCCCGGCTGATGGCCGAGTATCACGTGACCACGGTGGATTTCGTCCCGTCGCTGCTCGCGGCGTTCCTCGAGGTGGCAACTCCGGATCAGTTCCCGGACCTGCGGCGCGTACTGTGCATCGGTGAGGCGTTGTCCGCAGAGATCGCGCGCCGCTTCCGGGATTTCAGCGACGCCCGCATCGACAACCTGTACGGCCCGACGGAAGCGGCGGTCAGCGTCACCGCGCACCGGATCGACGTGGTCGAAGGCACGACCGTGCCGATCGGCGTGCCCGAGGCGAATGTCACGGTGCACGTGCTGGACTCGCGGCTGCATCCCGTGCCGGTCGGCGTCACCGGCGAGCTGTACCTGGGCGGCGTGCAGCTTGCCCGCGGGTACCACGAACGCCCGGACCTGACGGCCGCGACGTTCGTCGCCGACCCCTCCGGCGCCGCGGACGGCGCGCGTCTCTACCGCACCGGTGACCTCGTGCGCTGGGACGGCGACGGCAACCTGCGCTATATCGGCCGCGCCGACACGCAGGTGAAGGTGCGCGGCCTGCGGATCGAACTCGGCGACATCGAAGCGGCGCTGCTCGCGCACGAGCAGGTGCGCGCGGCCGTCGCGCAGGTACGCGGCGACGGCGGCGAGCAGCGGCTGGTGGCCTACGTCGTCGCGGATGGCGCGCTCGACGCCCGGCAGGTACGGAATTCGCTGCTGGACCGGCTGCCCGCCTATATGGTGCCGTCGTCGGTGACCCGGATCGACTCGATTCCCCTCAATGCCAACGGCAAGGTGGAGTATCGAGCGTTGCCCGAGCCGGACCCGAGCGCCCAGGACACCGAGTTCCGGGCGCCGCGAGGTCTGATCGAACAAGCGATCGCCGCGGTCTTCGCGGAACTGTTCGACCGCCCCGAAATCGGCGCGGACGACGATTTCTTCGAGTTGGGCGGCAACTCGCTGGTCGCCACGCGCGCGCTGAGCCGGATCGGGGACGTCGTGGACGTGACCATTCCGGTGCGCGCGATCTTCGAGGCGCCGACCGTGTCGGGGCTGGCCGAGCGCATCGCCCAGTTGCGCGCGGTCCCGAGTCTGCCCGCGCCGACGCGGGTCACGCGGCCGGACCGTATCCCGCTGTCGCACGCGCAGACCCGGATGTGGTTCCTCAACCAGTACGACCCCGCCGCGCCCGGATATGTCGTGCCACTGGCGATCCGGCTGGAAGGCGCGCTCGATCCGGCCGCGTTGACGGCCGCTGTCGGCGATGTGCTCGAGCGGCACGAGAGCTTGCGCACGATGTATCCCGCGGTCGACGGCACGCCCACCCAGGTCGTGCTGAACGCCGAAGACGTGCTCGCGACCTGCGATCTCACCCCGCAGGCCGTCGGTGAGCGGGAACTGCCGCACCGGCTGGCCGAATTCTGCGGCACCGGATTCGACGTGGCCGAGGGTGTGCCGCTGCGGGTGGCGCTGTACCAATTGTCCGACGAGGCGTGGACGCTCGCGCTGGCCGCGCACCACATCAGTTGTGACGGCTTCTCGGTGGCCCCGCTGGCGGCCGACCTGGTGACGGCGTACCGGGCGCGCTCCGGCGGTACCGCGCCGGATTGGGCGCCGCTGCCGGTGCAGTTCGCCGACTACGCCTTGTGGCAGCGAGCGGTCCTCGGTTCCGCGGACGACCAGGACTCGCCGGTGGCCCGCGACATCGCTTACTGGCGAACGCAACTCGCGGGCGTACCGGAGCTGCTCGAATTGCCGAGCGACCGGCCGAGGCCGATCGAGCAATCCCAGCGCGGGGCGGTGATCCAGGTCGCCATACCCGGTGAACTGCAAGGCCGGGTGGAATCGCTGGCACGGCGCTCCGGTGCCACCACGTTCATGGTGGTGCACGCGGCCCTGGCGGTGCTGCTGTCGAGGCTGTCCGGCAGCGACGACGTCACCGTCGGTGTGCCGCACGCGGGCCGGGGCGACCGGTCGCTGGACCACATGGTCGGCATGTTCGTCAACACCTTGGTGCTGCGGTCGCGGGTCACGCTCGACCAGACGTTCGCGAGTCTGCTGGACCAGGTGCGGCGCACCGACATCGAGGCGTTCGATCACGCCACCGTGCCGTTCGAGCAACTGGTGGACGCGCTGAACCCGGTGCGATCGACCGCGCATACGCCGTTGTTCCAAGTGCTGCTGGCCTACCAGAACATGACCCGGGCTCGCGTCGAACTGCCGGGACTCACCGTGGAGAACGTGGATCCCTGCGACAGCGCGGCGATCTACGACCTGTTGCTGATGATCAGCGAAGGCCACGGCACGCACAACGAGCCGACCGGCATGACGTTGCGCCTGACCTACGCCACGGATCTGTTCGACGAGGACACGGTGCGCGGCTTCGCCGACCGGTTCGTCCAGGTCCTCGACGCCGCGGCCCGCGATGCCGAGACCACCGTCGGAGAGATCGGCCTGCTCGACGAGGCGGAGCGGTCCCGAGTGCTGGAGCGGTGGAACGACACCGGTGGCTCCGCCGCACCGGGCCGGACGCTCGTCGACGTCTTCGACGAACAGGTCGCGCGCACCCCGGACGCCACGGCGCTGCGGCTTCCGGACGGAAGTACGTCGACCTACCGGGATTTCGACGCACGCGTCAACCGGCTGGCTCGCTGGCTCATCGGGCGCGGTGCCGGGCCGGAGACGATCGTGGCGGTGGCCGTCCGCCGATCGGCCGAGCTGGTCACGGCACTGTACGCGGTCGTGAAGGCGGGCGCCGCGTTCCTGCCCATCGACCCGGATCACCCGAGCGCGCGGATCGCGCACGTCCTCGGCGCGGCCGATCCTCTGCTGGTGCTCACGACCGCGGACGACGGCCAGGGCCTGCCCGACGGATTCGAGTACGCGCGGATCGACCGGCTGGACGTGACCGGTCTGTCCGGCGCTCGGATCACGGACGGGGAGCGCCGCACACCGCTGCGGCCGAACCATCTGGCTTATGTGCTGTTCACCTCCGGGTCCACCGGTGCGCCCAAGGGCGTGGCGCTGACCCATGCCGCCACCGTGAGCCAGCTGGCATGGGCCCAGCAGCGGTGGCCGCACGGAACGTCCGACGCGGTGCTGCACAAGACGCCGATCACGTTCGACATCGCCGTGTGGGAATTGTTCTGGCCGTTGCAGACCGGCGCGCACATCGTCGTAGCCGAACCGGGCGGACATCGCGATCCCGTTCACCTGGCGAAGGTCATCGCACGGCACGAGATCACCACCGTGCACTTCGTCCCGTCGATGCTCGATGTCCTGCTGGAATCGGCCGGGGTCGCGGAATTGCCCTCGATCCGGCGGGTGTTCGTCGCGGGTGAGGCGCTGGCGCAGCGCACGGTCGACGCCGCGGCGCACGTCTTCACGCACGCGGAGCTGGTGAACTGGTACGGGCCCGCGGAGGCGGAGGTGGTCACCGCGCAGCCGTGCGCGCCGGGTGCGTCGGCCGTCGCGGCGGTGCCGATCGGAGCGCCCGCCGGCGGCATGAAGGTCTACGTGCTGGATTCGCGGCTGCGGCCGGTGCCCGTCGGGGTCGTCGGGGAGCTGTACGTCTCGGGTGTCCAATTGGCGCGCGGATACCACGCGCGCGCCGATCTCACCTGCGGCGCCTTCGTCGCCAACCCGTTCGGCGTTGCGGGACAGCGGCTGTACCGGACCGGTGACCTGGTCCGGTGGCGCAAGACCGGCGAGCTGGAATACCTGGGGCGCGGCGACTTCCAGGTGAAGGTGCGCGGTCAGCGGGTGGAGCCCGGTGACATCGAAGCCGCGCTGCGCGCCTGCGGGCAGGTAGCGCGTGCCGTGGCCATCGTGACGACGGAGCGCATCGTCGGTTACGTGACGTTGGCGCCGGGCGCGGTCACCGACGGCCGCGCGATCCGCGAAGAGCTGACCCGGACGCTGCCGTCCTACTTGGTTCCGGACGTCGTGCAGGTGCTCGACGCGATGCCGCTCACCGCCAACGGCAAGCTCGACCGGTCGGCGCTGCCGGGGCCGGTGTTCGACGACGGGGCGGACTTCGTCTCGCCGCGCACCGACGGCGAGGTGGTGCTGGCGCGTCTGGTCGCCGAACTCACCGGCGCGGAACGGGTGAGCGTGACCGCGAATCTCTTCGAGATCGGTGTCAACTCGCTGTCGGCCGCTCAGCTCGCGGCGCGGGCCCAGGCGGTCGTCGGCGTCGATGTCGGTATCAAGGACGTCTTCGATGCGGCGACCATCGCCGCGCTGGCGGAGCGGATCTCGGCACGGACCGGATCCACCGCTGTTGCGCTGACCGCGCGGCCACGCACCGGCGCGGTCCCGTTGGCGGCGGCGCAGCGGCGGATCTGGTTCCTCAACCAGTTCGACACCTCCTCGGCGGCCTACAACATCTGCTTCGCGGCCCGCCTGACCGGGCCGCTGGACACCGAGGCACTGCGTGCCGCGTTCCTCGATGTGGTGACCAAGCACGAGCCCTTGCGGACGGTGTATCCGCTCGTCGACGGCGAGCCCTGCCAGGTGGTGCGGGAGATCGCGACGATCGCCGCGGACATGGCCTTCGAACCGGAGCCGGTCGTCGGCGAGACGGAACTCGCCGACCGCATGCGGAACGCGGTCGAGGCGGGATTCGACATCGCCGAATCGGTACCTGTGCGGGCACGGTTGTATCGCACCGCGACGCGGGAACACGTGCTGGTGGTGGTCGTCCATCACATCGCCGCCGACGGGGCGTCGATGGCTCCGCTCGCCCGCGACGTATTCGCCGCGTACCGGGCGCGGGTGGGCGGCCACCCGCCCCGGTGGGAATCGCCGGTGGTCCAGTACGCCGACTACGCGATGTGGCAACAGGAGCTGCTCGGCTCCGAGGACGATCCGGCGTCGCTGATCGCGCGGCAGATCGATTACTGGACCGACGCTCTGGACGGTTCCCCGGAGCTGCTCGCCCTGCCGACGGACCGGCCACGCCCCGCCACCCTCTCGACCGACGGCGGCAACGTCCGGTTCGAGCTGCCCGCGCGGCTGCACGACGACATCGTGCGGCTGGCCCACCGCGAGGGCGTCACGGTGTTCGTCGTCCTGCACGCGGCCCTGTCGATCCTGTTGGCGCGCACCGCGCACAGCGACGACATCTCGGTCGGCACGCCGGTCGCCGGTCGCGGCAGGCCGGAACTCGACGATCTCGTCGGCATGTTCGTCAACACCGTGGTGCTGCGGACCCGCATCGATGAGGATCGCTCGTTCCGGGAGCTTCTCGCCGTAGTGCGCGATGTCGACCTCGAAGCGCTCGCTCACGCCGACCTGCCCTACGAGCGGCTCGTCGACGTCATCGGCCGCCCGCGTTCGACGGCGTATTCGCCACTGTTCCAAGTGATGTTCGGGTTGCAGAACACCGGAGCGGCCCGATTCGAGCTGCCCGGAATCGACGTCGAGATCATGGACCCCGGCATCGCGCAGGCCAAAGCCGACCTCACCGTGCTGGTGACCGAGCGGCGCGAAGGCGATCGGCCCGCCGGAATCGACGGCGAGATCATCTACGCCACCGATCTTTTCGTCCAGTCGACCGCGCATGCACTGGCGGAGAGGTTCGTCCGCGTCCTCGAGGCGGTCACCGCCCATCCGGCGCGGGCGATCGGCCACATCGATCTGTTGAGCGCCGCCGACACCGAACGCTTGGTGCCCGCGCGGGGCGGCGACGACGCGCGGCCTTGCTTGCTGCCGGATCTGCTGGCGACGGCCGTGGCATCGGCTCCGGCGGCGGTGGCCCTGATCGGGGACGGCGAAGCCCTCACGTACGCGGAGCTGGACGTCAGGGCCAACCGGCTCGCTCGTCACCTGCTCGCCCAGGGAGTCGGGCCGGGAGTGTTCGTGGCGCTGGCCGTGCCACGCTCGATCGAGTATCACGTCGCCATGTGGGCGATCGCGAAGACCGGCGCCACGTTCGTCCCGGTCGATCTGCGCTACCCCGCCGAGCGGATCGCGCACATGGTGAGCGATTCCGGCGTCCGCGTCGGGCTCACGCTCGCGACCGCACGCGGGGAGCTGCCGGACGCGGTGCGCTGGCTGATGCTCGACGATCCGCGCACGGCGCAGGAGATCACGGCGCGGTCCGGCGAGGCGGTGACCGATGCCGATCGCGGGCGTGTGCTGCGGATCGAGGACGCCGCCTACCTGATCTACACGTCCGGTTCGACCGGAACACCCAAGGGTGTCGTGGTCACCCATGCCGGGTTGGCGAACTTCGCGGCCGAGCAAACCGAACGCTACCGGGTCGACGGCACGTCCAGGGTGCTGCAAGTGGCGGCGCCCGCGTTCGACGCGGTGCTGCTCGAAGCGCTGATGGCGCATGCGGCGTGCGCGGCGTTGGTCGTGTCGCCACCGGAGGTGTTCGGCGGGCCGGATCTGGCCGCGCTGATCCGGACGCATCGGGTGTCGCACGCGTTCCTGACGCCGAGCGTGCTGGCGACCATGGCGCCCGCCGGTCTCGAGTCGGTGCGGATGCTCGCGGTCGGCGGCGAGATGGTGCCCGCGGAGCTGATCGCCACCTGGGCGCCAGGTCGCCGGTTGCACAACATCTACGGCCCGACCGAGACGACGATCGTGATCACGATGAGCGATCCGGTGCTGCCGGGCGATCCGATCGCGATCGGCGGCCCGATTCGCGGCGCGGAGGCCTTGGTGCTGGACGCGCGCTTGCGCCCGG
The DNA here is from genome assembly GCF_053604885.1 of Nocardia sp. NPDC003999. Taxonomy (NCBI): domain Bacteria; kingdom Bacillati; phylum Actinomycetota; class Actinomycetes; order Mycobacteriales; family Nocardiaceae; genus Nocardia; species Nocardia sp. NPDC003999. The sequence goes on from NZ_JBSGIB010000019.1 coordinate 16,064, forward strand.
TGCCGGTCGGAGTCGCGGGGGAGCTGTACCTGTCGGGTGCACAGCTGGCGCGCGGCTATCTCAACCGGCGTGCGGTGACGGCCGGTGCGTTCGTCGCGAATCCGTACGGTAGGCCGGGCGGGCGGATGTACCGCACCGGGGACATCGTCCGCTGGACGACGCGGCGCACGCTCGAATACGTCGGCCGCAGCGACTTCCAGATCAAGATCCGTGGCCAGCGCATCGAACTCGGTGAGATCGACGCGGCGCTGCTCACGCATCCGGCGGTGGCCGCCGCGGTGACCGTCAGCCGCACGGGGCCGGGCGGGCACCCGGTGCTGGCCGCGTACATCGTGACCGAAGCCGCGACGGTCGCCGACCCGGAGACCGTGCTCGAACACGTCGCGTCGGTATTGCCCGCGCACATGGTGCCGTCGGTGCTCACCGTGCTCGATCGCATGCCGATCACCTCGACCGGCAAGGTGGATCGGAAAGCATTGCCGGAGCCGGTCTTCGGCGCCGATGGAGATGACGCGGAGGCGGCGTCCACCGATCTGGAACGCACCGTCGCGGCCGCGTTCGCGGATGTTCTCGGCGTCGCGTCGGTCGGTGTCTCCACCTCGTTCTTCACCCTCGGCGGCGATTCGATCCTGTCGATCCAGCTGGCTTCCCGGTTGAAGTCGGCAGGTGTCGTCGTGACGGCGCGGGACATCTTCGAGCAGAAGACCGTCCGTGGCCTGGCGCGGGTCGCCGCGGCCGCCGAACGGTCTTCGCTCGCGGAGTTGCCTGGTGGCGGCGGGGGCGAGATCCCGTTCACCCCGGTGGTTTCCTGGTTCACCGAGCGTCTCGGCGCCGCTCCTCGGTTCGCTCAGTCGATGCTGGTGCGCTTGCCGCGCGACGCGCGAGTCGAGGACGTGACCGCGACGGTGCGGGCGGTGCTGCGACAGCACGACATGCTGCGCGCGCGGCTGCGCGACCAGTGCTTGGAGGTGCCGCGGCCGGAGGCCGCGGATGCTGCGGACGTGGTGCTGACCCGCACCTTCCGCGCGGATGAGACCCCGGGCACTGACGGTTTCACCGCGGTGGTGGAAGCGGCGCTGGCCGAGGCGTCGGACCGCCTCGACCCGGCGGCGGGCCGGATGGTGCAGGTCGTGTGCCTGCTGCCCGAACCGGGCCTCGACGCCGAGGCGCGGGCGCTCGTGGTCGTCCATCACCTCGTGGTCGACGGTGTGTCCTGGCGAATCCTGATTCCCGACTTCGCGACAGCCTGGCAGCAGGTCACGCGGGGACGGACGGTGGAATTGCCCGCGCAAGGGACATCGATGCGCCGATGGGCGCACGCGCTGGCCGATGCCGCCGCGGCCCGTGCCGGGGAGTTCGACCTGTGGCACCGGATGGGTGCGGCGCCGGATCCGCTGCTCGGCAGCGCGGTGCTCGATCCCGCCGTCGACACCCAGTCGACCGTGCGGCATCTGACGGTGTCCCTCCCGGTGGACGTCACTTCGGCATTGCTCGACGCGGTGCCGAAGGCCGCGCACGGCAGCGTCGACGACGCGTTGCTGGCCGGCCTGGCCGTGGCGGCGACGCGCTGGCGCCACCGGCGCGGTATCGCGCACGCGGGTGTGAAAGTCCTCTTGGAGGGGCACGGCCGCGCGGAACAGATCGCCGAGGGAGCGGATGTCTCCCGCACGGTGGGCTGGTTCACCAACACCTACCCCGTGGCGCTCGACCTGAGCGGGGTGAATGCGGATGATCCGCGTGCCGCGGTGAAATCCGTGAAAGACCAGTTGCGCGTGATCCCGGACAAGGGGATCGGCTACGGCCTGTTGCGTTACCTCCACGCCGACACCCGCGACCGGCTCGCGGCACTGCCGGAGCCGCAGATCGGTTTCAACAATCTCGGCCGGGTCGGCGTCGACCTCACGACGCTGTCGGACCTCGCGTGGATTCCGACCGACGAGCCGTTCGACCGGTGGTCGGCCTTCGATCCCGACATGCCCGTGGCGGCGGCCGTCACGATCGACGCGAACATCGTGGACACCGAAGCGGGACCGCGCCTGTCGGCGCGGATCGGCTACGCGTCCCGGCTGTTCGAGCGCGACGACGTGGCCGAACTCGCCGACGAATGGATCGGCGCGGTGACCGGGATCGCGACCGCGGCCCTCGCGGACGAGGACTGGGGCTTCTCACCCGCCGACGTTCCACTCGTCGAGGTCACACAATCCGACCTGGACGGGTTCGCCGACCGTTACGGAGCGCTCGGCGATGTCTGGTCGCTGGCGCCGCTGCAGGCGGGACTGCTGTTCCATGCCGAACTCGCCGCGGGTGACCTCGACGTCTACACCGCGCAATCGACGCTCGCCCTCGCCGGTGTGGTCGATGCGGATCGGCTGGAGCGCTCCGCCGCGGCCTTGCTGGAGCGTCATCCGAATCTGCGAGCCGCCTTCGTGCGCACGGCCGATGGCACTCCGGCGCAGGTGATTCCGGCGGCCGCCGCCGTGCGCTGGCGGCGGGTCGATCTGCGCGACGGCACGACGACCCCCGAGGAGCTGATCGCGGCCGAGCGGGCGGTCCCGTTCGATCCCGCCGATCCTCCGCTGCTGCGGTTCCTGCTGATCGCCGTGGCGCCACAGGACTTCCGGCTGGTGCTGACGGCACACCACCTGCTGTTGGACGGCTGGTCGTTGCCGTTGCTGTGGCGCGAGTTGATCGGCCTCTACGCGGTGAGTGCGCGGGCCGAGCTGCTGCCCGCCGCGGCGTCGTACCGCGGCTACCTGGAATGGCTGGATCGGCGCGAGCCGTCGACCGGCATCGAGGTGTGGCGGGAGGTCCTGCGCGATTTCACCGAACCGACGGTGATCGCCGACGCGCGCACGCACACGACGGTCGGCATCCCGGTCGACCTGGCGGTGGTGCTGGATCGTGCCGTCACCGCGGAACTGGTGGAATTCGCTCGGGCACGGGCGGTGACCATGTCGACGATCGTGCAGTTCGCCTGGGCGGTGGTCCTGGGGAACCTGCTCGGCACCGAGCGTGTGGTGTTCGGCAGCACGGTGTCGGGACGTCCCGCCGACCTGCCCGGCGTGGAATCGATGATCGGCTTGTTCATCAACACGATCCCGGTAGCCGTGCACCTCCCGCGAACCTGGACCATCGAGGACGCGCTGCGGCGGTTGCAGGCCGACAACGCCCGCCTGCTCGATCACCACGACGTCGAACTGTCCCGGATCCTGGCGGACACGGGCGCTGCCCAGCTGTTCGACACGCTGGTCGTCTTCGAGTCGTATCCGGTCGACAGCAGCGGCCTCGGCGACGCGGACATCGACGGCATGCGGGTGGTCGCGGCCGACGGAAGCGACGCAGCGCACTATCCGATCACGGTGCAGGCGCACCAGACCGATCAGCTGCACGTCATGATCCGCTACCAGCGGGCCCGCGTGGACGACTCGACGGCCGCCGGTCTGGCCGCCCGGCTGGAGACCGTGCTGCGCGCCATCACGACCGATCCGGGCGCGCGGCTGGGCGCGGTCGACCTGCTGACCGCGGCCGAGCGCCGTGACCTGGTACCCGCCACCGGCGGACCCGCCGCAGCGCCCCGGGTCCTCGCTGAGCTGTTGGCCGCCGGTGTCGCGGTGGATCCCGAAGCGGCAGCGATCGTTTCGGACGGGCACACGATGTCGTACGCCGAGTTGGACGCCTGGTCGAACCGTGTCGCGCGCGAGCTGATCGACTGGGGTGTCGGCCCCGGCGACCAGGTGGCGTTGGCGATGGCCCGATCGGTGGAACTCGTGGTCGGCATGTGGGCGGTCACCAAGACGGGCGCCGCGTTCCTGCCCGTGGATCCGCGCAACCCCGCCGAACGCGTCGGGCACATGGTCGCCGACTCGCAGGTGCGGGTCGCGGTCACGGTCGAGGCGTGGCGAGAGCTGGTTTCCGGCCCCGTCCGGCGGCTGGTACTCGACGATCCGGAAACTCGCAAAGCGATCGAGGCGCGGTCCTCGGACGCGGTGACCGACACGGATCGAACACGGACGCCGCATGTTCGCGACACCGCGTACGTGCTGTACACCTCGGGCTCGACCGGGACGCCCAAGGGCGTCGCGGTCACTCACGAGGGGCTGGCCAATTTCGCGGCCGTGGAACGTGACCGTTTCGGCGCGGACAGCCGGTCGCGGGTACTGCACGCGTCCGCTCCCGGTTTCGACGTCGTGGTCCTCGAGTTGCTGCTGGCCCACACCAACGGCGCGGTACTCGTGGTGGCGCCGCCGGAAGTGTTCGGCGGCCCCGAACTGGCGGAATTCATTCGGCAGCAGCGCGTCTCGCACTGCTTCCTGACGCCGAGCGTGCTGTCGACGATGCCACCGGAGGGGTTGGATCGCCTGCGGGTGCTGATGGCCGGTGGCGAGGCCGTGACGCCGGAGATCGTCACACAGTGGTCGCCGGGCCGGCGACTGCTGAACGGGTACGGCCCGACCGAAACGACGATCCTGGCCGGAATCGGTGGCCCGCTGCATCCCGGTGCGGCCGTCACGATCGGTGGTCCGATCAGCGGCGTCGAGGCCGTCGTGCTGGACGCCTGGCTGCGGCCGGTGCCGGTGGGCGTGGTCGGCGAGTTGTATCTCGCCGGTGTGCAACTGGCCCGCGGATACGTGAACCGCCCGGTGGCGACGTCGAACGCGTTCGTCGCGAACCCGTTCGGTGCGCCGGGATCCCGCATGTACCGCACCGGCGACCTGGCTCGCTGGACGCCGGAGCACACCGTGGAGTACCTCGGTCGTCGCGACTTCCAAGTCAAGATCCGCGGTCAACGGATCGAGCTCGGTGAGATCGAGGCCGTGCTGGCCGCGCAACCCGGCGTGGAACACGCGGTCGTCGTGCTGCGCGAAGACGAGCGCGGCGTCGGCAGACTCGTCGGCTACCTGGTCGGCGCCGAGAACCTGGATCCGGAGGAGATCAGGGCGGCCGCGCGGCTGCGGCTGCCCGCGCACATGGTGCCCGACATCTGCGCGGTGCTCACCGAATTCCCCCTCACCAGAACCGGAAAGCTCGACCGCCTGGCACTGCCCGCGCCGCGGTTCTCGGCGGCACGGACCTGGACCGCACCGGGTACGGAGACCGAGCGGCAAGTCGCGGAAGTCTTCGGAAGCGTCCTCGGCATCGACCGGGTCGGAGCGGGCGACAGCTTCTTCGACCTCGGCGGCAACTCGTTGTCGGCGACGCGGGTGACCGCTCAGTTGGGTACCGCGCTCGGAGTGAGCGTGGGCGTTCGCGACCTGTTCGAAGCGCCCACGGTTGCCGGACTCGCCGCCCGTCTGGACGCCTCCGAGCGGACGGTCCGCGCGCCACTGGTGCCGCGCACCCGCTCCGGGCTGGTGCCGTTGTCGCCGGCACAACAGCGGATGTGGTTCCTCAACCAGCTCGACACCTCCGTCGGCGCGTACAACATCCCGCTGGTGATCCGGTTGACGGGCGAACTCGACATCGACGCGTTGCGGCGCGCGTGCGAGCTGGTCCTCGATCGGCACGAGTCACTGCGAACCAGATTCCCGATGACCGACGGGACGCCACATCAGGTCGCGGTCCCCGTCGAAGAGGTCACGATCGGGCTGACCGCCGTACCGATCGAGGCGGATCGGCTGATGGAGCGAGTGCTCGCCACCGTCTCGGCGAGCTTCGATGTCACACAGGAGCCTCCGCTGCGCATGGCGTTGTTCCGGCTCGGAGCCACCGAGCACGTCTTGGTCATCGCCGTGCACCACATCTGTGCCGACGGGCAGTCCATGATGCCGCTCGCGCGAGACGTGGCGGTGGCCTACCAGGCGAGCAGACAAGGGACACAACCGATCTGGCCCGCTCTCGCGGTCCAGTACGCGGACTACACGCTCTGGCAGCGCGATGTACTCGGTGACGAGCGCGACCCGGGCTCGGTCATGTCCCGGCAGTTGCGCTTCTGGAAGGACACTCTCGCCGGGCTGCCCGAACTGCTCGAACTGCCCACCGACCTGCCGCGTCCGCCGGTGGCGTCGATGCGTGGCCGGACCGTGGATTTCGAGATCTCCGCCGCGTTGCGGGAACGAATCGGCGCGCTGGCGCGCGCGGCGAACGCGACTGTCTTCATGGTCGTGCACGCCGCGCTGGCCGTCTTGCTGTCGCGGTCGGCCGGTGTCGGCGATGTCGCGGTGGGTGCTCCGGTGGCCGGACGCGGAGAGCGTGAACTCGACGATCTGATCGGCATGTTCGTCAACACCCTCGTGCTGCGGTCACGGGTGTCGTCGCGTCAGTCGTTCGCCGAGCTGCTCGCGGCGACGCGGGAAACGGATCTGGCGGCGTTCGCCCATGCCGACGTGCCGTTCGAGCAGGTGGTGGAGGCGATCAATCCACCGAGGTCCACGGCCCATCTGCCGCTGTACCAGGTGACGCTCGATGTGCAGAACCTGAGCAAGGCCGCGTTGGAACTGCCGGGCCTCACCGTCGAGCCGGTCGAGAACGGCTTCGAACCGGCGCAGGCCGACCTGAACCTGAATCTCGTCGAAGGCTCCGGCGCCGGTGGGCAGGCGGAGGGCATCCGAGGTCGCCTGACCTACGCCACCGATCTCTTCGTCGAGGAGACGATGACCCGGTTCGCGGCGGCCTTCGTGCGGATCCTGGAGCAGGTGACCGCCGATCCGGAGGTCGCCGTCGGTGACATCGACCTCGTGGGCCCGCAGCAGCGTCGCGAGCTGCTCGGCGCGGCCGGTGTCGCCGGGGTCGCGGTGCCGGACACGACCCTCGCGGAGCTGTTCACCGTCCAGGCCGTCGCGCGACCGGACGCGGTCGCGGTGACCGACGGCGAGTCGCAACTGACCTACGCGGAGCTGGATCGGCGCTCCGCCGCGGTGGCCGCTCGGCTGGCGGAGCGGGGAGTGGGTCCGGAATCGCTGGTGGCCGTGGCGTTGCCGCGGTCGGCGGACCTGGTCGTCGGCCTGCTCGGCGTCGTGCGCGCGGGTGCGGGATATCTGCCGCTGGATGTGGCGTATCCGCCTGAACGATTGCGCTTCATGCTCGACGATGCTCGTCCGGCCGCGGTTCTGACCTCGGCGGACCTGTCCGCCGCGGTGCCGGAGTGCGCCGCGCCGGTACTGCTCATCGAGGAGTGCGCGAACGACGACGCGGCGGCCTTCGATTCGGTGGTGTCGCCTGCGCGGCCGGGCAACGTAGCCTACGTGATCTACACGTCGGGATCGACGGGCCGCCCGAAGGGCGTGACGGTCGGCCACCGGGAAGCGGTCACCCTGTTCACCAATGCGGCCGAGCGATTCGACCTCGGACCCGACGACGTGTGGACGATGTTCCATTCCTACGCCTTCGATTTCGCGGTGTGGGAGATCTGGGGCGCGCTGCTGTCCGGCGGCAAGGTGGTCGTGGTCGACTACGACACCTCCCGGTCGCCGGAGGCGTTCGTGGACGTCGTGGCGCGGGAGGGCGTGACCGTGCTGAGCCAGACGCCGTCGGCATTCTACGGATTCGTCGACGCGGAGCGCCGCTATCGCGAATCCGGCTGTCCGGCAGGAGATCTCGCGTTGCGTTATATCGTCTTCGGTGGCGAGGCGCTGGACGCGTCGCGGTTGGACGACTGGTTCGCCGCGCACGCGCCGGGCATGCCACGGCTGATCAACATGTACGGCATCACCGAGACGACCGTGCACGTCACGTTCTCCGAAGTGACGCAGGCGAGCTCGGCCGGGATCGGTGTGCCGCTGCCCGGGTTGCGGGCGTACGTTCTCGACGACCGGCTGCGTCCGGTGCCGATCGGTATCACCGGAGAGATCTATGTGGCCGGTGGGCAGCTTTCCCGGGGATATCTGGGGGCCGCGGCACTGACCGCGGGCCGATTCGTGGCGAATCCCTTCGATCCCGACGGCGCCCGGCTCTATCGATCCGGGGATGTCGGCCGCTGGCGGAAGTCCGCGAGCGGGCTGGAGTTGGCGTACGCGGGCCGGGCCGACGCGCAGGTGCAGTTGCGTGGTTTCCGCATCGAACTCGGCGAGGTGGAGTCGGCGCTGTTGCGCCATCCGCTCGTCACCCAGGCCGCGGTCACGGTGCACCGGCACGATCGCGGTGTCGATCAGCTGATCGGCTACGTCGTCGGCGTCGACGGCGAGCGGATCGATCCGGCGGAGGTCCGCGAGGCCGCCGCCCAGGTGCTGACCGGCTACATGGTGCCCGCGACGATCATGGTGTTGCCCGCACTGCCGTTGACGGTCAACGGCAAGCTCGACCGAAAAGCACTGCCCGACCCTGAGTTCGACGAGTCGACGACCGCGTTCGTGCCTCCGAGGACCCACACGGAGAAGGTGATCGGCGACGTCTACGCGCAGGTCCTCGGCGTCCAGCGGGTCGGGGCGTCGGACGGCTTCTTCGATCTCGGCGGCAACTCGCTGCTGGCCACCATGGTGGTGACCGAGTTGCGCGGCCGCGGCGTGACGATCCAGTTGCCGTGGATGTTCGACGACGCGACGCCGCAAGCCCTGGCGGCCCGGGCCGACGGCACGGCGGGCGGTTCGGGGCTGCAAGTATTGCTGCCGCTGCGCGCGCACGGCCCGAAGCCCGCGGTGTTCGCGGTGCATCCCGCGGGCGGGCTGGCGTGGTTCTACGGCGGAATGGTCGAACATCTGGACAAGGACCGGCCGGTCTACGGCTTGCAGGATCCCCATGTCGTGGCGGGCGAACCCGGTGCGCGTTCCGTCGACGAACTCGCGGAACGCTATGTCGCCGAGATCCGCCGAGTGCAGCCGAGCGGGCCGTATCACCTGCTGGGGTGGTCGCTGGGCGGTGCGATCGCGCATGCCGTCGCGGTCCGGCTCCAGCGGGAAGGACAGCAGGTCGGCATGCTGGCCATGATGGACAGCGCGGTCGGCGACTCCGAGGCGCTGGCCGCGGCGATGAGCGGCACCGCGGACGAGCCCGCGCCGAGCGAACTGATGGCCGATCTGCTCGGTGGCTGGCGTGAGCTGTTCGACCTCGGCGCCGAGGTGACCGCGCAGACCCACGAGCAGGCCTGGGCGGTGATCCGCGATCAGGTGACCGCCACCGGGATGTTCACCGCCGAACAGGTCGATCGGGTGATGGAGAGCTTCCGGACCGCGAGCGATATCGCCAGGGAGCATCGGCCGGGTGTCTTCGACGGCGATCTGATCTTCTTCACCGCAGGAAAAGACCGCACGGACCACGACGCCGTCGTGCGGACGTGGCGGCCGTTCATCACCGGCGATCTGCACAACACGGTCGTCGACGCACGACATCTCGAGTTGACCCATCCGCACGCACTGGCCGTCATCGGCCCGATCCTCGAAAGGTTCGCGAACGCATGCTGAAGACTCTCGATCAACTCCAGCAACTCCGGCTCGAGGACGGCAGGACGGTCGCCTGTACCAGTCCGGCCGAGGCGCGGATGTTGTGGGGCGAGATGTCGACCGACGGCTTCTATCGGCTAGCGGCCGCGCTGCTGCGTCCCGGGGACATCGCACTGGACATCGGCGCGAACATCGGGCTGAGCGCGATGATGTTCGCCGAGACCTGCCCCGGCGTCCGGGTGATCGCCGCCGAGCCGGCCCCGGCGACCTTCGACTGTCTGCAGCGCAATATGGCCGCTCATGTGCCGGACGGCGTGCCGTTGCAGGTCGCGGTCGGCGCGGCGCCCGGCAGCGCGCCGTTCACCTGGTACCCACGGGCGTCGGCCAATTCGGGTCTCTACGCCGACCGCGCGGCCGACGACCGGGCCACCGAGATCTACCTGCGCAACAGCGGCCTGAACGACGAGGCGATCGCTCTCATCACCGCCGGGCTGCACGAAGGCGAGCGAATGGAGGTCGAAGTCACCACCGTTTCGGCGATACTCGACGAGCACGGCGGGAACGCGGAGGTCGGCTTGCTCAAGGTCGACGTCGAGCGAGCGGAGCTCGATGTCCTGCGCGGCATAGCCGCCGCGGACTGGCCGCGTATCCGTGCCGTCGTCGCCGAGGTGCACGAGCGGGACGACCGCTTGGCCCAGTGCCGCGAATTGTTGAGCGGACACGGTCTGTACGCGCGAACGCGCCAGGACCCGAGCCTGGCCGGAACCGAACTGCACGAGATCTACGCCGTCAGACCGGAGAGCGTCTGACGGTCCCGCGCCGTCTTGCTCCATCTCGGCACGGGTCCAGCCTGCGGATACTCTCCCAGGCTGTTCCCGTGCCGGATCGCCGCCTTCCCGCGCGCTGTCGAGAACAGCCGGATCCCACGGTCGCGGGTGTGGCGACGACCCGGGTGCTAGAAAGCGCGGCGGGCACGGTGTCGGTTACTGCCGAGCCATGTGCATGCGCATCTCGCTCTTGGCGTCCGTCGTCAGTTCTCCGGACAGATCCACGACGACCGTGCGCAACGTGCCGGTGAACCGGAAGGGCGGCCGGTAGTCGGGCACCACCGCGGAGCCCGGGTTGGCGCCGCAGGTCATCCCACCGGGGTTGAACGCGACCGGCGTGATGAACGGGAAATCGGCTTCGCCTGCCGGGCTGCGGTCGATGTAGAGCCGGGCGGTGCCAGGGGTGCCCTTGCCGTTGCCGAAATCCGGTGCGCCGGTGGGTTCGAACTCGAAGCGCAATTCGTGGCGGCCTTCCGGGATGGTTCGTGTCGAGGCGACGCGGTGCACGGTGCGCCGCACGTAGTTGTGGGCGTAGTGCAAGTGGCCGTCTGCGACGAAGAAGGTCCAGCCTCCGGCATTGGTGCCCTGGCACAGCAAGACGCCCTCGGCGCCGCCGGACGGGATCTCCACTTCGGCGGTGACGCTGTGCGGGCGGTTCAGCACCCGCGGCGAGACGGCCGCAGGCAGCGTCTCGGTGTCCGGGCGCAGGGTGTATCGGGTCTGCGCGGGCGTGATCTGCGGGCGCTCGGCGAGCAGGCGTTGCAATCCGCTGCCGTCGATCGGCAGCACGTCGTAGCGGCCTGCTTCCACATACCACAGGGCGATCATCTCGTTGAGCTTGTCTCGACGTTCAGCGGCGAGGTCACGGGTCTCGGCGAAGTCCTCGGCGACGTGGTAGAGCTCCCAATCGTCGGCGTCGAGCCGGCCGAGGTCATCGGCCGTGATCGGCGTGCCGAACGGCCGGTCCGCTTCGGCGAAGGACGGACCCGGCCAGGGGCACACGGCCCGCCAGCCGTCGTGGTCGATGGCTCGGTGGCCGAGCATTTCGAAGTACTGCGTGTGGTGCCGGGTCGCGGCGGTGGAATCGTCGAAAGTGTGGGCGAAACCGACACCGTGCAAGGGGGACTGGGATACGCCCCTGATGGTGACCGGCGGTTCGAGGCCGAAAGCGTCGAGAACGGTGGGAACGACGTCGATCAGGTGCGCGTACTGGGTTCGGATCTCGCCCTGTGCGGTGATGCCCCGAGGCCAGTGGACCAGGAAGGGATCGCTGACGCCGCCGCGGTAGGTTTCGCGCTTCCACCGCCGGAAGGGAGTATTGCCCGCCCAGGTCCAACCCCACGGATAGTGGTTGAACGTGGTCGGACCGCCCAGCTCGTCGATGGCGCGCAGGCTGTCCTCGATCGGTTCCGGGGCGTTGTTGAAGAATTGCAGTTCGTTCGTGGTTCCGGTGACCCCGCCCTCCGGACTGGCGCCGTTGTCGGACACGAGCATGAGCAGGGTGTTGTCGAGCTCCCCGATCTGGTCGAGGAAGTCGAGCAGTCGTCCGATGTGGTGGTCTGTGTGGGTGAGGAATCCGGCGTAGACCTCCATCATTCGTGCCGCCAGGCGGCGTGCGTCGGCGGACAGCGCGGCCCATTCGGGCACATCCGGATCACGGCGGGAAAGCCGCGCGTCCGGTGGTACGACACCGAGCTCGCGCTGCCGGTCGAACGTGTATTCGCGATAGGCGTCCCAGCCGCCGTCGAATCGGCCGCGGTAACGGTCCGCCCACTCCCTCGGCACGTGGTGCGGCGCGTGTGTGGCGCCGGTGCAGAAGTTCAAGAAGAACGGCTTGTCCGGAGCGACCTGTTTGGCACCGGCGATGAAGGAGATCGCCTTGTCCACCAGATCGGCGGTCAGGTGGTAGCCGTCTTCCGGGGTGGCGGGCGGCTCGACCTGATGGTTGTCGTGGACCAGATCCGGATACCACTGGCTGGTGTCGCCGCCGAGGAAGCCGTAGAACCGCTCGAAGCCCCGCCCGAGCGGCCAACGATCGTAGGGGCCTGCGGCGGATTCCTGCTCCGACGGCACCAGATGCCATTTGCCGACCATGTAGGTGTTGTAGCCGCGCTGTAACAGCATCTCCGAGAGGAATCCGTTCTCGAATGGGATGTTGCCGTTGTAGCCCGGATACCCGGTGGCGATCTCCGTGATGCCCGCCATGGCGTTGGCGTGATGATTACGCCCGGTGATGAGACAGGAACGCGACGGTGAGCACAACGCGGTGGTGTGCATATTGTTGTACAGCAGTCCGCCTGCGGCCAACGCGTCGAAATGCGGCGTGGAAATGGGACTGCCGTAACACCCGAGCTGTCCGAATCCGGTGTCGTCGAGCACGATGAACACCAAGTTCGGTGCGCCGGGAGCCGCCCGTACCGGTTGCGGCCATGCGGGTTTCGACACATCCGTCGTTCGCCCGATGATTCCGGGAAAAGCCGTTCCCCGTTTGTATTCTTCCAGTGACATCTACCCGCCCTCCGTCCTGCGGATGGACTGGACACCGCCAGCCTGGTTGTCCGAATGAACGCGTGCGATGCCACTGCGTCGACGAGCGGTGCCGCGGTGGCACTGCGCAATCAAGTACTGCCGCGGAGCCGGGTGGGTCCTCATCGTCGGAAGTCGACGCCACCGGAGCGTCCGATATCGGTTCCTCGCCCATCCGCTATCGCGACGTGAGTCAAATGCTAGACGACGCGGGCGCGACTGTCAGTGGCGGAAGCCGACCGGCCGCCGCATCGTCGGATGCGGCGGCCGGTGCGACGGTGATCGCCGAGGGTGTCAGAACGCGGCTTCGTCGAGATCCATGACGCTGATGTCGACGTCGGAGATGACCGACCATTCCGCGCTGAGGTGCGGCAGGACAGTTTTGGCGAAGAACGACGCGACGGCGATCTTGCCCTCATAGAAAGCGCGGTCTCCGCCGCCCGGCTCGGCATCCAAGGCCGCGGCGGCGATCTCGGCGGCGACGATCAGACGCCAGGCGATGAGGAGATCGCCGACGGCGAGCAGGAACCGGACGGAATTCAGTCCGATCTTGTACAACTCGGTGGGTTGCTGCTGGGCGGCGATCAGGTGCTGAGTGAATCGGCCCGCCATGTCCTGGACATCCTCCAGCGCGGTGGCCAGCAGCACCTTCTCGGTCTTGAGCCTGCCGTTGCCCACGCCGGATTGCGCCGTGTCCCGGATCTTGCCCGCGATGTGCGCGAGCGCGACGCCGCGATCGCGGGCGATCTTGCGGAAGAAGAAGTCCTGCGCCTGGATCGCGGTGGTGCCCTCGTACAGCGAGTCGATCTTCGCGTCGCGGATGTACTGCTCGATCGGGTAGTCCTGCAGGAAGCCCGAACCGCCCAGGGTCTGCAGCGACTCGGTCAGGTACTGGTAGGCCCGCTCCGAGCCGACGCCCTTGACGATCGGAAGCAGCAGGTCGTTGACCCGCGCGGCCAGCTCGGCATCCGCCCCCGAGATGTGCTGCGCGACAACGTCGTTCTGGTGACCGGCGGTGTACAGGTATACCGCGCGCAGGCCTTCGGCGTAGGCCTTCTGCATCATCAGCGACCGGCGCACGTCGGGGTGCCGGGTGATGGTCACCTTCGGTGCGGACTTGTCCGCCATCTGGGTCAGATCGCTGCCCTGCACCCGGCTCTTCGCGTATTCGAGGGCATTGAGGTAGCCGGTCGACAAGGTGGCGATGGCCTTGGTGCCCACCATCATCCGAGCTTCCTCGATGACGTGGAACATCTGCGCGATGCCGTTGTGCACCTCGCCGACCAGCCAGCCCTTGGCCGGGATGCCGTGGCCGCCGAAGGTGAGCTCACAGGTGGCGGACGCTTTCAGGCCCATCTTGTGCTCGACGTTGGTGACGAAGACGCCGTTGCGGTCGCCCAGCTCACCGGTCTCGTGGTCGAAGTGGAACTTCGGTACGAAGAACAGCGACAGGCCCTTGGTGCCCGGTCCCGCGCCCTCGGGGCGAGCCAGCACCAGGTGGGCGATGTTGCCGAACAGGTCGTCGGCGTCGGCGGAGGTGATGAACCGCTTCACGCCCTCGATGTGCCAGGTGCCGTCTTCCTGCTCGATCGCCTTGGTGCGACCGGCGCCGACGTCGGAACCGGCGTCGGGCTCGGTCAGCACCATGGTGGCGCCCCAGTTGAGTTCGGTGATGAATCGCGCCCAGCGCCGCTGCTGCTCGGTGCCGATGCCGTCGATGATGTGGGCCATCATCGGCCCGGTCAGATACATGTAGGCCGCGGGCTGCGCCCCGAGCACGAATTCGCTGATGGCCCAGCTGACCATCGAGGGGGCGGGTACTCCGCCGACCGCCTCGGACTTGCCGACGCGCCACCATTCGGCGTCGTACCAGGCGCGCACCGCCTTCTTGAACGACTCCGGCAGGCTGACCGAGTGGGTGGCCGGATCGAAAACCGGCGGGTTGCGGTCGGTTTCGGCATACGGTTCGGCGACCGGCCCTTCGGCTAGGCGCGCGGCCTCCGCCAGCATCGATCGCACGGTGTCGCCGTCCAGGTCCCCGAACGCTCCGGTCCGCAGGATGTCGTCGAGTCCGTACACCTCGAACAAATTGAACTCGAGGTCACGCACGTTGCTCTTGTAATGGCTCACGAGCCAGGGCCTTTCGAGAAACGGCCGGTGTACCGGCGAGGGATTCGGCGGGCGCACGGATAGGTGCTCACCCACGGCACACTGTGCGGCACCGATGACGCGAAAGCAATCTTATGTTAATAACGACTAAGTAGATGGTCGGATGTCCAACGGCATTCAATCCGCTGCTAGCACGTAATTGGCGCAGCTAAGTTAATGCTCGCTAAGTGGTATAAATCACTGCGAGGGGGTGCGGCCGGGATTTCCCGCCGTTTCGATCCGCTCCCCGATGGCTACGAGGACGTCGACGAGATCGGCGCGCCGCCGGAAGCGGGGATTGCGTACGGCATCGATGACGACGGTGACGATCGCGCGGCTGAGCACCCGCGCGACGGGCGCGGATAGATCCGGCCGCACCGCCTGCAGCATGCGGGCCCACTGGGCGATGCCGTCGAGGCGCACCCTCCGGTAGCGCTGCACCCCGTCGCCAGGAAGATGCCGGGTCTCGCTGACCGTGATCGCCAAGAGGTCGGGTTCGTCGACGCCCAATTGCGCGAAGCTGCGCATGAGCGAGCGCAGGGACTCCTCGGCGCTGCGTCCCTCTGCGATCGCCCGGGCGAGCAGCAGTCGGAGCCACTCGTCCTGGCGCCGGACGATCTGGTCCAGCAACTCCGCCTTGCTGGAGAAATGGTGATACAGGGCGGGTCCGGTGACGCCGACGGCCGCACCGATGTCCTCGATGCCCACCGCGGCGTAACCGCGGGTGCTGAACAGCCGCGCCGCCTCGGCGAGCATTCGCTCCGAGCGCAGCGCTCGGTCCAGTGCGGTGTTGCCGATCTCGGTGCGCGGTGGCCGGCTCGGCGCGTGGCCGTTCGGGTGTTCGGGCATCCGGGTCGTGATCACCGCCGCGACGGCGGCGTCGAGCACTTGAGCGGCGGCCGGCGCGGGCAACTCGGCGCGGTGATAGGAGGGGCTGACCGCGATCGACAGCACGCACCAGCTCAGCAATTCGACATCGGCCGTGCTCAGTTCGGGTCGGCGTAAGTGGATCGTGTGTCGTAGGTAGCGGGTGAGCCGTGCGGCGCGGACGAGCACCGCGGTCTTGTCGGCGGCGGTCAGATTGCGGAACTCCAGTTGCCACAGCCGCGGCAGGCCGCGCAACTCCAGCGCGACCCGGACCAACTCGGCCGTTACCGCGCCGCCGGAGTCATCGGCGCGATATGCGGCGTCCAGCCGGTTCAAGGTGTCGTCGAGGCCGACCAGCAGGCATTGGCCCAAAAGTTGCTGTTTGTTGCGGAAGTGTCGATACAACGCCGTCGCCGAGATGCCCACCGCAGCCGCGATGTCGGCCATCGTCGTGCCGTAATAGCCGCCGTGCGTGAAGGCGTCGACCGCGGCGGCCAGGATCATCTCGCGTCGATGCGGTGGTCTCCGCCGTGGTTGTCCGCTGTTCGCCTGTGTGCCCATCGCGGTCAGTGTCGCGCATCGGGCGGTCCGTACCAGCTATCGGGCCGCCCCCCGGGGTCGACCCGATAGCTGGTGGGCCGTGGGGATCTGTCGCGGCCACCGGTCCGTATGACGATTTCGTCACGGGCCACGCCGATGTCCTACTGTCGAGTAGGCTTCCCGCAGCTATCACCAGCCCGGGGATCGTTGTCCCACCAGGTAAGCAGAGGGAGCCCGCCCGTGAGCGCTGACACCGCGGACGCCACAGCACTGTCCACCATCGCGGCCCGGCTGCGCATTGCGACGACCGTCATCCTGCGGCGCGCCCGGAGAGATCCCGACGAACGGCGGCTGTCCGCGACGCAGTGGGCGGTCCTGGGACGGCTGCACCGATACGGCGCCATGGCCGCGGTCGACTTGGCGCGGCTGGAGATGCTGCGGCCGCAGACGATGCGCAACGTGGTCGACGGCTTGCGCGACCAGGGTCTGATCATCGGTGTGCGCGACCCGAACGACGGACGCCGGGTGAATCTGACTCTCACCGACGAAGGCCGCGCGTGGGTGTGCGGACATCAAGCGTCCGCGAACGACGCGCTGGCGCAAGCGTTGTCGGAGAGTTTGCGGACGGGTGAGTTGCACAAGGTCGGCGAGGCGCTGGATCTGCTCGAGCGCATCGCTTACGGTGACCGGGGAGCGGATGCGCTGATCGCGGGCGGTCTCGGCGCCGGATCACTGGTGGCCGATTCGCGATGACTCGGCCGCCGCCCGGCCGGGGTCGGCGGGCGGCGTGAGCGCCCGGGTCCAGAGATCGATGATCGCCCGGCCGCATTCGTCGGCGGTGCGGCCGGGCGGCGGATCGAGGACCGCGCCGTGGATCTGCGCCTCCACCGCCTGTACGAGCAGCAACGCCGTCAACCCCGGGTCGTCGCCGCCGACCTCGAGGCGGCGCAGATGGAATTCCACTTCGTCGGCGAGGACCCGTTCGAGTTGTCGGAGGCGTTCGACACCCGCGGCGGTGCGAGGGGCCTGATCGAAGAGCAGCCGGTGCATCTCCGGTTGAGCCGTGTGCAACCGCGTCACGGCGACGACCAGTTGCCGGATGGTGTCGACCAGAGGCGGCTGTTCGGCACGCAGGCGCCCGGCCGTTTCCAGCAGCGCCTGGGAAGCGTGCCGCAGGTGCCGTTCGGCGAGTGAGTAGAGCAGTGCGTCCTTGTCGGGGACGTAGTGATAGAGGGTGCCGATGGAGACGCCGGCGAGTTCGGCGATCTTGTTGGTCGTCGTCGCGGCGTAACCGTGCTGCTGGAAAAGTCGAGCAGCGGCGTCGAGGATCGCGTCGAAGGTGAACTCCGACCGCTGCTGGCGCGGGATTTTCCTGGGTGTCGACATGGCGTCCTGAAGTCGAGTTGGCAAAACCGAGGATTGCTCGAATTATTGTCACATGCACGCTTCTTACCACGCCTTTCTCCCCGATGACCTACGCCGGAGCTGGGATTTTCGGCCCCAGTCGAGCACTTGGTCGTGGCGCGGCCATCAAGTCCACATCGAACGGGTCCACCGGCCGGACGCGGACGTTCGGATGATCTTGATCCACGGCGCCGGTGGTCATGCCGCGGCGATGTGGCCGTTCGCGGCGCTGGCGGCGGCGCGCGGTTTCGACGTGCGGGTCCCCGACCTGCCCGGCTACGGCCACACCCGCGTCCCGTCGTCCCGCGCGATCCGGTATGCGGACTGGGTGGACTGCGTCGACGATCTGGTCCGTGCGGTCAAGGCGGCGGATTCGCGGCCGTTGGTGCTGGTGGGGGCGAGCGTGGGCGGGATGCTGGCGTACACGGTGGCGGCCCGCACCGGCATGGTGGACGCGCTCGCGGCCACTTGTCTGCTCGACCCACGGCTGGCGCGAGTTCGCGCGGCGGTCGCCCGTCGCCCGTGGCTGGGTCGGTACGGAACACGGTTGCTGGTGCCCGCGATCGACGATCTGCGAATCCCGATGCGGTTGCTCGCGAATATGTCCGCGATATCGAACGATCCCGAGCTGACCCGGGTCGTCTCGGCCGATCCCCACGGCGGTGGCGCCTGGATGCCACTGGGATTCCTGCGAACCTATCTGCGGTCCGATCCCGGTCTCGAACCGGAGGATTTCACGTCCTGCCCCGTATGGCTGGTTCACCCCGGCGCCGATCGGTGGACGCCCTTGGCGCTGAGCCAGTCGTTCTTCGATCGGATCGCCGCTCCCAAACGCCTGGTCGTGCTCGACGCGGCGGGGCATTTTCCCGTGGAGACGCCGGGCATCCACCAGTTGGCCGACGCGTTCGCCGAGATTCGTGACCGGTTGGTCTCCGGTCCCGTGCCTGCCGGGACGTGAAGTCGCGTACGCGCCGACGCCCGTATGGTCACGTGAGCGGCTCGTGATGCGCTCCGAGCCCGCACCGGCGGGGTGGGTAAGGTCTGAAGCGTCGTGGAACGGACGCCACGATGCCGCCGCCGAACAGCTTCGCGCGGACGCGCCGCCCTGCCGAACGAAGAGAGCTGATTGATGCCGACCTCTACAGCGCGCGCACAGATCGGGGTCACCGGTCTGGCGGTCATGGGTAGCAACATCGCACGGAACTTCGCCAGGAACGGCTATACCGTTGCGCTGCACAACCGCAGCATCGCCAAGACCGACGCACTGCTCGAGGCCCACGGCGACGACGGCGACTTCGTGCGGACCGAAACGATCGAGGAGTTCGTCGCCGCGCTGGAGAAGCCGCGCCGGGTGCTCATCATGGTGAAGGCAGGCGCCGCGACCGACGCGGTCATCGAGGAACTCGCGGACGCGATGGAGCCGGGCGACATCATCATCGATGGTGGAAACGCCCTCTACACCGACACCATTCGGCGGGAAGCCGCGATGCGCGAGCGCGGGCTGAACTTCGTCGGAGCGGGGATCTCCGGGGGCGAGGAGGGCGCCCTCAACGGCCCCGCGATCATGCCCGGCGGCCCCAAGGAGTCCTACGACTCGCTCGGGCCGCTGCTGGAATCCATCGCGGCGAAGGTCGACGGAACGCCCTGCTGCACCCACATCGGCCCGGACGGCTCCGGACATTTCGTCAAGATGGTGCACAACGGCATCGAGTACGCCGACATGCAGTTGATCGGTGAGGCCTACCACCTGTTCCGCGACGCGCTCGGTTTCGACGCCAAACAGATCGCGGACGTGTTCACCCAGTGGAACTCCGGCGACCTGGAGAGCTACCTGGTCGAGATCACCGCCGAGGTGCTGAACCAGGTCGACGCGAAGACGGGCAAGCCGCTGGTCGACGTGATCGTCGACGCGGCGGAGCAGAAGGGCACCGGGCGCTGGACGGTGAAGTCCGCGCTCGACCTCGGCGTGCCGGTGACCGGAATCGCCGAAGCGGTGTTCGCGCGGGCGCTGTCCGGTTCTCGCGAGCAGCGAAAGGCCGCGCGGGGTCTGGCTTCCGGACGGCTGGCCGACAAGCCCACCGACGTGGAGCGGTTCACCGAGGACATCCGGCAGGCGCTCTACGCCTCGAAGGTGGTCGCCTACGCGCAGGGCTTCGACCAGATCGCCGCGGGCAGCGCCGAATACGACTGGAACTTGCGCCCGGGTGATCTCGCGACGATCTGGCGTGGCGGCTGCATCATCCGCGCCCGGTTCCTCAACCGGATCAAGGACGCCTACGACGAGAACCCGGCGCTGCCGAGCTTGCTTCTCGCACCGTACTTCCGTGAGGCGATCGAGACGGCCATCGACAGCTGGCGCCGCGTCGTGGCCACCGCGACGCTGCTCGGCATTCCGGTGCCCGCGTTCGCTTCGTCGCTGTCCTACTACGACGCCCTGCGCGCCGAGCGTCTCCCGGCCGCGCTCACCCAGGGGCAGCGTGATTTCTTCGGTGCGCACACCTACGAGCGGGTGGACGCCGAAGGCAAGTTCCACACGCTGTGGAGCGGGGACCGCGGCGAGGTTCGCGCCGACTAGCCGGACGCGCTGTCGCAGTGCGGGATTCGTTTCCGCACTGCGACGGAGGTCGCTGTCACTCCCGTGATCCGGCAGCTCGCTCCCACGCACCCCGGCGGAGCAGGCGTAGCCCGTTGAGCCCGACGAGGACGGTGGATCCCTCGTGCCCGGCGACGCCGAGGGGGAGCGGCAGGGTCCCGGCGAGGTCCCAGACCACCAGCACGCCGATGCAGGTGGCGGCGATGGCCAAGTTGGCGATCACCACCCGTCGCGCCTGCCGGGACAACGCGATCACCGCCGGGATCGTGGTCAGGTCGTCGCGCACGACGACGGCGTCCGCGGTCCGCAGGGTCAGGTCGGATCCGGCGCCGCCCATGGCGATGCCGACCTCGGCCGCGGCGAGCGCAGGGGCATCGTTGATGCCGTCGCCGACCACGGTCAGTTTCCGCCCGCCGGCTTGCAACTCGCGCACCGCGATCATCTTGTCGTCGGGCAGCAGTTCCGCCCGGACGTCGGTGATGCCGACACATTCGGCGAGCCGATCGGCGGTGGCGGTGTTGTCGCCGGTCAGCAGTATCGGCGCGCTGCCGGTCAGCGCGGTCGTCGCGCGCACGGCCGCCACCGCTTCGGGCCGGAGCTGGTCGGTCAATGCGAGCACTCCGATCGGTTCGTGCTCGCAGGTCACGACCACGGCGGTGTAGCCGCTCGCGTGGAAGGCGTCGACAGTTGTGTGGGCGTCGCGGGTGGGTTCCCACGCGGCGGGGGAGCCGACGCCGATGAGACGGTCACCGACACGGGCGGTCACGCCGCGACCTGGGTGGGCCGTGAATTCGGTGACCTCGGGCAGCCGCAGCTCTCGGGTGCGGGCCGCGCGCACGATCGCCGCCGCGAGGGGGTGCTCGCTCGGGTGCTCGGCCGCGGCGGCGAGCCGAAGCACCTCGGCGTCGGTGAATCGTTGGTCCAGGCAGCGGATCTCGGCGAGTTCCGGGATGCCGCGGGTCAGGGTGCCGGTCTTGTCGAAGGCGACGTGCGTGGTGGCGCCGAGCTTTTCCATGACCACCGCGGATTTGACCAGGACACCGTGACGCCCCGCGTTGGCGACGGCCGCCAGCAGGGGCGGCATGGTGGCCAGCACCACCGCGCAGGGGGAGGCGACGATCATGAACGTCATCGCTCGCAGCAGCGCTCGCCGCACGTTGTCACCGAGCAGCAGCGGGATGGCGAACACCGCGAGGGTGACCGCGACCATGCCGACGGAGTAGCGCTGTTCCACCTTCTCGATGAAAAGCTGGGTGCGCGCTTTGGTTCGGGCCGCCTGCTCGACCAGGGCCGCGATGCGCGCTACCACGGAGTCCCGCGCGCGGCGCGCGACGCGGATGCGCAGGGCCCCCGTGCCGTTGAGGGTGCCCGCGTACACCTCGTCGCCCTGGATTTTGTTCACCGGCAACGGTTCGCCGGTGATGGTGGCCTGATCGACCTCACTGCCGCCGGCGAGGACGGTCGCGTCCGCGGCGATCCGCTCCCCGGGCCGCACCACGAGGACGTCTCCGACGCGCAGTTCGGTGGCGTGGACCGTCTCTTCCTCGCCGTCGCGCGCGACCCGGGTCGCGGTGTCGGGTGTGAGGTCGAGCAGTCCGCGCACCGAGTCCTCGGTCCGGGCGGTGGCCAGCGCTTCCAGGGCGCCGGAGGTCGCGAAGATGACGATCAGCAACGCGCCGTCGGTGATCTGGCCGATGGTCGCCGCTCCGATCGCCGCGGCGACCATGAGCAGGTCGACGTCGAGCGTCTTGTCGCGGAGAGCCTGTAAGCCGGCCCACCCGGGTTCCCAGCCGCCCGCGGCGTAGCAGGCCAGGTACATGCCCCAGCGCAGCCACTGGGGGCCATCGGTCAGCTGCACCGCCAGCCCGGCGCAGAAGAAGACCACGGCCACTGCGGCCCAACGGGCTTCGGGCAGGGTGAACAGCCGGGTCCGGCGCACGGGCACGCGACCGGATGGCGGAGTCGGACGAGTCGGCGCGAGCGTCGGCGCGGCCACGGGTCACCTCCAGAACAGCAACGGACAGACGGCCCGAACCATACCAGAACACATGAACATGTCTTCATTTGTTCCTAGAGTATGCTGTTCAGTCATGGGACACGGCGTCGAAGGCAGGGACCGCCCTGCCGTGCGCTTGGATCCCGAATCGGCCACCCATGTGGCGACCACGTTGCAGGCGCTGGCCACACCGAGCCGCTTGATGATCCTTACCGAACTGCGCCAAGGGCCGCTGCCGGTGAGCGCGCTGGCCGATGCCATCGGCATGGAACAGTCCGCCGTCTCCCACCAGCTTCGGCTGCTGCGCAATCTGGGTCTGGTCACGGGCACTCGCACCGGCCGCAGCATCGTCTACAGCCTCTACGACAACCACGTCGCCCAACTGCTGGACGAGGCGATCTACCACAGCGAACACCTGCGCCTCGGCTTGTCCGACCGTCCTGAGGCCGCGGTCTGACCGACCCCGCGCACTGGCGATCCGGCTGCACGGCAAGTCTTTCACCCGCTTCGGGTGATGTCGGCCCGGTGCGGCGGTGGCACCGTCCAGGAAATGACGGCCCCGGCGATGGTGGACAACCGGTACGAGTTCGCGAATGGCTATCCGATCGAGTCTTCCGCGACTCGGGCATGGGACGACAGCGTGTTCCAGCGCGCCGTGGTCGCGTACCGGTTCTGGTATCCGACCGTGTCGATGGAAGGAATCTTCAACGGCAACAGGGAGATCGGACTGAACGACAACCGCGCGGTCGGAATCGCCTCTACCGGGCCGCGGCATATCGGGTTCACTCTGAATTCCGATACCCCGTATGGCGCCGCGGTGCTGGATCTGTCGGCGGGGCCGATGGTGGTCGAGCTTCCGCCGGGACCGTACATCGGCCTGGTCGACGATCATCATCAACGGTGGATCACCGATCTCGGCATTCCAGGGCCCGACCGAGGGCAGGGCGGCACTTACGTCATCGTTCCTCCCGGCTACGCGGGGGCGCTGCCGGATCGGGCGCACGTCGGGCGATCCGCGTCCTTCAAAGTGCTGCTCGCCGTGCGCGCGCTGCCGCTCGGTGGCGACCTGGCCGAGGCGATGGATGCGCTGCGGGCGGTCCGGGTGCACCCGCTCGAGGAGGCGGGCGCGGTGCTGGACATCATCGACACCACCGAGTTGGCTATGGACTCCACCTGTTTGTGCTGGGAAGCCGACATCTCTTACTGGCGGGTGCTGCACGGGATTCTCGAGACGGAACCGGTGGTGCCGGAGTTCTTGCCGATGTATGGGCTGCTCGGGGCGATCGGTCTCGAGCGAGGCGTTCGGTTCGCGCCCGACCGCCGGTCCGCGGCGCTGTTGACGGCCGCGGCGCGGACCGGGCGCGGTCAATTGCTCGTCTCCGCGTTCGCCAGTGGCCGGCCGGACCGCATGGCCTGGCCGGACCGTCGCTGGGAATGGGTGGGACTGGTCGCCGACAACGGCGACTTCCGGACCGCCTCCGGTCTCGACCTCGAAGCGCGCGACCGGTGGTTCGCCCAAGCGATCATCGCCTCACCGGCCATGTTCCGGCGGCAGGTGGGCGGCGGATCGCTGTATTGGCTCGCCATGCGGGACGGGCGAGGGGATTACTTGGACGGTAGTGCCACTTATACCCTCGATATACCGCGGCCGGTGCCGGCCGGGCTGTTCTGGTCCGTGACGGTCTACGACGCGCAGACTCGCTCGCAGATCCAGGCCGACCAGGGCAAGGCCGCCCTCCGGTCGCTGTTCGAGTTGTGCGACCTCCCGCCCGACGGCCCCGTGCGGCTGCACTTCGGCCCCATTCCTCCTGACGGCGACGAGACCCGCTGGCTGCAAACCGTCCCCGGCCGCGGATGGTTCGCCTATCTGCGCATCTACGGACCCGAGGAAGCGGCGTTCGACCAGACTTGGCGGCCCGGCGATTTCGAGCGCGCGAGCTGATCGAGTGTGGCGACGGCCCTCGTGGCTCGGCCTATGGGGCGGGATGGCAGCGCTTGCGTCTCTGGTCCGGGATTTCCGCGCGGAGCAACTCGATCAAGCCGGGGAATCGGTGCTGGAGTTCGGCTCTGCGTAGCTGGGCCATATTGCTGTTGCCGCGATCGACCTGACGGATCAGCCCGGCCTGGCGAAGAATCCGAAAGTGATGTGTGAGTGTCGCTTTCGATACCGGGAGGCCGAACGAACTGCAATGGCGCTCGGTGCCGTCGGGCTCGGCGAGGAGCGTGAGGATCACCTGGCGGCGATGCCGATCGGCGAGCGCGGCGAACACCGAACCGAGTTCCATCTCCTCCGGTGCGGGCTGATCGCTGCCGGGCACGGCGAACCTCCTCCATAGGTACGTCTTGCATCGTACCTCAGTGGCCGCTAGCGTCCGAGGTATGAGGAATCTCGTACCTGATCACGCGCCCTACGTCCTCGTCGGTTTCGCCCACCCCAAACCGGAGCGCGCGGCGGAACTGCGTGAGTTGCTGTTGTCCTTCGTCGAGCCCACGCGCGCCGAAGAAGGTTCGTTGGAGTATCACTTCCACGAGGACAAGGACCGGCCGGGCATGTTCGTCTTCTACGAGGTATGGCGGTCCAAGGAAGATCTCGATCGTCATTTGGCCCTGCCGCACATGCGGGCGTTCTGGGACAAGCGCATGGACTACCTCGAACGGGATCTCGACATCCGCTGGCTGTCGATGCACAGCCCGTATCCGCACCCGGTCGCAGGTTGACCACCCGATCGATCCGCTGCTTGACCTGGAGCGCACTCCAGCGCTTAGGGTGCGCTCATACAGGGTTGTCCAGCAGAAGGGATCACTTCATGGAGCTCGGTTTTCACATACCAATCTTCGATATCGACGGTGGCACCACCGCCATCGCCGGTGAGCTGGCAAGGGTGGGCGCGGCGGCGGAAGAATCCGGCGCGACGTGGCTGTCGTTCATGGACCACTACTTCCAGATAGAGCCGACCGGCCTGCCCGCGGAGGCGAACATGCTGGAGGGGTACACGACCCTCGGCTATCTGGCCGCGCACACTTCGCGCATCGACCTCGGACTGCTCGTCACCGGCGTGACCTACCGTCACCCCGGTCTGCTCGCCAAGATCGTCACCACCCTCGACGTCCTCTCGGGCGGCCGGGCGGTCCTCGGGATCGGCGCCGCGTGGTTCGAGCGCGAGCACCGCGGGCTCGGTGTGCCGTACCCGCCGACCGCCGAACGGTTCGAGCGGCTGGAGGAGACGCTGCGCATCTGCCGCCAGATGTGGGACCCGCAGGACAACGGGCCGTTCGACGGGAAGTACTACCAGCTGGCCGAGACGCTGTGCTCGCCGCAGCCCATCAACCGGCCGAAGGTGCTCGTCGGCGGCGGGGGAGAGCGCAAGACGCTGCGGTTGGTCGCGCAGTACGGCGACGCCTGCAATCTGTTCGGCTCCTCGCCCGGGGACGTCGAGCACAAACTCGACGTGCTGCGCAGGCATTGTGATGACGTCGGCCGCGACTATGACGAGATCCGTAAGACGATCATCGCCAACAACCCGCGGCCGAGCCCGGAAAACCGCGACGAATTCGTCCGGCAGATGGCCGACT
The DNA here is from genome assembly GCF_053604885.1 of Nocardia sp. NPDC003999. Lineage (NCBI taxonomy): Bacteria > Bacillati > Actinomycetota > Actinomycetes > Mycobacteriales > Nocardiaceae > Nocardia > Nocardia sp. NPDC003999. Next base: position 41,849 of record NZ_JBSGIB010000019.1, read on the forward strand.
ACGCCGAACTCGGCATCGAGACGGCCATCGTCACTCCGACCACAGGCTCACCGGCGGCATGGATCGACGGCATGGCGCCTGCCGTCCCGCAACTGGCGGAACTCGGCTGAGGTATCCGGCGCGGGCCCGGATCGCTTGCGGGATTCCGGGCCCAGCCGGTGCGCCGACCATCGGTGCGCGCCGTACGAACCGGCGGGGCAGCGGTCCTACAGTTTGTAGCCGATCTGACGCAACAGCTGCTTCCGGGCCGCCTGGTCGTCGGCATCTTCCACGCCGAGCGGCGGCGAACCGTCGATCACTCCGATGATTCCTCTGCCGAGTTCGGTTTCCGCGATCAGAACCTCGACGGGATTGGCTGTGGCGCAGTAGATTCCGCAGACCTCCGGGACCTGCTGCACGGCGTTCAGCACGTTGACGGGGTAGCCCTCGCGGAGAAAGACGATGAACGAGTGTCCCGCACCGATGTCGACCGCGTTCTTGGTGGCGAGCTCGACGAGTGCGTCGTCGTTGCCGGAGCGGCGGACCAGGCGCGGTCCGGAGGCCTCGCAGAACGCCAGCCCGAAGCGCAGGTGCGGACCGACTCCGACCAGCGCCTCGTGCAGGTCTTCGACGGTCTTGATGAAATGGGACTGTCCGATGACGACGTTGAGATCATCCGGTTTGTCGATGCGCACGGCTGTCAGCTCCACAGCGACATACTGCGCCCCGACGACGTCGATTCATAGCATTTCGACATTTGTTCCGCGCGTCGCGAACGGTCCCGGAATCACCCACCGTGGGTGCCCCCCGGCCGGAAAGGCAGGTCCACGACCAGTGCGGTGGCGTTGTCCCTTCCACCGGCCAGGAGGGCGGCATCCACCAAAGTGTTCGCGATCGTGGGAGCCGCGTCGCCCCGCGCGAGGATGGCTTTGACCGCGGCTATGCCGAGTGGCTTGTGTACGCCGTCGGTGCTCAGCAGCAGTCTGCCCGTGCTCGAGCCGGTGGCGGCGTATCCGATCGCGTCCGGCCGCACGGTGCGCGCCGAGGTGGTGACCAGATGATCCATTCGCGGGGTGGAGGCGAGCCCGCGGGTGCGGTACAGCTCGGCGACGGTGTGGTCCGTCGTGATCTGGTGCAACACTCGCCCGTTCCACCGATACGCGCGACAGTCGCCGACCCACGCCACCTCGCAGGGGCCATCGGGTTGATCGGCGGCCGGAAGCACCGCGACCACGAGCACGCTGTCGGCCGAAGGCTCCGGGACCTCGCGCAGGAGTTCCTCCTGGGCCGCGAGAATTCCCGCGCGCGCTCCGTCGGCGGCGGCGGAGCGCGCCGCCGCGGCGGCGACCGTGCGTGCCGCGCGGGCTCCGAGCAGATGATCTCCGACGCCGTCGGCGACGACGTACGCCGTCGCTCCGGTCACGGCGTCGGTCTCGATCGCCACCGCGTCGGCGTTGATCGACCGTGACGCGCGCCGACTGGCCGAAGCGCCGGTCGTTCCGCCCAGCCGCGGTGTCTGGATCCGCGGCATGCTCGCGGTGGTACCGGTAAACACGAACTGGTCTCCTCGTAGCTGGGCTCTGAGTGCTGCCGACCAGCACCCTTCAAGGACACCGCATCAGTATTTGGACTTGGCGAGAGTCCGTTGTGTGAACGCTGAGAATTCGCTCTCGATCAGGTCACGACGGGCGTCCCGGCTAGTGGCGCTGCCCGCCTTCCGGCCGGAGCAGACGCTGTCGCGTGCTGCCGCCGGCGGGCGGACGAAGGGCGCATTGATCGATCACCGCTGTACCTTGTGCCGCAGTCCACAGCGCGGGACGCATTTCGCAACATTGTTTCTGGATTCCGGCAATCGATCGGCTCACTGTTCGTTGCTCGGCGCATTTACGTTCTCCGCTGTGAAGCAGGGGTGCGCGCAGCGCGCAAATCACCGAAGCCGGTCACGTTTGTCCGATTTGTTCGGCTCTCGCCGCACAATTCGACGGATATCTGTGGCGACCGCAAATTCGGAGCCGTCGGCTCGTTACGTCCCAGCGCGGGTGCCCGACCGGTGCGTGTCCACGTCTGTTCGGCGCTGACGCAGCCGACAACCGCTCTGCCACAGATCAATCGACGCGCCGAGTCGGGCCGTGCAGCGGATCCGCCGGCGTCCGACAACGCGCGCCGCCCCGGGTACAGGCGTGTTCAGGAACGGAGTACTACGTGGTCATCAGTCCCGCCGAGGACGCCTCCCTACGATTCGCGCCGCGGCTGATCCCGCCGCGCGGAGGTGTGCCCACCCCGGTGCTCGTGGTCGCCGCGATGGTCAGCATCCAGCTCGGCGCGGTCATCGCCAAGCACCTGTTCACACTCGCGTCGCCGGTAACGGTCGCGTGCGGCCGGATCATGCTCGCGGGCGTGTTCGCCGTGCTGCTGTGGCGGCCGTCGCCGCGGCTCGAGCGCAGGGCCCTGCTGCCGGTCGCCGGGCTCGGCGTGGCCATCGCGGGCATGAACCTGTGCTTCTATGCGGCCCTGGACCGCATCCCGCTGGGCATGGCGGTGACGATCGACTTCATCGGTCCGCTCGCCGTCGCCATGATCGGGTCGCGGCGCACCCGCGACGCGCTGTGGGTGACGCTCGCCGGAGCGGGCGTTCTGCTGCTGGTCGACAGCGAAGGGCCGGTCTCGTGGAGCGGGGTGCTGTTCGCGGCGGCAGCCGGTGCGGGATGGGGCGCTTACATCGCGTGCAGCGCCGTGGTGGGCAGGCACACCGCCGGACACGACGGACTGGCGTTGGCCATGGGCCTCGGCGGACTGCTCGCCGTGCCGGTGGTGATCGCGAATGACGCTGTGGCGCTGACGGATCCGGTGTTCCTGGCGGCCACGGCGGCGTTGGCCGTGCTCTCGTCGCTGCTGCCGCATGCCATCGAGATGGCGGCCTTGCGCCGGATCACGCCCGCGGTGTTCGGCGTCATGATGAGTTTGGAACCCGTGGTGGCCGCGGGCGTCGGGCTGCTGTTGCTCGGCGAGCAGATGCGGGCGGCGCAGTGGTCGGGTATCGGCCTGGTGGTCGTGGCGTGCGCGGGCGTGGCGCGCGGTTCCCGTGCCGACGCCGTCGGCGATCGGGCGTATGCCGAAATGGCGGTGTCCAGCGCTGTAGACAAAACCACCTAGGTTTTCCGGATGTCGGCAGCGCTCACGTATTTCCGTCGCGGCTGCCGACAGACATGATGACTAGGCAGAATGCATTCCGCACGCGACGATTTCGCTAGAGGGAGAAGTTGTCGGTGACGTAGACAACATCCGAAACTCGGTTGAATTCCCCGCCTTACCGGCGGGTACGTGATCGAATGCTCTGCAACTGATGTCGCGAACCCGTGTGATGCACCGGTTCAGTAATCCGGGAGGTTGTGGCTGTGGCCGACGCAAGCGTGCCCACGCTGCGTCCGTCCGAGCTGGAGAGGTTGGCTCAGCTCGACGAACACAACGAACTCTCCGCCGACCAGGTGCGATCGAGCTCGCAGCGGATGGGCGTGCCGGAGGAGGACCTGTGGCGGTGGCTGGAGGACCGCCGCAGTGCGTCCGCGCCCACCAGACGCATCGATGTACCCGAGCGGCCGACCGCCCACGTCGAGGTTCCCGACCCGCCGACCGCCCACGTCGATGTATCCGACCCGACCACCACACGCGTCGATGTTCCCGACCCGCCGACCACGCGCATAGATGTCCCTGATCCGCCGACCACCCGGATCGATGGCCCTGAGCCACCGACCAGGCACGTGGGGTACGGCGAGATCAACCACCGGCAGTCCCGCATCATCACGCTTCCCGAAGCGGCCGGAGGCGGGCTGCTGCCGCAGATCTCCGACGGGGACGTCACCACTTTCCGGGCCGATGCCTACCGGAGCCTGCCACCGGAAGAATTCGCGCGCATCGACGCCGTCTACGCCGACGGGATCCAGCTGGCCTGCCGGTGGCTGGCCGAACACACCGGGCGATCGTGCAGGCACGACCTGAACCAGAACGGCGTCGGCAGCTGGCTGGGGCCGCGCGGGGCAGGCCTGGCCGAATACATGCTCTCGGTGCTGCAACCTCGCCTCAGCGTGCCGGACCGCTTCCAGCAGGGCGCCGGTTTGGTGGACGAGTGGAACGACATTCTGAGCCTGTACCGATTCCTCGGCGGCCTCGTCGCCGACAGCCCCAGCCGCGGGCACACGATCACGCGCCTGCGCGGCGCCCAAGCGGCGTTCCTGCTGCACGGGATGCGCCTGGATCTGCCGCCGGACCTGGCCTACTCGGTCGGGCCGGGGCTGACGACGGTCCCGATCGATGACGACCTGGTCGCCCGGGTCCGGGCCAGGACCGCCGATCCGGTGGACGCGGCGGCGATCGTCACCGCGCTCTTCACCGGCGCCACCGCGATGGAACTCAACGCGATCCCCTGCGTCGCGCTCGCCGCGGACGCGCTGATCTTCAACGGCCCGATCGGTTACACCCACGCTCCGGACCTGTACGTGTGGGTGATTCCGCCGTCGGCGCGGCCTCTGCTGTACGAAGCCCGCGTCCACCAGGAATCACGCCCCACACCGAACACCAAGCTGTTCGCCGGCGCCATCGGCGGAGCGGGTTTCCGCCTCCGCAGGCTCGCCGCGGCGTGCGAGGTGACGCTGCCGGATCTGTACCACTGGCATCACAGCTGGATCCGCGAAGCGGGACTGCTCCGGAAGTCGGAACAATCGACACCGGTCCGCAATACCGATCTGCTCTTCGGTCTGAAACTCGCGCCACGGCCACGCCGCCGCCGCGCACGCTGACGCCGGGGCGTCGAGCAGGTCACCCGGCGTCGTCGAGCAGATGCCGTGGTGCGGCCTGCCGCCACGAGTCGTGCACGATGGCTTCGAGTTCCTCCCGGTCGTCGAGGGCGGTCAGCCGCGCACGGACCCAGGCGTTGCCTGCTTCGTGCGCGGCGATCCAGAACTTGTCCGGTTCGGCGACGACGAGTTCGTCGCGGTCGGCGATGGGGCAGCGGACCGCCATCGAGGTCTCGGACTCGGGAAGGGTGAGGAACAGCTTGCCCGCGACCCGGAAGGTCGGCATCCCCCAGGTGAATTGTTCGGATGTCTCCGGTAGCGACAGCGCGAAGGCCCGGACATCGTCCCCGGTGAAACTCATGCACCGAATCCTGCCAGCTCGCAAGGGAAGTCTCGGACCCGGTCGGATCACGGCGGAGATCGCCCACGCGATGCCGGGCCGATCCATAGGGCACCGTGCCAACGCGGCCGTCCGCGCGTTGTGAGCTACCCAGTAATCGACTCGGCGCCACGGCGTTCGCCGTCCAGCCCCCTATCGTCTGCGCAACAGCCAGTGAGGTCGAGAGGCAGTTTCGGATGGTCGGCACGCGCGAGAAGTTGGAGCAGTTGCGGGGCACCCTCGCGATCGCCGAGGAGCCTGCCGGTGCGTCCGGCATCGCGAAACGACAGAACAAAGGCATCCCCAGCGCCCGCGAGCGGGTGCGATCGCTGCTCGACCCGGGAACGTTCGTCGAGATCGGCGCACTCGCGCGCACGCCGGGAGCGCCGGACGCGAAGTACGGCGACGGAGTGGTCACCGGGCACGGTCGCATCGACGGGCGGCCGGTCGTGGTCATCGCGCACGACCAGACGGTCTACGGCGGCTCGGTCGGCGAGATGTTCGGCCGGAAGGTCGCCCACATCCTGAAGTTCGCCTTCGAGAAGGCGTGCCCGGTGGTGGCGATCAACGATTCCGGTGGCGCCCGGATCCAGGACGCGGTGACTTCGCTGGCCTGGTTCGCGCACATGAGCCGACGCCAGGAACGGCTGTCCGGGTTCGTTCCGCAGGTCTCCATCATGCTCGGCAAGTGCGCCGCCGGTTCGGTGTACGGCCCGGTGAACACCGACGTGCTCGTCGCTACCGAGAACTCCTACATGTTCGTCACCGGACCCGAGGTGATCAAGACGGTGACCGGCGAGGACGTGACCGCGGAGGAGTTGGGCGGCGCCCACGTGCAGGCGCGCAACGGCACGATCCATCACGTGACCGCCACCGAGCAGGAGGCGTTCGACTGGGCCCGCAAATACCTGAGTTACCTGCCGTCGAGCTGCTTGGAGCAGGCGCCGATCGTGAACCCGGGTCTGGAACCCGAGATCACCGCCACCGATCTCGAGCTCGAGTCGATCATCCCGGACTCCGACCGCGAGGGATACGACATGCACGAGATCCTGCTGCGCATCTTCGACGACGGCGATTTCCACGAGATCCGTTCGGCCACCGCGGCGAATCTGATCACCGGCTTCACGCGCGTGGACGGCCGCAGCGTGGGTGTCGTCGCCAACCAGCCGCTGGTTCTCGGCGGCGCGGTCGACGCGAAATGCTCTGACAAGGCAACGCATTTCATCAGGCTGTGCAATGCCTTCGGCATTCCCCTGGTGTTCGTGGTCGACACTCCCGGCGTGCTCCCCGGCGTGGAGGAGGAGCGCAACGGTGTCATCGTCCGCGGCGGTCGCGTGTTCCGCGCGATCATCGAGGCGACCGTGCCCATCATCAACGTGGTGGTGCGCAAGTCCTACGGCGGCGCGTACGGCTTCATGGCGTGCAAGCAACTCGGCGCCGACATCAGCCTCGCCTGGCCCACCGCCCGCATCGCGGTGATCGGTGCGGAGAGCGCGGTCGACATCGCGGGCAGGCGTCAGCTGTCACAGGTGCCGGAGGAGCAGCGCGCAGCCGTACGAGAGTTCATGATCGACCAGTACAACGCTACCGTGGCGACGCCGTGGATCGCGGCGGAACGCGGATACATCGACGCCGTCATCGAACCTTCCCGGACCCGGCTGGAAATACGGCACGCGCTGCAGCTCCTGCGGGACAAAGAGGCGGCTGCCGAACACAACCCGCGCAAGCACAGCCTGTACCCGATGTAGTAGCGGTTTCCCTGCCGCCGGGCCGGGTATGCGCCCCGATGGGAACGAAGGTCCGCGGTCGGAGGAGTTGCGGGCATGGACTGGTTCACCGCATCCGAATATTGGTTGAGCAGGCAGCTGCTGACTCGCGGTGTCGCAGCCGTCTATCTGATCGGCTTCGTGGTCGCCGCCCGCCAATTCCGGGCGCTGATCGGGGAGCACGGCATGCTGCCCGTGCCGCGCTGGCTGGCCCGGCGCTCCTTCCGGCGCACGCCGAGCATTTTCCATGTCCACTATTCCGACCGGTTCTTCGCCGTCGTGTCGTGGTTCGGTGCGGCGTTGGCCGCGGCGATGGTGGCCGGCGCCGCCGATCTGGTGCCGCTATGGGCAGCGATGCTGATGTGGGCGCTGTTGTGGGTGCTCTACCTGTCGATCGTCAACGTGGGGCAGGACTGGTACGCGTTCGGGTGGGAGTCACTACTGCTGGAATGCGGGTTCCTGGTGATCTTCCTCGGCAACGACCGCACCGCGCCGCCGGTGCTGGTGCTGTGGCTCGCCCGCTGGTTGCTGTTCCGGGTGGAGTTCGGCGCCGGACTGATCAAACTGCGCGGTGACCGGTGCTGGCGCGATCTGACCTGCCTGTATTACCACCACGAGACGCAGCCGATGCCGGGGCCGCTGAGCTGGTTCTTCCACCATTTGCCCAAGCCGCTGCACCGGGCGGAGGTACTGGGCAACCACTTCGCGCAGCTCGTCGTGCCCTTCGGGTTGTTCGCGCCGCAGCCGGTGGCGAGTATCGCCGCGGCCGTCGTCGTCATCACCCAGCTGTGGCTGGTGCTGTCGGGCAATTTCGCCTGGCTGAACTGGCTGACGATCGTTCTCGCGTGCAGCGCCGTGAGTGGGTCCGCGGCCTCGGCGGTGCTCCCGGTGCCCGCAGCGCCGTCGCTGCCGGGACCGCCGGCGTGGTTCACCGGCCTGGTCATCGCGTTCGCCGCGTCGGTGGTCTTCCTGAGTTACCGTCCCGCCCGCAATCTGATCTCGAGTCATCAGGCCATGAACCGGTCGTTCGACCCCTATCATTTGGTCAACACCTACGGAGCGTTCGGCAGTATCGGCCGCACCCGTTACGAGGTGGTCGTGGAAGGCACCGACGAGCCGGCCGTCACCGACCGGACGCGGTGGAAGGAATACGAGTTCAAGGGCAAGCCCGGTGATCCGCGCCGGCTCCCGCGCCAATGGGCCCCGTACCATCTGCGGCTGGACTGGCTCATGTGGTTCGCCGCCGCCTCACCGCGTTACGCGCAGTCGTGGCTGGGCCCCTTCTTGACACGACTGCTGGAAAACGACGCGGCCACGCTGCGACTGCTACGGAACAATCCGTTCCCGCAGACCGCACCGCGCTTCGTCCGGGCGCAACTGTATCTCTACCGCTTCACCACACCTCGCGAATTGGCTCGCACCCGAGCGTGGTGGGACCGCACGCTGGTGACCCGATACGTTCCGCCCCTCTCACTGGACGACCTGCATTACCGCAGCCGTTCCGGTCGGCAATGACGCGTTGGTCGGCTCCACCGCGGGCCGAGAATCCATGCCGGACAACGGCTTGCGCTCGAAGCACAGGCCGGGGGTGGCATTCGCCACAACGGGCGTGGCGACGATCGACGGAGAAACCGGGTATGCGCCCGAATGACGCAATCGACCGAAGGAGGATGTCATGTCCATCTCGGCCTCGCGCTCGCAGTATCGCGCCGCCCGACGCGGCGGCAGCGGCTATCCCGGCACGGAGCTGCCCGTCGAATGGACCATCGCGGCATGGGTTTTGGTGTTGACGGTGCTGAGCCTCGCGCTGGCGCTCCTATAGGAACGCCACCCGGCGAAGAGCGGGGACCAGCTGAAGGCCCGCTTCGCTGGAGCAGGAAGCTCAGCATTGCACTCACCTACGCGGGAGCTGAGCGGCATCGTGCGCTCGAGAATACTGGCGGTGCGCTACCGATGCGGCGAAAAGTTCTGCACCGCGGCGGGGTGAGTGGACGAGGAGAAGGAGTTCGATCCGTTGGAGGAAATACTACGGCCGCTCATCGTGCTTCTCGGTACGGTGGCCATCACCGTGACGGCCGGTCTGCTGTTCGATCGCTTACTGCGTTACAGCGCCCGTAGACGCCCGGGCAACCAACTTCCCACTCTATTGCGCCGGGTGCAATTGCCTGTGCAGGTGTTGCTCGGCGCGATGGCCTTGCATGCCACCTACCCGTTGGCCCACCTGGATTTGCGCCAAGACGAGATGATCAGGACCGTCCTGGCGACGGCGGCGATCATGGCAGCGGCATGGGGCGTCATCCGTGCCGCCGACGCGGTCGCGGAGAACACGCTGCGCTCGTATGCCCGGCGCACCCAGGACATCATGCGGGTTCGGCAACTGCGCACCCAGCTCGGCCTGGTGCGCCGGATCGTCACCTCGGTCCTGGTGGTCACGACCGCCGCCGTCGTGATCCTGCTGCTGGTGCCGAGCCTGCGGACCCTGGGCACCTCGCTGCTGGCCTCGGCGGGGGTGATCGGCATCATCGCCGGTGTCGCCGCCCAGTCGACACTGAGCAACCTGATCGCCGGATTGCAGATCGCGTTCGGGGACTCGGTCAAGATCGGGGACACCGTTGTGGTGGAGGGAGAGTGGGGCATCGTGGAGGAGATCACCCTCGCATTCCTCACCGTCCGGATCTGGGACGACCGCAGACTGACCATGCCGGTCTCCTACTTCAACAACAAGCCGTACGAGAACTGGTCGCGTGGCGGGGCGCAGATCACCGGTACGGTTTTCCTGTACCTGGACCACAGCACACCGGTGCCGCTTTTGCGTGAGCACTTGCAGGAGTATCTGCGAACGCGCGCGGATTGGGACGGTCGCGCCTGGGGTCTGCAGGTCACCGACAGCACGCCGACGAACATCGTGGTGCGCGCGACGATGTCGGCCGCCGACGCCGACGACGTGTGGAACCTGCGCTGCGCGGTCCGTGAGGAAATGCTCGACTGGCTCGGCCGCAACCACCCCTACGCCCTGCCCAAGATCTCCACCGCGATCACCGAGACCGCCACCGATCGTCATCTGGCGCTGGCGGGCGACCGCGGCGACTGAGCTACCGTCACCGACACGTTGCTGGCGATCGACCCGGGCGGATGTTTCATCGAACCGGTGACCCTGGAAGTGCTGACCGCGACCAGGCGCTGAGGCGAGTGCGCACCGTGGGAAGCCGCGTTCGGAGTGCGGTGCGCCGAGAGGTCAGCGGTTCGGAACGGTGTGCAGCGTTACCCCGCTCAGCCGCCCGGACTGTATCCGCGCGGTGAGATAGGTGTGTTCCGGTTGGCGGCGGCGGTCGGTGGGCGAGCCGGGATTGAGCAAGCGCAACCCGCTGTCCGCGACGCTGTCCCACGGAATGTGGCTGTGGCCGAAGACGAGTACGTCGGTATCCGGGAAGTCCCGGGCGCAGCGTTCCTCCCGGCCCTTCGCGGGTCCGGTTTCGTGCACCACCGCCAGCCGGAGTCCGTCGAGTTCGGCGCGGGCGACCTCGGGCAGCCGCGTACGCAGCTCCGGACCGTCATTGTTGCCGTAGACACCGACGAGGCGCGCGCTACGTGCCTCCAGGCGGTCCAGCAAGGCGGCCTCCACCCAGTCGCCCGCGTGTACGACCACGTCGGCGGCGTCGACCTCGCGCCAGAGCAACTCCGGCAGATCCCGCGCACGCTTGGGCACGTGCGTATCGGAGATGATGAGCAACCGCATGGTGACCGGTCTACCACGGTTGCGGCGGAGCGCCGATTGTCCCGGTCATGGGGCAGACGACATGGCAGATTGCTTGTGTGATATCTATCACACCCCCTCGGGCTGCCCGGTCGAGATTGGACCTCCGGTCGTGGGTATGCCGGGCGTGACGGTGACGCAGTACAGCGCACCGGTGCGACAGTTTCCATCGCGTTGTCCGGGAGGGCTTGTGTCTTCGATGCTTTCGTTTCTCATGCTCATGCTGATGCTGCCGGGGATGGCGACCGTCGCTGCGTATGTGACGGTGGCGATCAGTGTGTGGCTCGAGGAGCGTCGCGACGCCGCCGACCCCGCGGTCCGGGTCGAAGCGCGCCGCTCGTAGGCCGCGGCCGGTCCGAAATCAGGGCCGGCCTATGCGCGTCACCGGCGCAACCAGCGCGTTACCCCCCGGCGGCGAGGTGCGGCCCTCCAGTCGAGACCGGTGGCGGTCGCGAAGGCGGCGGCGTCGGCGGAGGTGGTCGTCTTCGGGTGATTCCGTGCCCATGCCGTGAAACGGGCGGTGAAGTCACCCTCGCACGCGTGCACCAGCAGCGGGAAACGGCGTGCCACCTCGCCGGCGCGCTTGCGCAACAGCGCCTCCGCCGCGGCGCCGACGGCCTCGGCATCGAATCCGGGCGGCACCGTGGCTCCCGCGACGAGCGCACGCACCAGCGCTGCTTGCCGCTGGGCCAGCGTCGCGTCGTCAGGCGGCCGCGCCGGTCGGGACGCGGCGCTCACGCCAGTACCGCCCTGGCGCCCGCGGTGATCGGCGGGCGGTCGACGGCGGCCGCGATGGCGTCCAGTTCATCGAGCAATTCGGCCGCGAGCGGATAGTTGCCGTCGCGCTCCAGCATGATCGGCGCCGGACGATGCGCGGTGTATTCCGCCACGAGCGCGAGAACTTCGCCGGGAACGGGGTCGGTGTGGGTGTCGTGATAGCGGCCGCCGGATTCGTGACCGCCCGCGACGTGGCAATACGCCACGTGTTCGGCGGGCAGGCGAAGGAGCTCGGCGAGCGGGTCGCGACCGCGGTTGCGGGCGTTCGCGTAGACGTTCGCGAGATCGAGCAGCAGCCATACCCCGGTGCGTTCGACGAGTTCGGACAGGAATTCCGCTTCGGTGTATTCGTCGTCGGGCCAGTCGAACAGCGTCGCGATGTTCTCCACCGCGAGCGGGACGTCGAGCGCCGCCTGGGTTCGGGCGATATTGCGGGTGAGTGCGTCCAGCGCTTCGCGGGTCCGCGGTACCGGTAGCAGGTGACCTGCCTCCAGGCCGCCCGCGCGTACGAAAGCGATGTGCTCGCTCACCAGCGGAGCCGCCACCGCCGCCGCGCAGGCCGCCAAATGCTCGACGCGATGGCCCGCGACCGGCTCCGCGCCGCCGAGCGACAGCGAGATGCCGTGCGGCACCACGGAGACGCCGCGCGTCCGCAGAGCGGCCAGTTCCTCGGGGACGGCGAGCTGCCCGGCGTGGCGGGGGTCCCGGGGTAACGACTCCGCGATGACCTCGCAGAATCCGAGCCCCGCCAAAGCGGCTATCACCCCGCAGATCTCGGGTCGCCAGCCGATACCGAGCGCGTCCGGTGGCAGCGGGCCGGGGCGCTCATCCACCGCAACCGCCGCAGCCGCCGCCACAGCCGCCGCCACATCCGCCTCCGTCCCCGCCACTGTCCCCGCCGCTGTCGCCCCCGCCGTCCCCACCGCCCGACGCGCTCGGCGGCGCGACTGCCTGGGCAAGTCCGGGATCGAGCGCGACGAGCGCACCGATGCCGAAAACAGCTGCCGCGAGTGCCGCGCTCTCGGCGCCATAGGTCGCGTAGGAAGGCGAATTGCTCGGCCGCAGATACCGATTGCGGTCCGACGCGGCGTCCCGGGCACGCACACCCAGCGCGGTGAGCCGGGGCTTGCGCACCACCAACCAATAGCCGAGCGCCTGCGCGATCACCAGCACCACCAGCACCCCGACCGGGTTCCCGTGCGAAGCGCCCGCGATGATCCGCACCACGCCGAGCGCGCCGGTGAGGAGAAGCGGCATGCCCGCGTCACGCAGACCGTGGCGCATGTCGGGCCCGGGGAAGTACCCGAGGTCGACCATCCTGGTGCGCAGCGCGTCGAGCGACCCGCCGACGATCGCGCCGACGGTCTTGCGCTGCCCCGCCGCCAGCCGGTCGTACACCGACACGGTGAACGGATCCAGCTGCCCACGCTCCTGCGCGGTGAGTGCGCGAACCGGCGCGGCGCCAGAATCGATCGCGTCGACGCCGCGCAACCGCGCCATCGCCGCGAGTACGGCGTTCTGGTCGCCGTACAGCATTCCCAGCTCGGGCGAGGTCAATTCCGCGCCCGGCGCGGCGACCGCGTCGGTTTCCGGATCCGCGCCCGTCACCCGCGATCGCAGCCAGATCCCCACGAACAGGGCCACCAGCACGAGCGGTATATAGACGGCGAGGAACTGCGGCCCGGAAATACCCCAGGTATCACCGGCAGCGACAAGTCCGTCCGAGCCCACCCCGATCACTTTCATGTCCCACCTCGGAATCGGTCCAACCTGCTCCAAGTATCGGGCCGCCGCGGCTCACACGCCACAGCGAATCGCCGTGGCGCGCATCGGCAGCGGTCGTGACCCGACGGCCCGGCTCACTTCACGCGGCCGAGGCCGAGTTGCTCGGCGAGCATCAGGGCGATCTCGGTCTCCAGCCGATTCACCGTCAACGGATGACCGAGCACCTCCTCAGCCCTGCGTATCCGGTAATGGACGGTGTTCTTGTGGACGTGCATGCGCGCCGCGGCGTCGGTGAGGCTGCCGCGGGCCTCCAGATACGTCTGCACCGTCTCGCGCAGACGAGCGGTGGTCTCGTCGTCGCGCATGAGATCGCCGAGCACCCGGTGGACCCACGCTCTCGTGTCGGGCAGATGGTCGATGAGCAGGCTCGCCAGCGCCACCCGGGAGTGCACGGTCAGCGGACGACCGGGGTCGGCGAGCAACGCGAGGCCACGAGCGCGCTGGGCATCGCGGAAGGTCTGCCGGAACCCGGCCAGTCCGGGGCCGGGATCGCCGATCGCGACGCGAATTCCCGGGCGGCGGCGCAGTTCTCGCTCGAGCCGGTCGGCATCCAGTGACGGTTTGCCGACCGACGATATCCACGCCCAGCAGTTCTGCTCGTCGACCAGGACCGTCAGCGGGTGTTTGCCGGTCGCGGTGGCGAGCATCGACGTACCGGCGCGCAGCAGTTCGATCGATGCCGCGCCGGGTTCGGGCACCCAGAGGACGGCGGCCATATGCCACCCCCGCAGCGAGGCGGACAACATCTCCTCCGCGGAGGCCACGTCGAGGTTCTCGGTGTCGAGCACCGCGCGGATCTGGGCCGCGCGGGTGGTGTCCGAGCGCGCGTCCCAGCGGCGTCGTTCGCTCTCGTAGATGTCGATGACACCTTCGATGACCTGGTCGATGTAGCTGTTGACCAGCACGGCGACCCGGCTGGTGGTCGCCAGGGCGAGATCGGCGGGTGTCTCGGCACGCCGGAGCGCGGCGATGGTCTGCTGCATGAACATGTGTTCGCCGAGGCGGTACGCGCGCAGCAGGGCCTCCAGGGACATCCCGTGCTGGGCGAACCGGCGAGCGTACTCGGCGGCGGCGGGCGGCACGGTGATGTCGTCGCGCGAGATGCTCAGCATGAGCATGTCGAGGATCGCGGTGAGGTTGGACGCGGTGCTGGCGATCATCAGCCGTCGCACTTCGTCGTCGTGGCGGAATTCCGGGATCACCTCGGCGAACATCGCGGTCATCTCGGCGGTCAGCCGGTCCAGATCGGCTTTGACGCGTCCGGCGACATCGCGGATGGTCGTGTCCACGTCAACGCTCATGCCGGGACCGTACCGGAACCGGCGCGGCGGCTCCGACGCATTCCGCTTTCTTTTGTGCCATCGGCACAAAGCGCGCCGAAAACTCTGGGATGCGGGCCCGTAGCCGGGTTCTCGCACCCGATCTAACTTGGATTGTAATCCCCGTCACCCCGAAGTAGGTGAGGACATAAGTGCAGCACGTTGTGGAAATTCCGGAGGTCAGGGCGACCTGGAATCCGTCCGGCCCCTGTATTGCGGACGACCGCGAGCAACTCGACAATCAGACTTTCGTGAAACGGGTACGTACGGCCGCAGCCGTCCTGTACGCGAATGGCGTTCGTGAAGGCGACGTCGTCGCGGTCGTATTGTCGAATCGACTCGAATTTGTCGTCATTCTTTTCGCGGCATGGCGGCTGGGTGCCGCGGTCAGCCCCGTGAAGCCGGATTCGACCGTCGAGGAGGTGCGTTATCAGGTCGAGGACTGCCGGGCGAAGGTGGTCGTGACCGAAGGCGGACGCGAAGGTGCGACGCTGGATGTGACCGAGGTGGCCGGACCGGGCGCCGAGGTCGCCGGGCCCGAATCGGCGCCGGTGGATCCAAGCGCCGCGGCGCTGATCATCTACACCAGTGGCACCACCGGGCAGCCGAAGGGCGTCGTGCTCGACCACGCCAATATCGCCGCCATGTGCGCGATGCTGGTCGGGGCACTGGCATTGAACGACACCGACCACAGCTTGCTGATCCTGCCGCTGTTCCACGTCAACGGGATCGTGGTGAGCGTCCTGTCGCCGCTGCTCGCCGGTGGCCGGGCCACGATCGCGGGCCGATTCTCGGCTTCGGCGTTCTTCGGCATCGTGGAACGTGTTCGCCCGACCTATTTTTCGGGCGTTCCCGCGATCTACGCGATGCTCGTCGCGCAGCCGGAGAGTTCGGCGCCGGACACGTCGTCGTTGCGCCGTGCGATCTGCGGAGCCGCGCCGATGCCCGCGGAACTGATCGCGCGGTTCGAAACGCGTTTCGGTGTTCCGATCGTCGAAGGCTACGGACTGTCCGAGGGTACCTGCGCGTCGACGCTGAATCCGCCCGGCGGACCACGGAAGCCGGGCACGGTCGGGCGGCCACTGCCAGGGCAGACCGTGGCGATCATGGATGCCGACGGTCGGGTCGTGCCCGCCGGGACGAGCGGGGAAGTGGTCATCCGGGGTGCGAACGTGATGCGAGGCTATCTCGGCCGACCCGAGGCGACCGCGCACACGGTGGTCGACGGCTGGCTGCATACCGGTGACGTCGGCTATTTCGACCCGGACGGATACCTGGTGCTGGTCGACCGGATCAAGGACATGATCATCCGGGGTGGCGAGAACATCTATCCCAAGGAGATCGAGAACGTCCTGCACGCCCATCCCGCCGTTCTGGAAGCCGCGGTGGTGGGGGCGCCCGATCCGGTCCTCGGCGAGGTACCGGTCGCGCATGTGGTGACGATGCCCGGCGCGCGGGTCGATGCCGCGGATCTCGTCGAGCACTGCCGGAGAACTCTCGCCCGCGCGAAGGTTCCGGTGTCGATCGAACTCACCGAAGCGCTGCCACGGAATCCGGTCGGCAAAATCGACAAACGAAAGCTCCGCGCGCTGGTCGCCGACGCGATCGTCACCACCACATAGAAACAATCCGCTCGGCGGTGAGCGGAACTCCCATGATCCGAACCGCATTCGGCCGGGTCCTCGCATGCGCTTTATTCATCGGATAAGAAAGGTCCGAACAATGGGATTCAAAACAGCGGATTTCCCGCCCGTCGACGTGACGACGTTCCTCGATCAGCCGTTGCGGGAGCGGATGAGAACTTTGGCCCTGCATTGGGTCGAATTCGGTTTCGGCTCGCCGAGGATGATCCACACGATCTATCTGCTCAAGGTTCTGCTGGTCTCGGCGCTGGGCGGCGTCGCCGTGGCGACCTGGAGTTCCGGCGTCGGCCCGTTCTGGGATGTCGCGGCCTGGTGGAACGAGCCGATCGTCTACCAGAAGCTGGTGCTGTGGACCGTCTTGATCGAGGCGCTCGGCATCGCCGGGTCGTGGGGGCCGCTCGCGGGCAAGTTCAAGCCGATGACCGGCGGAATCATGTTCTACGCCCGCCCCGGCTCGATTCGCCTGCGGCCGTGGCGACGGGTGCCGTTCACCGGCGGTGACACCCGCACGGTGGCGGATGTGCTGCTGTACCTGGCGTTCCTCGGGACGCTCCTGGCGGCGATCGTGCTGCCCGGCGTGCCGAGCGCCTCGCTCAGCGCGGCGCTGCCGGACAACACCTCCGGCCTGGTGAATCCCGCGCTGCTCGTCGCTCCGATCGTGCTGTACGTACTGTGCGGCTTGCGGGACAAGACGATCTTCTTGACCGCGCGCGGCGAGCAGTACCTGCCCGCATTGGTGTTCTTCGCGGTGCTGCCGTTCGTCGACATGATCATCGCCGCCAAGTTGCTGATCTGCGCGGTGTGGATCGGGGCGGGCGTGTCCAAGTTCGGGCAGCACTTCACCAACGTGGTACCGCCGATGATCTCCAACAGCCCGGGCGTGCCCGCCAAGTGGATCAAGCGGCTGCACTACCGTGACTTCCCCAGGGACATCCGGCCGTCGAAGGTCGCCTCGTTCATGGCCCATGTCGGAGGCACGACCGTCGAGATCGTCACGCCGCTGGTGTTGCTGTTCTCCACCAACCACTGGCTGACCCTGGCCGGAGTGGTGCTGATGGTGGTCTTCCACGCGTTCATCACCTCGACGTTCCCGCTGGCGGTGCCGTTGGAGTGGAACGTCCTGTTCGCCTACCTGAGCATCTTCCTGTTCCTGGGCTTCCCCAACGGGGGCGGCTACGGTCTGGCCGACATCTCCTCGCCGTGGCTGGCCGTGGCGATCGTCGCGGCGCTGGTGTTCTTCCCGATCCTCGGTAATCTGCGCCCCGATCTGGTGTCGTTCCTGCCGTCGATGCGCCAGTACGCGGGCAACTGGGCCTCGGCCCTGTGGGCCTTCGCGCCCGGTGCGGAGGAGAAGCTGAACACCATCGCGCACCGGCCCACCGTGAACCAGATCGACCAGCTGCGTGCGATGGGTTACCCGCCCGAGGTCGCGGAGATCACCATGCAACAGACGATCGCGTGGCGCTCGATGCACAGCCAAGGCCGCGGCCTGTTCTCCCTGCTGTACACCCACATTCCCGACATCGATCGCTGGACCGTGCGGGAAGCGGAATTCGGCTGCAACTCGCTGATCGGGTTCAACTTCGGCGATGGTCACCTGCACAATCTGGACCTGATCGAGGCCGTGCAGTCCCGAGTGGGATTCGCTCCGGGAGAATGGATCGTGGTGTGGGTGGAATCGCAGCCGATCCACCGCGGCGTCCAGGAGTATCAGGTCATCGACGCGGCGCTCGGCGTCGTCGAACGCGGCACCTGGCGAGTGCGCGACGCGGTCGAGGCGCAGCCGTGGCTGCCCGACGGCCCGATCCCGCACGAGGTGACGTGGCGGCGCGCGGGCTACACCGTGCCGACGCCGCTGGAGGAATCGACTCGGGTGCTCGCGCCGCAGACGGTCGGCTGACGGTCGGCCACGAGGGACGGAGAGCGACATGAGCAGCGCAGTCGTGGTCGGCGGCGGCCCCAACGGTTTGGCCGCGGCCATCACCTTGGCCCGAGCCGGTTGGGACGTCACCGTGCTGGAGGCCGCCGACGAGATCGGGGGCGGCACTCGCACCGGCGAGGCGATCGTGCCCGGTCTGCTGCACGACCACTGCTCGGCAATCCACCCGATGGCGGTCGGCTCTCCTTTCCTGCGCGGTCTCGACCTGGAGCGCTACGGATTGACCTGGGCCTGGCCGGAGATCGACTGCGCCCATCCGCTCGACGACGGCACCGCGGGCGTGCTGCTGCGCTCGGTCGCGGAGACCGCGGCCGGTCTCGGCGGTGACGGCCGTGCGTGGCGACTGCTGTTCGAGCGGACGGCGGCGGGCTACGACCGGATGAGCCCCGACATCATGCGGCCACTGCTGCGTGTGCCGCGCCACCCGGTGCGGCTGGCGCGCTTCGGGATTCCCGCCGTGGTTCCGGCCACGCTGCTCGCCGGACTGTTCCGCACCGAGCAGGGGAGGGGGTTGTTCGGCGGCGTCGCCGCGCATGCCTTCCACCCGCTGCACCGGCCGCTCAGCGCGAGCATCGGCCTTGGCATCCTCACCGCGGGCCACGCCTACGGCTGGGCGGTCGCCGCGGGTGGATCGCAACGGATCACCGACGCCATGGCGGCGGCCCTCGGCGACCTCGGCGGAAAGATCGAAACGGGCGTGCGGGTGCGGTCGGTGTCCGATCTGCCGCCGGCGGAACTGACCATGTGGGACCTGGCGCCGACCGCGGTCGCGGAGATCCTCGGCGACCGCCTGCCGCCTCGAATCCGGAAGTCGTATCAAGAGTTTCGTTACGGCCCGGGTGCCTGCAAAGTCGACTTCGCGGTGCACGGCGGCGTGCCGTGGACGGCGGAGGCGGCGCGCCGGGCGGGGACGGTGCACCTCGGCGGCACGTTCGCCGAGATCGCCGCCACCGAACGCGAGATCCATCGCGGTCGCATGCCCGAACGACCTTTCGTACTGGTGGGGCAGCAATATCTCGCCGATCCGCAACGTTCGGCGGGCGACATCCATCCGATCTGGGCATACGCTCATGTCCCGCACGGCTATCCCGGCGACGCCACGGCGGAGATCACCGCCCAGATCGAACGCTTCGCCCCCGGTTTTCGCGACCGCATAGTCGGAACCAGCGTGCGCAGCGCGGCGGAATTCGCCGAATACAACCCCAACTATGTGGGCGGCAACATTATGACCGGCGCGAAGGACATCACACAGCTGCTGTTCGGTCCGCGTAGGACCCTGCAGCCCTATGACGTAGGCGTGCCGGGTCACTACCTGTGCTCGGCGGCCACACCGCCGGGCCCAGGGGCGCACGGGATGTGCGGCGTGAATGCCGCGCAGCGGGCGCTCCGGCGTTGACGAGCCCGGCCATCGTCTCGATCCTCGCCCTGGCCTGACGCTGCCGCGGCGACACCACCGGCTGGTCCGGGGTGACCAGCGGTTTCCCGCTGGATCACCCGGGCAATCGGTCACCGTGGATGCGGAGAACACCAATGCAGCGGACACGTCGTCGAGCAGAGCACAGCGTTTCGGCCGAGTCACGGCGGATGATCTACGCCGGTTGCTGGCCACCGGCCAACCGGACGCGTACCTGGTCCTCGAGGAGGGGCAGATCAGAATCGAAGGTGCCTTCGGGTCCGAGCCGCAAGGAATGCTCATCCTGTCGCGGGCCGAACTGGCCGCCCGGATCGGAGAGGACCCGGACGCCGCCGCACTGACCGAGACCGCCGCCGAACTGGACACCGAAGTTCGTCTCCGGGGTGCCTGAAACGTCGGCGGCCCGTGCGGCCGGCTATGGATCTGCCGGAAATCGCTTTGCACGGTCACGTGCCGGATGGCCACGATATCGGTATGAGCATCGAACCGTGCTCGGCGCTCGCACCGGGCGTCGTGCCACCGGAACGGATCGAACTGGACGAGCTGCTGTTACGGCGATGGCAGCCGGAGGACCTGCTGCCGCGACTCGAGGCGATCAACGCCTCGTTCGACGAGATCCACCCCTGGATGGACTGGCTCGCCGAACCGGCGACACTGGAGAGTCAACGCGCTTTCGGCCGGGAGACGGACGAGAGCTGGCCCAGCGCCGCGGGCAGTTTCAACTTCGGCATCTTCGCCGCCGACGGCAGCGTGCTCGGCGCGGTCGGTCTGCACGATCGGCTCGGCTCGCGAGCTGTGGAGATCGGCGCTGCCGGGCGTCGATCGTGTCGAGATCCACTGTGACGAGGCGAATGTCCGCAGTGCCGCGGTAGCCCGGCGGCTCGGCTACCGGCTGGACCGGATCGAGCCACGCGAAAAGCGTGCGCCCGCGGAGTCCGGTCGTGGGATGTACTGGGTCAAGGAGCGATGATCAGCCGCCGGTTCGCTCAGCCGGTGGCAACCGGGGCGGCGACAGGCCCGGCGGGTTCGTGGACATCCGGGCCGAGGTCAGTTGCGTAGAGTCCGGCGATTTCGGTGGCGTATTTCTCGGCGATCACCCGGCGCTTGAGTTTCATCGTAAGGGTGACTTCGTCGCCGCCCGCTTCCCAGAAGGTGGGCAAGACGCGGAACCGCTTGACTTGCTCCACCCGCGAGAGCTTCGCATTGCCCGCGGCGATGCCTGCGGCGATCTGCTCGATGACGCCGGCGTCGGCCGACAAGGCCGCTGCCGAGCAATCGGGCAGGTCGTGCCGCTCGGCGTACGGTCCGGCGGTTTCGGCATCGAGGACGAGGAGCGCGGTGTTGTAGGGGCGGCCGTCGCCGATCACCGCGATCGCCCCGATCAGCGGTGTCGCCGCCTTGATCGCGTTCTCGATGTTGGTGGGGGACATGTTCTTCCCGGCGGAGTTGATGATCAACTCCTTCTTGCGGTCCACGACCCTCAGATATCCGGCGTCATCGATGGTGATCACGTCGCCGGTGCTCAGCCAGCCCTCGGAGTCGACGGCCTCGGCGGTCTTGCCGGGCTCACCGCGATAGCCCTTCATCACGAGCGGGCCGCGGACGTGGAGTTCACCGTCGTCGGCGATCCTGGCCCGCATGCCGGGCAACAGTTTGCCCACGGTGCCGAGCCTGGCGTCGCCGGGGTGGCTGACGCTGCAGATGCAGGTGAGTTCGGACATGCCCCAGATCTCGGCGATCGGGATCCCGAGCCCGGCGAAGAATCCGAGCGTTTCGGCGGGGATCGGCGCGGCGCCGGACATCGCCCAGCGGACGCGGTCTAAACCGAGTTTCGCGCGCAGCCCGGACAGGACGAGTCGATCGGCGCGTGCCCACTCGGCGGCGACGGATTCGGGGACCGGCTCCCCGGCCAATTGATGAGCGCTGCGCTGGGCGGCGACCGCCAACGCCCACCGCAACGCGGCCTGGCGCTGCTCGCCGGGCTCGTTGGCGACCGCGAATTCGATTGCCGCTTTGAGCTTTTCCCATACCCGGGGCACGGCGCCCCAGATCGTGGGGTGCAGGTCGGCCAAGGCGGCGCTGATCCCCGTCGGATCGGCGACGCAGGTCACCTGGGTGCCGAAGACCTCCTGGAAGTACAGCGCGGTCAGCCGGTCGGCGATGTGCGCGGTGGGCATGTAGGACGTGATGGTGTCCCCGAATCGGATGCCCAGCACCTGATCGACGGCGTAGCACTCGAACATCAGGTTCGCGTGCGTGGTCTCCACCCCTTTGGGATCGCCGGTGGTGCCCGACGTGTAGATCAGCGTCGCGACGTCATCGGGCTGGACCGCGCGCCACGCGGCGTCGAAGTCGAAGTCTCGCTCACCCGCGGCGATGACGTCAGCGACCGACAAAGTGCCCTCCGGGGCGTCGTCGACGCATACGATGTGCTCGAGTTCGACGCCGCTCGCGCGGACTTGTTCGACATATCCGGGCTCGCAGATCAGCACGCGCACACCGGCGTTGCCCAGAACGTACGCGATCTGCTCCGGCGACGCGGTGTTGTACACGGAGAAACTGGTGGCGCCGAGATGCTGCGCCCCGACCTCCAGCGGATAGAACTCGATGCGGTTGGACATCATCAGGGCCACCGTGTCGCCGCGCCGGACGCCCAGTCCCGACAGCCCGGCGGCGATCAGACGGACCCGCGTCGCGTACTCGCGCCAGGTGAGGGTGGCGGCGTCGCCGGGAGTGCGGAGCGCGACCGCGTCGGGATCGACGGCCGCGTTGTGCTGGAAGGCGGCGGGGAGCGTGTCGAAGCGTGGAGTGCTCACGAAAGGGATTCCTTCGGGTCGGACGGCGCATGCTGCGGCCGGACCGTGCTGAGTGGAGATGCGATGGGCGACCTGGAGCCGTCGTGACCGGCATACGGCGACGGTGTCGTGCGCGCTTCGACCCTGCGCAGCAGGTCGTGCACGCGGCGGTCGTGAGCGAGTGCGCTGTCGAGCACGACATTGACCGCCCCGCGCAGCAGCGCGTAGGGCTCCCACCCTGCCGGTGCGATGGTGCGCGCGGCGCGACGCTCGATGCCGTCCGCGATGGTCCCGGCCGCTTGCGCCGCCGAGATGCGCGTGTTCAACGGCCACGGCAGCAGGTCGTCCAGCTCACGGCCGAGTTCGTCGTGATCGAGGGTGTCGTGGGTCATCCGGGTGTCGACGATGCCGAAATAGGCGATGCCCGCCGAAGCGCCGAACGGCGCCAGTTCTACACGCAACGCCCGACCCAGCTGTTCGACCGCGGCTTTGCTGATCATGTACGGGGCTCCCGCCATGCCGGGAGCGAACGCCGCGCACGACGACACCACGACCACATGACCTTCGGCGGCGACGACGTGATCGAGCGCCGGGCGCACGGTGTTGAACACACCGGTGAGGTTGATGTCCATCACCCGGTCGAAGTCCTGCCCGTCGAGCGTGCGCACCGTCGCCGGGCGGGGCACCACGCCCGCATTGGCCACCACCACGTCCAAGCGGCCGAAATGATCGGCGGCCCGGTCGACGACCGCCCGCATCGCCGAGCGGTCGGCGACGTCGGCGGCGATGGCGAGGGTTCGATCGCCCAATCCGGCGGCTGCCGCGTCGACCGCATCCCGGTCGAGATCGACCAGCACGACCGAGGCCTGCTTGTGGTGCAGCAGCGCGGCCAGTTCGCCGCCGATGCCGCGCCCCGCGCCGGTGATCAGCACGACCCTGCCCGCGACCGAATATCCGCGCCGCCCCCTGGCGATCCGGAGCATGTCGCCGATCACCGGATCACCTCGTAGGCCGCGGTGTCGAATCGGCTGGTGCGCTGCCGGTATTCGAAGCTCCAGTTCGGGTAGAGACCGGCGTTGAGCCCGTCCGGCGTCTGGTAGTAGCTCTGGCATCCGCCTGTGAGCCATACCGTCGACGAACTGCGGCGAGCCATCTCCGCGACGAAATCGGCCTGCGCTGCCGGTCGCACCTCGATCCGGCGCGTTCCGCGGGAGCGCGCGTCGCGCAAGGCGTCGACGATGTAGGCGATCTGGGATTCGATCATGTAGATCGCGGACTGGTTACCGGCGGCGCCGAACGGACCGAGCGTGCAGAAGAAGTTGGGGAACCCGGACAGCGCGACACCGAGATAGCTCTGCGGTCGTTCCCGATAGAGCTGCGCCAGCGTTCGCCCGTCGCGCCCGACGTAGCGCTCGTAGGCGGTCGGGATCGAGGTGAAACCGGTTCCGAAGATGAGGGTATCCACCGCGTGCTCACTGCCGTCGCGCAGCAGAATCGAGTGCGGCCGGATCTCGGCGATCGGCTGGGTGACCACGTCGACGTTCGGCTGGTCGAGTGCCGGTAGGTAGGTGTCGGAGAAGATCGCTCGTTTGCAGCCGATGACGTAGTCGGGGGTGAGCTTCTTGCGCAGCTCCCGGTCGCGGACCTGCCGCAGCAATTGCAGTCGGCCCAGCGCCTCGTACGGGTGCCGGAAGCGCTGATCGACCAGCGAGATGAGCCCGAAGGTCTCGATCGCCGCGTAGAACCCGCCGCGAATGGCGCGCTGCGCCAGCGGGATACGGCGCAGCAGCCGTCGCTCGAGTTCGAGGGTGCGGCGATCCATGCGCGGGACGATCCAGGGGGCCGATCGCTGGAACAGCAGCAGCTGGGCCACCTTCGGCTGGATCTCCGGCACGAACTGCACCGCCGAGGCGCCGGTGCCGATCACCGCGACCCGCTCGCCGGTGAGATCGTGATCGTGGTTCCAGTGCAGCGAATGGAAGGACGTGCCCGCGAAGGAGTCGATGCCGGGCAGCCGGGGATACTTCGCCTCCGCGAAGAGCCCGGTGGCCGATAGCAGGAAGTCCGCGGTCAGCGTGCCGCGCGAGGTCTCGATCCGCCAGAGCGAACCTTGCTCGTCCCACCGGGCGTCGAGCAGTTCGGCGCCGAACCGGATGTGGCGGACGACATCGTGTTCGATGGCCACCGAGCGGATGTAGTTCAGGATTTCCGGCTGCCGTCCATAGGTGCGCGACCACTCCGGATTGGGTGCGAAGGAGTAGCTGTAGAGGTGGGACGGCACATCGCAGGCACAACCGGGATAGGTGTTGGCCCGCCAGGTGCCGCCGAGGTCGTCGGCGCGTTCGAGGACCACCAGATCGTCGAATCCGGCCTCGCGGAGTTTGATCGCCAGGCCGATGCCGCCCAGACCCGCGCCGACGATCGCGATGGGGGTGTGTTCGATCGGATCGGAGGTCACTGGCGCTTCCTTCCGTGTAGGACCGCGATGAGCAGGTCGACGACCATGTCCACGCGGTGGTCGCGCCGGAACGAGGTGAGCGGCAACGGGGACGGGAAACGCTGGCGCGTGGTGGCTTTGGCGTAGGTGAATTCCCTGAGCCCGTCCGGCCCGTGCACGCGGCCGAATCCGGAGGCGCCGACGCCGCCGAGCGGCAGCGCGGGAATGGTGGCGTGCGCGACGAACGCGTTGATGGAAATGCCGCCCGCCCGGATGCGGTCGGCGATGTCGCGCCCGTTGCGGCGGGCGAACACGGTGCCGCCCAGCCCGTAGGCGCAGCGGTTGACCAACTCGACGGCCTGGTCCATGTCCCTGACCTTGGTGACCGTCAGGGTGGGACCGAAGGTCTCCTCCGTCACCGCGGACGCGTCCTCGGGGACGTCGACGAGGATGGTCGGTTGGAGGAACTGACGATCGAGGGCATCCGGGCCGCCGAGCACCGCCCGGGCACCGCGTGCGACGGCGTCCTCGATGTGGCGGCGAATGATCGCGAGTTGCTTCGGCATCGTGATGGGGCCGATCTTCGAATCCGCCCTACCGGCGTCGATCTGTCCCGCCGCCGCCACCAGTTCGGCGAGGAAGTCGTCGTAGACGTCGGCGTGGACGTAGACGCGCTCCACGGCCAGACAGGTCTGCCCCGCGTTGGACAACCCGCCCCACACCGCCGCGTCGGCGGCGGCGGAGAGGTCGGCATCGGCGTCGACGATCAACGCGTCCTTGCCGCCGCACTCCATCAGCACCGGCGTGAGGTTCTCCGCGCACGCCGCGAGGACGAGTTTGCCGGTGGCCGTGGATCCGGTGAACCCGATTTTGCCGACGCCGCTGCGGCACAGAGCGTTTCCGGTGTCGCCGAGCCCGGTGATCACTTGCAGCACCGGCTCGGCGGGCATGGTGCGTGCGAACGCCTCCGCGAGCCACAGCCCGACGCCGGGGGTGTACTCGCTGGGTTTGAACACCACCGCGTTCCCGGCGGCCAGCGCGAAGGAGATGGAGCCGAGCGGAGTGAAGACCGGGTAGTTCCACGGTCCGATCACGCCGACCACGCCGAGGGGAAGGTATTCGACCGTGGCCGCGTGGTTGAGCGTCAGCATGCTCGACGGCACGGAGCGACGGCCGAGCACCTTCTCGGCGTTGCGGGCCGCCCATCGCAAGTGTTCGAGGGCCATCGCGATCTCGAGTTTGGCGTCGGAGACCGGCTTGCCCATTTCCCGGTGGATGATCTGGGCCAGTTCGTTACGGCCGGTGGCGATCTGGGCGCGCCAGGCGTCCAGATGCCGAGCGCGTCCGGCGAAGCCGAGATCGTGCCACCAGGTCGCGGCCTCGTGGGCGGCGGCGACGGCGGTGTCCACGGCATGGCGGTCGTGGACCGGGTAGGTTCCGACCACCTCGCCGGTGGACGGATCGTGCACGTCGAAGGTCGACACGACCGACGGTGCGTGATTGTCGGTGGAGACGCTCATCGGGTCGTCTCCCTCGATCGGCAACGCATAGACAACGCTGTCCCTTTCCTATGACGGTCTCAGAGGTCGACCACGAGGTGTTCGCCCGCGGCGCGGGAGACGCAGACCAGCATCTGGCTCTCGCGTTCGGCCGCGGTGAGCACGCGATCACGGTGGTCGACGGCGCCGGAGACGACCGTGACTTTGCAGGTGCCGCAGAATCCCTGCCGGCAGGAGTAAGGGGTGTCCGGCAGTGCGCGATGAATCGCGGTGAGCGCCGTTTCGTCGGCCGCGACCCGGACGGTGGTCGCAGTGCGCGCCAGAGTGAGGTCGAATTCCGCGCCGTCGACGACCGGCAGCGCGGAGAACCGTTCGGTGTGCAGCGAGGCCGTCGGGTTGAGTGCGAACAGGCACCGCCGCGCCGCATCGAGCATCGGCGGCGGCCCGCATACGTACACCGCCGCACCGGGTTCTGCGCGCGCCAGCAGTGCGGCGACATGCGGAGGGCCGAATTCGTCGTCCGGCCTGACGTCGGCGTCGGGCAGGTCGGCCAGGAACGGCATGGTCTCGCGTGAGCGGCCGACGTACACCAGGCGTCCACGCGCGCCCGCGGCCTCGATCATCGGGATGATCGGGGTGATGCCGATGCCACCGGCCAGGAACAGATACGACGGCGCCTCGACGAAGGTGAACGCGTTGCGCGGCCCGCGAATGCGCAGACGGTCGCCGACTCGCAGCGAATGATGGATCTCGCGCGATCCGCCGCCCCCGTCGGGAATGAGCCGCACCGCGATGCGATACCGGAACCGGTCGCTCGGGTCGCCGCACAGCGAGTACTGGCGCTGCCGTCCCGAGGGCAAGAAGACATCCACGTGCGCGCCCGGCCGCCAGGTGGGCAGCGGACTGCCATCGGCCGCGCGCAGTGTCAGGCTCACCACGTCGGCGGCTTCGCGTTCGATCCCGGCGATCGTGACGTCCGTATCGAAGCCCTTGCGGCGCACCGTGTTCGGGCGGGACAGGAGCGCGGCGGTGCGTCCGGTGACGAACACCTTCCGATAGATGTCCATGACATCGCCGATCAGGCGCAGTCCCCCGGGCGCCGAGCGCTCGGCCAGGGTGGGTGATCCGTTCATCGGTGCGCCGCCCGCGCGGCAGGCGAGTGCGCCAGGTAGCGCAGGGCCTTGTCCATCGGACCCAGCTGGGACGGATGGAAACCCGGCCGCAGGTACCGCGGCATCTCGGTGACGAAGACCGTCCACTTCGGGATGACGCCACGCCGGGTCGCGCTCCAGAACTGCAGGCCCCAGAACCGGCCCTTCTGCGGCGACGGATCCTTCCGGTAGAGATAGGCGGTGGAGACGATGAACAGCGGAAGCAACGTCGCGCTGGCCAGGATCGCCGTGCGGGCTCTCCGTGCGTAGCTGCCGTCGATATGCATGAAAGCGTCGTAGACGACGCTGCGGTGCTCCACCTCTTCGGCGCCGTGCCACCGGACCAGGTCCAGCATCGCCGGATGCATGCCCTTCTCCTCGAGGATGTCCGCGTTGAGCAGCCATTCCCCGAGCACCGCTGTGTAGTGCTCCATGCCCGCGAACAGACCCAGCCGTTCCTTGAGCCACTCCTCTCGCGCCCGGCCGGTCAAGCCGTGGTCACCGAGGATGCGATCGACCAGCCAGGCGACTTTGCCGACGTAGGAGTCGACGTCCAACCCGATCGATCGCAGGTGGGCGCGCGCGGCTTCATGACTGTTCGCGTGCATGGTCTCCTGCCCGATGAACCCCGTCACCTCCTCCCGCAATCGTTCGTCGTCGATGTGCGGCAGGGCTTCGGCCAGTGCCTGCGCCATGGCTCGTTCCCCTTCGGGCAGCACCAGGTGCATCACATTGACGATGTGGGTGGCCAAGGCTTCGCCCGGCACGTAGTGCATGGGCACGGAGTCGAAATCGAAATGGACGTCGCGCGCATGGATGGCATGCGCTTCGTCGCGATACCGGCGCTGCGTCGCGCCTGCCTGCTCAGCCATGACCCGACCGTACAGAACAACAAATCGCATTGCAATGTTGCAGCAACAACTCGGGCTGAATGTTGCAGGATGGATCCGTTTTGCTAGCGTTGGCCCATGCCCACCGCGTCGAAGGCCACTGCGAGCAGCGAGAATGTCGCCGGTACCCTCGTCACCCGGATCCTGGACGCGGCTCTGGTCCTCTTCGAGCAGGTCGGCGTCAAGAAGACGACGATCGAGGAAGTGGCGCGGAAGGCGGGCGTGGACCGGGTGACGGTCTATCGCCATGTCGGTGGCCGCGACGACCTGGTGCAAGCCGTGATCAGTCGAGAGGTGGCCGCGGTGCTGGCCGAGATCACCCAGATCGCCGACCGGCACGACGAACTCGGCGATCTCGTCGCCGACATGTTCGTCACCGTGATCACCCGCTGGCGCACGAATCCGCTCGTCGACCGCATGCTGGCGCTGGAACCGGCGCGCGTTGTCCTGAAACTCACCGTCGATGGCGCGGGCCCGTTCGCGATGTCCGTCCACGCGACGGTCACCGCGCTGGAGCGCGCTGTCGAACGGGGAATCCTGCCGCCCGCAACGGATCTGACCACTCGTGCGGAAATCGTGTGCCGGATCGTCCACTCGCTGATCCTCGCGCCGCACGGGCTCACCGAACTCCGGACCGACGGGCAACTCGACGATTTCGCGCGCACATACCTGGTACCGGTGGTGGCCGGACCGAACGTCGCGCCCCGCTGACACCGGACGCACCGGACCGGTCGCTCCGTGGAATGCCGCGCGCGGATGTCCAACGGGCGAACGCTCGGTTGTACCGCGGCAACCGCTGTCGATTTCGTCCGGTGTTCCGCGAAAAACGCTGCGCCGGAATTCGTTCAGAAGACGCCTTCGTCCACTTGGCGATCCCGGATGTGCCGTTGACCAGCGCCACGTCGAATCCGTCGCGTTCGGCGAAACGGTCCTCGGCATCTCCCCGCGCTCTCGTTGCGACGAGACGATCGGCCGTACCTGCGACAAGGCCCGGCAAAATAGCGGAGAGTGTGCTATTTGGCAGGCGATCGATCGCGACTGACCGCGTGGTGAATGGGGGACCGCGACCGTCAGCGGATCGTCGAACATCGTCCCGTTGATCATGTGATGCGCGGTGTTTCACTGTGGCTCCGTACTTCTGGCCTACACCGTCCAGCGGTCAGCCACTCGGAAGTGTTTCCATCCAGAAGCCTTCAGCCAACGAAGAGATGAGGTAGCTGCATGTTGACTGTGTGATGATGAAGGAGGAGGGGTGGCGATCTCGATGACCTACAAGGTGGCTGTCGTCGGAGCGGGTTTCGGCGGCATCGGGATGGGAGTCGGGTTGCGGCGAGCCGGGATCACGGATTTCGTGATCTTCGAGCGGGACGGCGACGTCGGCGGGGTTTGGCGAGACAACACCTATCCGGGCTGCTCCTGTGATGTGCCGTCCCACTTGTATTCGTTCTCGTTCGCGCCCTACCGAAGTCGGCGCATCCGATATCCGCGCCAGGCGGAGATCCTGGAGTATCTGCGCGGGGTCGCCGCCGACCACGGTTTGGTTCCGCATCTGCGATTGGGCACCGCGATCAGGGAAGCCAGCTATCTGGAAACCGAGGGCGGGTGGGAACTGACCACCTCCGACGGGCGGCGTGTGGTCGCCGAGGTGGTGATCTTCGCCGTAGGCCAGCTGCACCGGCCGAGCATTCCCGATCTCGCGGGCCGGGCGGATTTCGCCGGACCGTCGTTCCATTCCGCGCGCTGGGACCACGACCAGGACCTGCACGGCAGGGACGTGGCGGTGATCGGCACCGGCTCCAGCGCGGCACAGATGTTGCCGACCCTGGCCACGAGAGCCCGGCGGGTCCGCGTCTTCCAGCGCACGCCGCACTGGGTACTGCCCAAACCACCCGCCGACTTCGGGCCGCTCGCTCGAACGGCGCTGCGGCTGCCCGGCGCTCACCATCTCTATCGCCGAGTCCTGTACTACGGCTCCGATGCCGTGCTCGCGCCGATCATGCGCCGAGGTTGGTCGGCGCGGCCCGCCGAATGGGCTGCCCGGCGGTACCTGCGCAGCCGGATCGCGGACCCGCGGCTGCGGGCGAAACTCACCCCCGACTATCCGATCGGGGGCAAGCGCATCATCTTCGACAGCCACTATTATTCGGCCTTGGCCCGCGAGAACGTCGAGCTGATCACCGACCCGATCGCCCGGATCACCCGCGATGGAGTGCGCACCGCCGATGGTGCACACCATCCCGCGGATGTGATCATCTACGCCACCGGTTTCCGTGCTCCGGAGTTCCTGGTCCCGATCACCGTGCGTGGACGCGGGGGCGTGCTGCTGCACGACCAGTGGCGTTCCGGAGCGACCGCGCTATTGGGCATGGCGGTTCCCGGCTATCCGAATGCCTTCCTGATCGCCGGGCCGAACAGTTTCAACCCCGCGGGCAGCAATCCGGGAATGAAGGAGTGTCAGGTGGACTACATCGTTCGTTGCCTGCACTGGCGTGATCGGATCGGCGCGTCCGCCATCGAGGTCAGGGAAACCGCGATGCGGGAACATCAGCAGTGGCTCGAGCAAGCGGTCACCAAGACGGTGTGGCCCGCGATGGGATCGAACTGCTGGTACAAACACGACAGCGGGCGCGTCACCAACCCGTGGCCCGCCTCGGCGCGTGCCTTCGATCGCGCCTTACGGCGACCGCCGTCCGAATCGTTCCGTGCGGTTCCCCTCGATCCGGCGAACCCGACAGATCCGGCCGCATCGGAACCGGCCGCCGGAATCCACTCCGAGTGACAATGCCGGCCGCGCCGTATTTCGTTGCTACTCGGATGTTTCCGCTCGCTGGGCCGGATTCGCACCCGAGATCGGTTCATAGAGGGCGATGTGCCAGGCGGAGCCGGGCGTCGGCCGTATCACGGCGCGGCGTTCGTGCGGTCCGATGACCGGCTGCGCGGCTTCGAAACCTCCGGCGCGCAGCCGGTTCAACGCGGCATCCAGGTCGTCCACCTTGATCGCGAGGAACGGGCTGTCGTCCTCGCGGTCGGTGCCCGCGAGCATCACGCGGACGCCATCGCTGTCGAACTGGGCCCAGCGGTCGCCGTCGACGACGGTGGGTTCGGTAGCGAGGACGGCGGCCAGCAGTGCCACCGTGGCGGGCAGGTCGTCGGTGGGGTAGGCGGGGCCGATCCGTTGGATCGTCATGGGTGGGTCCTAACAGTGCGTGGTGCGGGCTCGTTCAGGAACGCCGCTCGGCGTGGGCGGCGCGTACAACCTCGTAGGTGGCGGTGTTGGCCCGGACCGCCTCGGGCAGGTCGTCGGCCATGCTCAGGAAGCCGTGGAACATGCCGTCGCAGCGGTGGATCGCCGCCGGGACACCGGCTCGCCGCAGCCGCTGCCCGTAGTCCTCGCCCTCGTCGCGCAGCGGATCGAACTCCGCGGTGACGATGTGTGCGGGCGGGAGCCCGGCCAGGTCGGCGGTGAGTGGGTTGGCGTACGGATCGGCGCCGTCGTGCGAGCCCAGGTACTGACGCCAATACCAGCGCAGGTGGGCGGCGGTGGTGAAATAGCCGTCGGCGTTGTCGCGGTAGGACGCCGTGGCGCAGGCCGGATCGAGCATGGGATACAGCAGCAGTTGCCGGGCGATCTCGGGGCCGCCTCGATCGCGTGCCATCAACGTGGTCACCGCGGCGAGGTTGCCGCCCGCGCTGTCCCCGGCCACGACGAGGCAGGCGGGATCGCCGCCCAGCGATTCGGCGTGGTCGGCGACCCAGCGCAGCGCCGCGTACGCGTCCTCGGCCGCCGCGGGGAACCGGTGCTCGGGCGCCTGCCGGTAGTCCACCGACACCACGATCGCCTCCGCCCCGACGGCCATGGCCCGGCAGAACCGGTCATGGCTGTCGAGGCTGCAGATCACGAATCCGCCGCCGTGGCAGAAGATCACGATCGGAGGCGGCTGCACCGCCGCGGCGGGACGATAGACGCGGACGCGGATCTCGGGTGCGCCCGGCGGGCCGGGAATCAGTCGATCCCACACCTCGGCGACGGGAATCGGATCGATGACCGGCGCGGGACGGGCGGCGAGCAGCCGCCGGGCCTCGGCGGCATCGAGCACTTCGGTGCCCAATTTCGGGAACGCGGCGCCCGCGGCCTCGACGATCGCCCGCGCCTGTGGTGTCAGCGGCATCGCGGCTCGCTCCTTTCGCTACTGCTCGAGGTCCGGTGGCAGGAACTTGCCCGCCGCCAGGCCGCCGTCGATCGTCACCTCGGCGCCGGTGATGTAGGCCGAGGCGTCGGAAGCAAGGAACGCGACCAGCTCGGCGACCTCCTCCGGCGCGCCGGTGCGTTGCAGCGGCAGGGAGGGGAAGCTGCCGGGGCCGGTGGTCAGGTACGGGACCATCGGGGTCGCGATCGGGCCAGGATGCACCGAGTTGACCCGGATTCCGGCCGGGCCCAGTTCGAGCGCGGCGGTCTTGGTCAGCCCGCGCAGGCCCCATTTCGAGGAGCCGTAGGCGGAGTGACCCATCAGCCCTTCGAGGCCCGCCTGCGAGGAGATGTTGACGATCGAGCCGCCGCCCGCCCGCGTCATCGGCCCGATCGCCGCCTGGATGCCGCGGAACGGACCGACCAGATTCACCCGCAGGATTCGCTCCAACTCCTCCGGCGCGGTGTCGCTCAGCGGCTTCGCGGTGTAGATGGCGGCGTTGTTCACCAGGACGTCCAGCGTGCCGAACGCCGAAACCGCCGTGCCGACGGCGGCCTCCCAGTCGTCACCGCTGCCGACGTCATGCCGGACGAAACGTGCGGCGGCGCCCAACGATTCGGCCAGTTGCGCGCCTTCGGCTTCCAGCACGTCGGTGATCACCACCCGGGCGCCGCGCTCCACGAACAGCCGCGCCTCGGCGGCGCCCTGTCCTCGGGCGGCGCCGGTGATCAGGGCGACCTTCCCACTCAGTTCAACCATGTCGAACTCCTCGTTGTCTTGCGGGGTCAGCTGTTGCGGAAGTGGGGGATGACCTTCTCGCCCCAATGCCGGATGGTCTCCAGGCAGGCCTCCTGCGGCACGGTGCCCATCTGGATGAGGCAGAGGATCTCGTCGGCGCCCGCCGCCTGCAGACGCTCGACGTAGGCGATGGCGTCCTCGGGGCTGCCGTAGGCGTGCTCGACGTTGAAGACCGAGGTGGCGCCGGTCTTCACGGGGATCTTGGCCTCGTGCAGGTAGGCCACGTGGTCGTCGGCGGCCTGCTTGATGGCGGCGACTTCGTCCGCGTTCGGGTCCACGGCCTCGTCGGGAGCCGGACCCGCGCCGTAGTAGTGCTTGATGGACTGGGCGAAGAAGCGCTGTCCGCGGGCGCCGATCTGCTGGGCCTTCTCCCGGTCGTCGAGGACGATGGTGGGGCACAGCGCCGCGAAATGATCGTTCACGACGGTCGAGACGAAACGCTCACCGGTGCGCGCGGCGATCGCCTCGTCATAGGTGCGCCGCAGTTCGGCGATCTCCTCCACGCCCGCGAAACCCAGCACGAGCGCGCCGATTCCGTAGTCGGCGGCCATTTTCAGCGTGTCCTTCTTGGTGCACGCCATGAACAGCGGCGGATGCGGCAGCTGCTCCGGCCGCGGCAGCAGCGAATGCGGCGAGACCTGCAAGAGTTCGCCGTTGTACTCGAATTCGGCCTCGGGATCCTGCCATGCCTTGCCGATCATGCGCAGCGACTCCTCGACCTCCTGGTAGGTGCGCTCGGGGTCGACACCGCACATGGAGGTCTCCACCGGCGTCGCGCCGCGGCCCGCGCCGAGGTTGAGCCGGCCGCCGGACAGCACGTCGAGCATCGCGGCGCGTTCGGCCGCCCGCACGGGGTGGTTGAAGTTGAACGGCATGCACACCACGCCGTGCCCGATCCGGATCCGTTCGGTCTTGGCGGCCACCCAGGTCAGGAAGACCTCAGGGGCGCTCATGTGCGCGTACCACTTCAAGCCGTGGTGCTCGACCGCCCAGACGGTGTCGAATCCCATCTCGTCGGCGAGTACCGCCTGCTCGACACAGTCGCGCAGCACCTGGTGCTCGTGCTCACGCGAGGGGTTGGCCATCTGGGCCTCGAAGATCATCGAGAACTTCATCCGGTCTCCTTCTCGACGCCCGATCGGGCGTTTCCGGTTTCGTCGGGGTGATTCGTCCCGCTGCGGGACAGTCGGAAGCTGTATGCCTAATCGAAATATGACCGCTGGAATTTCTCAGGTCAGGAGCTAGTCCCGGTGGCCGGGACCGTCCGGTGCCGTGCCCCCGGTGGGCGACCTAGCGTCGGTGCGCAAGGGACGGTCAGAGAGGACGGAAATCGGTGGGACAACTCGACGGCAAGGTGGCGCTGGTCACCGGCGGGGCGCGCGGGATGGGCGCCGAGCACGTACGGCAGTTCGTGGCCGAGGGCGCGCGGGTGGTGTTCGGTGACGTGCTCGATCACGAGGGAACGGCGCTGGCCGCGGAACTGGGTGACGCCGCGCGGTACGTGCACCACGATGTGACCAGCGAGGCCGATTGGTCCGCTGCGGTGTCGGAGGCGGTCGGCCACTACGGGCGGCTGGACGCGGTGGTGAACAACGCGGGCATCCTGCGGTTCGTCCCGATCGCCGAAATGGCTCTGGCGGATTTCACCGCGATCATGTCGGTCAACGTGACCGGCACCTGGCTGGGCATCAAGACCGCCGCACCGGCGCTGGCCGAGACCGGCGGCGGTGCGGTCGTGAACGTCTCCTCGGTGGAGGGGTTCGTCGGCGCCGCGGGCCTGTCCGCCTACAGCGCGAGCAAGTTCGCGATCCGCGGCATCACCAAGTCGGCCGCCCGCGAGCTCGGCCATCTGGGTATCCGGGTCAACTCGCTGCACCCGGGCGGCATCGCTACGCCCATGACCGCGGCGGTGTCCGGTGCGTCCGGCGTCGACGGCGACGGTTTCTTCGCGAGCCTGCCGATCCCGCGCTGGGGGCAGCCCGTCGAGGTCTCCCATGTGGCGGTGTTCCTGGCCTCGGACGCGGCGAGTTATTGCACCGGAGGCGAATTCGTGGTCGACGGCGGCATGCTCACCGGCTGCGGCTACTGACGGGAAGCGACGCGATGACTCAGGAATTCGAATTCGACGTGGTGGTCGTCGGTTCCGGCGCCGCGGGCATGACCGCCGCCCTCACGGCCGCCTACCGTGGACTTTCGGTGACGCTGATCGAGAAAGGCCGAGCGTTCGGCGGCTCCACGGCACGGTCCGGCGGCGGCATCTGGATCCCGAACAACCCGGTACTGCAGCGCGAAGGCGTGCCCGACAGCCCGGAACTTGCCCGCACCTATCTCGCGGCCGTGGTGGGCGATCGGGTACCGGAGGCCAGGCAGCGGGCGTTTCTCGAGCGCGGACCGGAGATGATGCGCTACCTCGGCGCTCGCAGCAAATATTGGGAATTCGTCTACGACCGTGGCTATTCCGACTACCACCCCGAGTTCCCCGGTGGTCTCGCCCAGGGACGCAGCATCGAGCCGGCCCCGCTGGACGGACGGCTGCTCGGCGGCGACCTGCACAAGATCAACCAGCCGACCATGTCCGGTCCCAAGGGCATCGCCTTCACCGTCAGCGACTTCCACGATCTGAACATGATCGCCCGCACCTGGGCCGGGAAGCGCACCGCGATCAAGGTCGGTATCCAAGCGGTGGGGAACAAGCTGCGCGGACGGCTGCCGTTGAGCCTGGGCAAGGCCCTCGCGGCCCGGCTGTGGCTGTCGCTGCGCGACGCCGGGGTGCCGGTGTGGCTGAACACGCCGCTGACCGAACTGATCACCGAGGGCAACGCGGTGGTCGGCGTACGCGCCGAACGCGACGGGACGCCGGTGGTGATCAAGGCGCGCCGCGGCGTGGTGCTGGCGGCGGGCGGCTTCGAGCACAACCTGGAGATGCGTCGGCAGTACATGAGCGGCCCCCAGTCCACCGAATGGACGGTGGGCGCCACCGAGAACGTCGGTGAGGGCATCGTCGCGGGCCAGAAGGCCGGCGGCGCGGTCGATCTCATGGACGACGCCTGGTGGGGACCGTCCGTGCGCAATCCCGACGGGCCGCCGTTCTTCTGCCTCGCCGAGCGCTCCCAGCCCGGCGGCATCATGGTGAACCACGCCGGCGAGCGGTTCGTCAACGAATCGGCCCCCTACGTCAACGTCGTGCACAAGATGTACGAGCAGGAAGCGGCGGGCGTCGGGCACATCCCGGCGTACTTCATCATGGACCAGCGGTTCCGGGACCGGTACCTGTTCCTGGGCAACTTCCCGAAGCGTCCGCTTCCGCAGAAGTACCTGGATGCCGGGATCATCCAGCAGGCAGACACTTTGGCCGAGCTCGCGGCGAAGATCGGCGTGCCGCCCGCGGCGCTCACCGCGACGGTGGAGCGCTTCAACGGTTTCGCCCGTGCCGGTCGCGACGAGGACTTCCGCCGTGGCGATTCCGCGTACGACCGCTACTACGGCGATCCGACCGTGCGCCCGAACCCGTGTCTGGCGCCGCTCGAGCAGGGGCACTTCTACGCCGTCGAGATGGTGCCGGGAGATCTGGGCACCAAGGGAGGTCTGGTCACCGACGAGCACGCGCGCGTCCTCGACAGCGACGATCAGCCCATCCCCGGCCTGTACGCGGCGGGGAACAACTCGGCCTCGGTGATGGGCAACGACTACGCGGGCGCGGGAGCGACCATCGGTCCCGCCATGGTGTTCGGCTACATCGCGGCCGGTCATATCGCAGGGAACCAGCCGGGAACGACCGAACGTCGGGCGCAGACATCGGAAGGAGCGCGTTGATGGGACGCGTCGACGGCAAGAACGTCATCGTGACCGGCGGCGCCCGGGGAATGGGTGCGGCTTTCGCACGGCGGCTGGTCGCCGAGGGCGCCAGAGTGTTGATCAGCGACGTCCTGGTGGACGATGGCGTGGCTCTGGCCGCCGAGCTGGGCGACGCGGCGACCTTCCTCCCGCTCGACGTCACCGACGAGTCGGCCTGGAACGACGTGGTCACCTACACCGAGAAGGTCTTCGGGCCGGTCTCGGGCCTGGTCAACAACGCGGGCATCGTCCACGTCGATCCGATCGAGAAGCTGTCGGAAGCCGATTTCCGCAAGGTGATCGACGTCAACCAGGTCGGGGTGTTCCTCGGCATGAAGACGGTGCTGGGGTCGATGCGCCGGGCCGGAGGCGGCTCCATCGTCAATATCTCCTCGATCGGCGGCATCATCGCCTTCTCCAACATCCTCGGCTACACCGCGTCCAAATGGGCCGTGCGCGGCATGACCAAGACCGCCGCCCAGGAGTTCGCCGCCGACGACATTCGCGTCAACTCGGTGCACCCCGGTGTCGTGGTCACCGAGATGACCGCGGAATCGGCACGCTCGCAGGGCATGTCGGGCAATCAGCCGATCCGCAGGGCCGGCCGTCCCGAGGAACTGGCGAACCTGGTGCTGTTCCTGATCAGTGACGAGTCGAGCTTCAGCACCGGCTCGGAATTCGTGGCGGACGGCGGCTACACGTGCCTGTGAGGACCACCGGCAGAGCAAACCGGCGGGCCGACCGCCGAGCGAGACAAGGAAATCGACCGTGAAGAATTTCGAGGGCAGGACCGCGGTGATCACCGGCGCGGGCGCGGGCATCGGCCGGGCGTTGGCGGTCGAACTCGCCCGCCGCGGTGCACGGCTGGCGCTGTCGGGCCGCAACGTGGAGAACGTCGCCGAGACCGCGGCGCTGTGTGCCAAGGAAGGTGCGCAAGCGCGCGCGTACAAGCTGGACGTGACCGACCGGGCGGCGGTGTACCGCCACGCCGACGAGGTGGCCGAGGACTTCGGCGGGATCAATCTGGTGGTCAACAACGCCGGAGTCTCGCTGACCGCGAATGTGGAAGAACTCGGCTGGGCCGACTTCGAATGGATCGTCGGCATCAACTTCTGGGGCGTCGCCTACGGCACGAAGGCGTTCCTGCCTCATGTCATCGCCTCCGGTGACGGCCATATCGCGAACGTGTCGAGCATGTTCGGCCTGGCCGCCTGCCCAAGCCAGGGCGCCTACAGTGCGACGAAATTCGCCATTCGCGCCTTCACCGACGCGCTGCGGCAGGAGATGAACATCGCCGGGCACGCGGTGGGCGTCAGCAGCGTGCATCCGGGCATGATCAAGACCGAGATCGCCTGGAAGGCGCGGGCGGGCGGCGATCGCGACCGCGACGCGCTGGCCGCCAACTTCGACCGCCTGGCCAAGACCACCCCGGAGCACGCCGCGCGGGTCATCGTGAACGGTATCCGCAAGAACAAGGCGAAGATCTTGATCGGCGCGGATGCCCACGTCATCGATTGGCTGCCAAGGGTTTTCGGATCCGGATACCAGAAGATCCTCACCGCGCAGATGAAGAACGAGGTCGCCTGACACGCGGCGCGCAGATCCTGTGGGCGGCAGGTGCGTGTCAGCAGCCGGACACGTTCTCGCTGATCACCCACTGCACAAGGTGGTCCTACCGAACCGGGTCCTTCGCGACCTGGGCGGGTAGGACCGCCTTGCTCGTTTCCGGCGCTTCGACAAGAAGGAAGGCCCATGCCGGGGGGATGGCAATGGAGCGGGCTCGAGGCGGTGGCGCTCCAAGGGGCGATGCATTGGTCTCCTGACCCATATGGCTATCCTGCCGCGTGGGAGGTGGTGCAACGGTGGATTGGGGTCGCCTACAGGTTCGCCGGCGGCCCGGGAGGCGATTACCGGGGTAGAGGCGGGGAAGTGCTCAGGGCTGGGCACCCTGCGAACGCAGGATCCGTTTGAGGACCTTGCCGGCAGCGTTTCGAGGTAGTGCCGCTACGACCTCGATGCGACGCGGGGCCTTGTAACCGGCGATACGGGTCCGGGCCCAGGCGAGAATCTCTGTCGGGTCGATTTCGACGGGGCCGTCGGGGACGACGAAGGCGTGGCCGACTTCGCCGAGACGAGCGTCGGGGACACCGACTACTGCGGCTTCGGCGATCTCGGGATGGTCGAGGAGGATTCGCTCGATCTCGGCGGGGTGGACGTTGAACCCGCCCACGATGAACATGTCCGCGCGGCGGTCGGCGACGCGCAGGTAGCCGTTGGTGTCGAGGGTGCCGATATCGCCGGTGTGCAACCAGCCGCCGGAATCGATGGCCGCTGTTGTCGCTGCGGGGTCGTCGAGGTAACCGTGCATCACGTTGGGACCGGAAATCACGATCTCGCCGGGCTCACCCGCCCGCACCCGTCGCCCGGAATCGTCCACAACCCGAATCAGCGTGCCGGGCAGCGCTTTTCCTACGGTGTGCGCCAGGAGGTGCGCCGGTGCATCGGGTGCGCACATCGTGGCGACGCCGGTCGACTCGGTCAGTCCGTACCCGGTGAAGATGTTCTCGGCACCCAGTTCACAGCGGATCCGCTCCACCAATTCGGTCGGCACGCTCGAACCACCCGTGCCCGCCAGCCGCAGGGAACTCAGATCGTGGGCGGCGCGTCGGTGCGTGAGCAGGTCGTGGAAGAGGGTCGGTGGGCCGGTCAGCACGGTGATCCGCTCGCGCTCGATGGCGCTGAACACACGCTGCGGATCGAATCGGTCCACCGGCACCATGGTGGCGCCGCGTAACAGGCACGCGATGATCCCGGCCTTGTAGCCGAAGGTGTGGGAGAACGGGTTCACCAGCAGATACCTGTCGTCGCCGGAGAGAGTGACCGCATCGGCCCAACGGCTGAACGCCTCGATGGTCTGCCGGTGGGTGGACGGCACGCCTTTCGGCACTCCCGTGGTGCCGGAGGTGAAAAGGATGTCGGAGACCGAATCCGGGTGTACGGACAGGCTGCGGGCACAAGCCTCTGCGACGGATACTTCGTCGCCGAGCGCGAGAAAACGCGACCACGAGAAATCCTCGGACGTCTCGTCGAGCAGGACGGTGGTCCGCAGCTCCGGCAGCGGGCGCCCGGCGTGGCGCAGCATTTCCGGGTAATCGACGCCGAGGAACGCACCCACGGTCAGAAGCATGCGGCAGCGGCTGCGCGCGAGGATATCGGCGGCCTCTGGACCGCGCAGGCGGGTGCCGATGGGCACGAGCGTCGCGCCCGCGCCGAGCACGCCGAGCGCGGCGACTATCCATCGCGGGCTGTTGGGCGCCCAGAGCGCCACCCGGTCACCGGGCCGCACCGATCGCGCCAGCACCGCGCGGGTGACGCGCTGCGTCGCCGCGGCGAGTTCGGCGTAGGTCAGCTGCCCCTGCGGCGCTATCACCGCGAGCCGCGCGCCGTCGCGGCGTGCCCGCTCGGTCAGCACCGCCGGAATCGTCGCGGAGTCGTGCTGTGGACGGTCGGGCGCGGCAGGCGATCCTGATCCGAGCCCACCGGTCGCCGCGCGCCGTCGATCCATGCCGCGATCGTGCCGTACCAGCCGTTCGCTGCGGTTCGATCGCCGCCGAACATCCCGCTGACCGGGAATTCTCTCCCGGTCAGGAGTTCGCAGGTACTGCGGATCGCCCATCGGTACCGGCGCGGTCGCGATATGGCACATCGAGCGGTCGAGGGCGGCGACGACCGGCATGCCGCCATCCGGTCGGCTCACGCGGGATCGCTGGTCCTGCTCAGCGGGACCACGGGTACGGCAGGTGACCGGCGGCACGGCAGGCTCGAAACGAGCGACAGGTATGCGCCGCGGTTCGCGCCGGGCGCGGTCCCTCGCAGGAGATCCGAATCGCGCTGGAGCGCAGCACGTTCAGTGATTGCTAAGGAGTGACATGACGGCCGGAGCAGAGCTAGTGGAGCGAAACGACGAGGCAGCGGGCGCGGGGCCGGTCGTCGAACTCGACGGCGCCTGTTCGCTGTCCCGGGAACGCATCGGCGGCAAGGCGTGGAGCGTCAACCGCATGCGCGCGCTCGGCCTCTCGGTGCCGCCCGCGTTCGTGATCACCGTCGAGGGCTGGGCCGACTTCTCCGCGCGCGGGGAGATCGGCGAGGACATCTGGCACGGTGTCCGGGCGGGCATCGCCGCTGTGGAGCGCGGCACCGGCCGCATCTTCGGATCCGGCACCCGCCCGCTGCTGGTGTCGGTCCGCTCGGGCGCGGCGGTGAGCATGCCGGGGATGATGGACACGGTACTCAACCTCGGCATGAACGAGGCGGTCGAGCGAGCGCTGGCGGCGGAGACCGGGAACCCGGGCTACGCGGCCGATACGCGGGAGCGGTTCCGTACCCAGTATCGCGAAACGGTGCTGGGTGATCCCGCCGGTGCGGTGCCGGAGGACCCCTGGGAGCAGTTGCGGGCGGCCATCAGTGCGGTGTTCCGGTCCTGGGATTCGCCCCGGGCGCAGACGTATCGGCGCAATCGCGGCGTGTCCGCAAGCCTCGGCACGGCGGTGACGGTGCAAGCCATGGTGTTCGGCAATCTCGACGAGAAGTCCGGTACCGGTGTGCTGTTCAGCCGCAACCCGAACACCGGAGAGCGCGCGACGTTCGGCGAGTGGCTGGTCGGCGGACAGGGTGAGGACGTGGTGTCCGGCCGGACCACTCCCCGGCCGCTCGACGAACTGGCGACGCTGTCACCGCAGGTGCACGCCGAACTCATCGCGGCGGCCGACCTGCTGGAACGCGACGGTCGCGATATCCAGGACATCGAATTCACCGTCGAGTCCGGCACCCTGTGGCTGTTGCAGTCGCGGTCGGCCAAGCGCTCGGCGCGGGCGGCGGTGCGTGCCGCGGTCGCGATGGCCGAGGAAGGGCTCATCGGCACCGACGAGGCGCTGAACCGGGTCACCGCCGACCAGGTGCGCACCGTGCTGCGCCCGGCGACCGGGGAGTACACCGGGACACCGCTCGCACGCGGCGAAGCAGCGTGTCCGGGCCTGGCCTCGGGTGTCGTCGTCACTGATCCGCACGAGGCCGAGCGTAGGGCGGAGACGGGCGAGGACGTGATCCTCGTCCGCCCGACCACCAGCCCCGACGACCTGCACGGCATGATCGCCGCCCGCGCGATCGTCACCGAATTGGGCGGCGCCACTTCGCATGCCGCACTGGTCGGCCGCGAGATCGGCAGGCCCTGCGTGGTCGGCTGCGGCCCCGGCGTCGTCGCGGCCCTCGCCGGTCAGGTGGTGACCGTGGACGGCGGTGCGGGCAGCGTCTGGCCGGGCCGGGTCGAAGGCAAACCCGTCGATGCGAGCACCCTCGCGGACGTCGGCCGATTGGCCGGGTGGGCGGGCACCGACGCCGACCGGTTGGCGGCGTGGCTCGACGCGCGCGCGACCGATGTCTCGGTGAAAGTAGATGTGGCATCCCCGGCGACCGTGACGGATATTCCCGACCTCGATTTGCTGCGGCTGATCGGGATCAAAGGCCGGGCCGCCCATGACGCGCTGGCCGCGGGCGTAGCTGCGTCTGCCGAGACGGTCGCCGCTCGATGCGAACAGCTGGTAACCGCGGGATGGTGCGCCGCGACACCGATCGGAGTGCGGCTCACACCCGAGGGCAGACATCACCTGGACGGCCTGCTGGCGGCGGAGCGACGGACCGTCGACCGTGCCGCGATCGCCTCTGTCTACGCCGAATTCTGCGATTTCAACGGTGTTTTGAAAGAAGTCGTCACCGCCTGGCAGATGAAGGACCCGGCCACCGTCAACGATCATGCCGACGCCGACTACGACGGTGCGGTGCTGACCCGGCTGACCGACCTGCACGGCGCCGTGCAGCCGCTGCTGCGGCGGATCGGCGACGTCGCGCCCCGGCTGGCACGGTACCGCGTCCGCTTCGCACACGCCGTCGAGCGGATCGCCGATGGTGACCACGCTTGGGTCGCACGGCCGGTGCTCGACAGCTACCACACCGTGTGGTTCGAGTTGCACGAAGACCTGATCGGACTGTGCGGCCTGAGCCGCGCCGACGAGGCGGCGGCCGGCCGTGCCCACTGACAGCACGGGCGAAGCCACCGTGCCCGGTGACCGGTGGGTCGAGTTCGCCCAGATCGACAACGTCCGCGACCTGGGCGGGTTGCCCGTGCAGAACGGCGGCACAACCCGTTTCGGCGTCGTCTACCGTTCCAGCACGCCGCAGAATCTCACCGAGTCCGACATGGCGAAGCTGCTCGGACCGATCGGTCTGCGCACACTGATCGATCTCCGGCTGCCCGACGAGGTGGAGCGCGAGGGCTACGGCCTGCTGGCCACCGCCGACGTGCGGCGGGTCTGCCTCCCGGTGCGGAAATCGCCGCAATCCTCGCTCGCCGCACGAGATCTGGTCCCCGACTCGAGCCGGGTGGATCTGGTCGACTTGTACGACAAGCTGCTGGCGGGCAGCGCCGAGTCCATCGTCGCGGCGGTCCGGCTCGTCATCGACGCAGGCCACCACTCGGTGCTGTTCCACTGCGCGGCGGGCAAGGATCGCACCGGAGTGCTCGCAGCGGTGCTCCTGGACGCGGTGGGCGTGCCGCCGGAGGCGATCGCGGCCGATTACGCCCTGACCGGCGAACGCATGCACCTGGTCCGTGACCGGCTCGACGCGCTTCCGTCCTACGCGGGGCTGCCCCCGGTCAGCACCGGCATTCTCGGCGTCGAGGCCGAAGTGATGCGGCGTTTTCTCGCGAAACTGTCCGCGGACAACGGCGGCGCGGCCGAGTGGTTGCTGGCCTGCGGGCTCACCACAGGGGAGCTGGCACGACTGCGTGCCGTGCTGATCGCGCCGGAATAGGACATCGCGGCCCGGTCCGGCGCGTTCACCGAGCCGCTCCGGCAGGTCAGTCCTTGACCGGGGCGGCTCCGGCCCGCTTGATCACCGAGTCGCCGACCTCCAGCACCTTCCACAACGTCCGGTCCACGCGGATCTTCATCGTGCTGCCATCCTGCAACCGGACGTGCAAGCGCCGATACAGATTCGCGCCGTCCAGCAACCCACGCGACTTCTTCACGACCGTCCCGCGCCACTCCTGCTGTGTCACTGATCGACTCCTCACTCGACTGGACGCCGGCGCCGTAGCGATTCCCCGACCGGCGTGGTTTCAGTGTCGCCACCCACCGCGCTGTAAACATCGCCATTCAGAAGTAAGTCCGCTGTGCCGAAAGTCGCACACCCCGTCGGGCGGTCGGTTGATGCCGCATGCCACCGGAGGGTGATTATGGGTCCGGCGGACACCTCTGCGTGCTGACGGCGGCCCGATCCTCGAGCGCGAATTCGTGACCCGCATCCGCTCAGCGGCGCGGTCGTCCGGTGGGTCCCG
The DNA here is from genome assembly GCF_053604885.1 of Nocardia sp. NPDC003999. Lineage (NCBI taxonomy): Bacteria > Bacillati > Actinomycetota > Actinomycetes > Mycobacteriales > Nocardiaceae > Nocardia > Nocardia sp. NPDC003999. The sequence goes on from NZ_JBSGIB010000019.1 coordinate 86,378, forward strand.
AAACGACTGAGCGGGTCGGGTGGATCACGATCCACCCGACCCGCTCCGGTCGTCGACTACCGCGGCAACAGTTCGGCTTTCAGCGCTTCCAGCGTGGCACCGTCGACGCCGAGTCCGTCGGTGACGAACCGGTCGAACGATCCGAAGGACGCGGCGGCCTGGTCGAAAGCAGCGTCGAGGTATTCGGCGCGCACGCCGAGGATCGGATCGAACAGCGCCGGATCGGTGACCAGCCCCTTGGCCACCAGCCCGTCCATCGTCGTCTTGTTGCTCGCGGCCAGGTTGTCGTTCGATTCCAGATAGTCCTTGTACACCTGGCCTTTCGGCACACCGAGCGCCGTCATCAAGATCGCGGTCATCCAACCGGTGCGGTCCTTGCCCGCGGTGCAATGGAACAACACGGGTCCGTTCGCGTTCACGATGTCCCGGATGGCGGCCCCGAACTGCGCGCGAGCCGCGGCGTCGGTGACCAGCCAGCGGTAGTAGTCGCGCATGATGCCCGCGGCCTTGCCGTCGCCGAACATCTGCTGCTGCACGGCGGGACCGCCCTGCACCGCCTTGCCCACCATCAGGTAGAAGTCGTTGCCAGGGTCGTACACCGGACGCGCGAGCGCGGGAATCGACGCCGGAAGCTTGTCGGGGTTGGCCCCGGACTCGTTCGGGCTGCGGAAATCGATCACCGCGGTGATGCCCGACGTGACCAGCTTCTGCTGGTCGGCGGCGGTGAGTTTGTCCAGGGCGTCGGTGCGGAACACCACGCCGGTACGGAGTTTGCCGTTGCCCTGGGTGGGATAGTCACCGATGTCCCGCGCATTCGGCGCCGACGACAACTGCATGGAGCGGTCGTGCACAGTGTGCACCAGTCCGGGCCCCGCCAATGCGGTGGTGGTGGACGGGAACACGGCGATCAATGCGGCGGCGACACCGGTCACCGCCCCGCGAACAGCACGCGAAATCGTCACTGGCTCATTCCTTCCATAGAGTCGCGGCCCGGCGACGCCGAGCCGGCAAGTGGGCCGGAGTGTGCGAACCCGGCCACGGCTCAGGCGTCGGCGAGCAGGGTGACCGTGCCGGCCGCCCCGTCGACCCGCACCCGTTGCCCATCGGCCAGCCGGGTGCTGGCGGTCTTGGTGTCCACGACGCAGGGGATGCCGAATTCCCTGGCCACGATGGCCGCGTGCGAGGCGGAGCCGCCGATGTCGGTGACCACCGCGGCGGCGTAGGCGAACATCGCCGTGTGGCCGGTGTCGGTGACCGATGCCACCAGGATGTCGCCCGGCTCGATGTCGTCGTCGAGGGACAGGACGCGTTTCACCGTGCCTTCCACGACGCCGGGGCATACCCCGATGCCGGTCAGGCCGTCTCCGGGCGTCAACGCGTCCGCGTTCGGCAGCGGCTCCCAGTCACCTGCGATCACGTCCGGCATGCGGACGCCGCGCAACCGGCTCAGCTCGGCTCGGCGGCGTGCTACCCGTTCGGTCAGATCGGCTGGCGCCCAGAGGATTTCGTCGAGCGTGAGAAAGCAGGCGTCCTCGGCCTGCTGTAGCAGCCCCTGCCGGATCAGCCGTTCCGCGCGCTCTCGCACGGCGAGGCGCAGGCAGTGGGTGTACCGGACCACGGCGTCGCGGACGCGTTCGCGCGCCATCGTCGCTCCTGCCGCCATCCGTGCGGTGCGGCTCGGCGCCGGGTCGACCGGTTCCCGCTTGGGCGCGGGCATCCGAGCGGCGCGTGCGGCGGCGGTCACCAGCAGCTCCGGCCGGTCGCCGAAGGTCGGGTTGAGCAGCTCGCACTCGCCCGGTCCGCGATGTCCGATCCGCCGCAGCTCCTCCTCCAGCGCGGTGGCGAACGCCGGGGAGATCGTCCGCGCCGCGGTGACGTCGCCCGCGTGCGCCGCGTCGTGCAACGCGGTGTCGGCCCGGCACAAGGCGGCGAGCCGTTCCACCGCGAGCATGGTCCTGGCCGACTCCAACCGCTCCAGATCGATGGGCACGGTCGCCGCTTCCTTGCCGCGGGAGTGGATGGCGGTGGCCGCGCCGGTCATCATCACCCCGATGGACGCCGCCGCCCAGGACTGATTCAGCCGATCCCGCCACAGCAGGGCGCGGGCGTGCAGTTGTTCATCGGTGAGCTCGCGAATCGCCGCGGCGCCAAGGGATTCCTGATGCGCGGCGGCATTGATGCCGTCGGTGGTCTCGCGGTAGCGCAGCGCGGTGCGCAGCACCCGGCCCGCCGCGCGCCAGGTGGCGCGGGTACTGGCGAATCCCGTCGGTGTGGGTGGCTTGCCGTGCGGGGTCAGCGAGATCTCGGGCGGGATGTTGCCGTAGACGTCGCGGCGGATGCTCTGCTCGTCCCAGCCCGGCATGTTCTCCGCGGCCAGCACGCCGATGGAGGCGTTGATGTAGATGTGGTGCCCGAGCACCGTGGTGACCCGGCTGGTCCAGTGCTCCAGCGCGATGCCGTCCAGCGCGATCATGGTGCCCATCGCGGCATTGGCCAGCCGGATAGCGCCCGCTTGGAGATCCACCGTCAGCGGGGTGAGCGGTCCGGGCAGCGCCTCGGATGTATTGGTCGCGGTGTGCACCGGATAGGCCGGGTCGACACGATCGTCGAACTCGCCCTCGAGACCTTCCGGCGCGACCGACACCAGCGCGTGTCCGTCCGAGGTGGCCGCGCGGGTGGGTATCAGGTAGCCGGGCAGCGGGATGGCGCCGGGCCCGGCGACGAACTCGTCGCCGTCGAGTCTGCGACCGGTCAGTCCGCGGACGAGGTCGGCCGCCACTTCGGACGCGGTCCAGCCGCACCGGAATCCCCATTCGTCGCGTGCCACCCTCGAATCCACCTGCGGTGGCGTGCCGGACGTCCGCCGCGACTTCCGTGTTCGGGCCGCCTGGCGGATGCGATGCGCGTCCGCACTCGAGACCACCCCGGGCGCGGCCAGTTCGACCAGGCCGGTGCGCTCGGATTGCGCGGCCAGCACCAGGAAACGTTCGAAGTCGTCGGTGTGCAGCACCTGGAATCCGCCCGCTCGGCGGGAACCGAGCAGCCCGCGCAGGATTCGCCAACTCGCGCCATCGACGCGCCTGCCCGCGACCGGCGCGGTGCGCACGATCAACGCCGCCGCCCCGCTGGACCGCACGACGTCCTCGGCGATCGATTCCGGCCCCGCGACCACCGGAACGACGATTCGCGCCCCGGCCGCTCGGGTCGCCGTCGCGATGGCGGCGAGCGAACCGCCCAGATGCACTACCGACGCGCAGTCGGCGACAGCCCGTGCGCACAACGCGGGCTCGGCGAGGTCACCGGTGATCACCTCGACCCGAGGGTCGACGTACCGGTGCTGCGCGCGGTCCAGCCCGACCACGTCGTGGCCCGCGGCCAGCAGCATGCGCGCCACCGCGCGACCGGTCGGATCGGAAACTCCGGTGACCAGGACCCGCATGAAATCTTCCTCCTCGCTGGCGCCCATACAGACGTGACGCCGTTCACACACCATCGCCATACGGCGAGCCTGCGGCCGACCACAGTCCCGATGAACGGGACCGGCGGGTCGCTCACCAAGACGGGCGGCCCGCCATCGCGACCGGCGCGGGAAGGTCGACCCCATGAGTGATCGGTATTCGGTCGCGCCTCGGGAGGCCGCCGACGTGCGCGCCTACGACCTCGAGACCGATGTGCTGGTGGTCGGTTACGGATGCGCCGGAGCGGCGGCGGCATTCGAGGCGGCGGCGAGCGGCGCGCAGGTGCTGGTGCTGGATCGGATGAGCGGTCCCGGCGGCGCATCCGCCCTCTCGGGCGGTGAGATCTATCTCGGCGGCGGCACACCGATCCAGCGGGCCTGCGGATTCGACGACGACCCGGGAGCGATGGCCGCGTTCCTGTCCGCCGCGCTCGGTCCGGGGGCGGATTCGGCCAAGATCTCTCGCTACAGCGAGGACAGCGTCGCGCACTTCCACTGGCTCGCCGACCGCGGCGTGCCGTTCAAGCCCACACTGTGGGACGCGCCGACGTGGGTACCGCCGACGGATGACGGGCTGATGTGGCTGGGAGAGAACAGCAAGCCGTTCTCCGACCTCGCCGATCCCGCGCCCCGCGGGCATCGCCCGGCCGCCGCCGACTTCGGCGGCAAGCTGCTCATGGACTGTCTGGCCGAGGCCGCGCGATCCGCCGGCGCGACAGCGCTTTTCGATACCAGGGCGACCTGCCTGGTCCTGGCGGCCGACGGCACCGTCGTCGGTGTGGTGGCCCGGCGGTACGGCACCGAGCTGACCATCCGGGCACGTCGCGGCGTCGTGCTGACCACCGGCGGATTCGTGGACAATGACGCCATGCTCGCCGCTCACGCACCGAAACTGCTGGGGCACACCAAGGTCAGCGCGGGCACCGACGACGGAAGCGGGATCCGGATGGCGCAGGCGCTCGGCGCGGCCGTGCGGCACATGTCCACGGGCCAGGTCGGCATCTCGCTCGTTCCCGGCCTCGCCGCGCGCGGCATGGTGGTCAACGGGCACGGGCAGCGGTTCGTCAACGAGGACACCTATCCCGGCCGGATCGGCCAGGCGGCGCTGTTCCGGCACGGCATGCGGACCTGGGTCGTGCTGGACGAACGAGCCTTCGAGGAAGTGCCGGAACCACAGCGGTGGGGTGTGCAGCCGACCCATGTGGCGGAGACCGCCGAGGAACTCGCCGACCTGATGGGCGTACCGGCGGCCGCGCTGGCCGACACCGTCCGCCGGTACAACGACTTCGCCTCGGGCGGGGTGGATCCCGAGTTCGGGAAAGCGCCGCGCTGGGTGCGGCCCCTCACGCCGCCGCTCGCCGCGATCGACGTGCGGGCGGGGGTGCGGCCACCGTCGGAATCCGGTGATCGCCGTGGGACCGGTGCGTCCGTGTTCACCCTCGGTGGTCTGCACACCTCGCTCGACGGCGCCGTACTCGATGTCGACGGCGCCCCGATCCCCGGTCTGTTCGCCGCGGGCCGTGCCGCGAGCAACCTGCACGGCGAGGGCTACATCAGCGGCACTTCGCTCGGCGACGGCACCTTCTTCGGCCGCCGCGCAGGTACCGCCGCGGCCCGCACCAGCTGATCCGGACGGCGGGTTCCGGTCATCGGGATGGATCGGACCGGACGGCGCCGCACCGGCCTAGCGTCGAAAGACGGCACTACCAGGAGGACTACCGCATATGACCAACAAGGTGCTCGATCGGGTACGGGATCTGCTGCCCGCTATCCGGGAGCGAGCCGCCGACGCCGAACTGCAGCGCAGAGTGCCCGACCAGAGCATCCGGGAGCTGACCGAGGCCGGGGTGTTCCGCATGCTGCAGCCGTCCCGTTTCGGCGGCGACGAATCCTCACCGGTCGCGTTCTATGAGGTGATCCGCGCCATCGCGACCGCCTGCCCGTCCACGGCCTGGGTGTCCTCGGTGCTGGGCGCGCACCCGTGGCAACTGGCGTTGTTTCCGCTGCGGGCACAGGAGGACGTCTGGAGTGCGGATCCGGACACACTGGTCTCGTCGTCGTACGCGCCGACCGGCAAGCTGACACCGGTCGAGGGCGGCTTCGAGATCAGCGGTCGGTGGAGCTTCTCCTCCGGGTGCGATCACGCCCGCTGGGCCTTCCTGGGCGCGGTCGTGCCGAACGACGAAGGCGGAGCGGAGTATCTGACCGTTCTGGTGCCGCGTGCCGATTACCGCATCGAGGACGTCTGGCACGTGTCGGGGCTGTCCGGCACCGGCAGCAACGACATCGTCATCGAGAAGGCGTTCGTACCCGCCCACCGGACCTACAGCGCGAGTGAGCAGGCCGAGCTGCGCGGACCCGGACAGGAGGTCAATACCGCTGCACTGTACCGGATTTCGTTTGGCGCGGTGTTCTCCAACACCATCACCGCACCGATCATCGGCGCCGCCCAAGGCGCGTACGAAGCGCACATCGAGCGCATGCGCGAGCGGGTGCGGATCTCCTACGGCGGGCAGAAGGCCGCCGAGGATCCGTTCGCGCACGTCCGCGTCGCTCGCGCCGCCTCCGAGATCGACGCCGCCGTCCTGCAGATGGAGCGCAACATCGGCGAACAACTGCGCTACGCCGAGGCGGGGGAGGAGATCCCTCTCGAACTGCGGGTCCGCAGCCGCCGCGACCAGGTGCGCGGCACCGAACGCGCCATCGAGGCCATCGACCTGCTGTTCGACAACTCCGGCGGTCATGCGATCCGCAAACCCAATCCGATCGAACGGCACTGGCGTGACGCGCACGCCGGGAGCGTGCACGTGATCAACGACGTGGAGCGCGCGCTGGTCCTGTACGGCCGGGACGCGTTCGGCCTGCCGGTCACGGATCGGATGATTTGATGACGCTCACCGCGGAGAACACCACGCGCCGGAGCACGACGGGCGGGCTGGAACTGCGCTACCACGAAGCGGGGTCGGGCGCGCCGCTGGTGCTGTTGCACGGCTCCGGACCGGGCGTCTCGGGATGGGCCAACTTCGGCGCCAACCTGCCGGTGCTGGCCGAGCGTTTCCGTTGTCTGATCGTGGATCAGCCTGGCTTCGGCGCCAGTGGCCGCCCGCCGGTGTACGAACGCAACTATCTGCGCATCTCCGCCGACGCGGTGCTGGGCCTGCTCGATGACCTCCATCTGGAACGGGTGCACCTGCTCGGCAATTCGATGGGTGGCGCGGTCGCGACGCTACTGGCGCTGGAACATCCCGACCGGGTCGATCGGCTGGTGCTGATGGCGCCCGGCGGCGTCGGGGTGAACGTGCTGGGGCCCGAGCCGTCCGAAGGCATCACGCGCTTGATGGAGTTCAGCGCCGCTCCCACCCGGGAACGGCTGCTGCCCTGGCTGCGTGCCATGGTGTCGGATCCGGCGACCCTCACCGAGGAGTTGATCGAGACCCGGTCGGCCGCTGCCTCCGATCCCGCCGCTATCGCCGCGCTGCGCGACGCGTACGCGACCTTCGCCGATCCCGCTCTCGCCGAACCGGTTCCGCTGTGGGCCCGGCTGCGCGGCCTGCGCGCCGAGACGCAGATCCTGTGGGGGCGTGACGACCGGGTGACACCGGTGGAGGCGGCGTTGTTCCCGGCACGGCAGATCCCGAACGCGGATCTGCGCGTCTTCGCCCGGTGTGGTCATTGGGTGCAGATCGAACGCAAGTCGGCGTTCGAGCGCGCGGTCGTCGATTTTCTCACCGCCGGTCTCTGACCGCCCGCCGCCCACGTCGATCACACCTCGTGATCGCGGACCCACCCCGCGATCTGGGTTCGGGAGGTGAAACCGAGCTTGGTGAGAATGTGCTCGACGTGGGTCTCGGCGGTGCGCACCGAGATCACCAGCTCGGCGGCGATGCGTTTGTTGCTGTGCCCCGCCGCCACCAGCCGGGCGACGTCCTTCTCCCGGCGTGTGAGGACGTCCGCCGCCTGTGCCTCGACCGGAGCGGCCTGCGGCGGTCGCGCCGTGGCGGGCGCGCGTCCCAGCGCGTAATCGATCGCCTCGCTCAGCGACAGCGTCGCGCCGCTGTCGAAGATCTCCTCGAACTTCCGCTCGCCCAGTTCTTCTCGCACGCGACCACGCATCCTGTCACCGAGTACGCCGGTGATGGCGTGGGCGAGGCGTACCGTGCTGCGCGCCAGGATCTCCGCGGCGCCGAGCAGACGGGCGGCTCGCTCGAAGTCGGCGCGCGCGACCGCCGACCACGCCAGCCCTTCGAATCCGGAGGCAAGCCAGACGCATCGGTCGAACAGGCTGAACATCTCGACGGAGCGGGCGAGATATCCGGTCGCGGCACGCTGATCGCCGCGCCGCCAATGATCCAGCCCCATCGACCACTGCGCCAGCCCGCCGAGCAGATACGGTCCGCGCTCTGTGGTGACCTTCAGCAGCCGCTCGGCGAAGGCGGTCGAGCGTTCGTCGGCGAGCACCAGCGCGCACACGAACGCGAACGCGAGGCTGTCCATCTCCATCGCGTGATGGCCGCATTCGGCTGCCAGATGCGTGGCGGTCTCGGCCAATTCGAGCGCGCGGGCGGTGTCGCCGTCGTTGAAGGCGAGCAGCGCCGAATCGAGCATCGCCTCCGCGAGGATGTCGGGGGCATTGACCCGGCGCGCCAGGGCAACGCATTCGTCCACCAACTGGCGCGCCGACCCGCGATCGGACAGCAACGCCGCGAGCGAGGCCGCCGCGGACAGCCCGCGTGCGCGCAGCTCGGTCGGTTCGCTCGACCTCGCCAGCGCGTCGGTCAGCCAGCGGTAGCCCTCGGTGAGGAAGCGATTGTGCTCCCAGAACGGCCGCAGCACCGCCGCCATCTCGAGCGCCGACTCGGGTGCGTCGGTCAGGCTGAACTGTAGCGCCGCGCGCAGATTCGCGTGCTCGCGGTTCAGTTCGCGGAACCAGGCGACGTCATCGGAACTCCAATACGCGGTGCGGCCGCGCAGTGCCAGCCGCCGGTAATGATCGCGGTGGCGGCCGCGCACCTCGGGCTCCTCGCCCCGCTCGGCCAGCCGGTCGCGGGCGAACTGCCGGATCGGCTCCAGCATCGAGTACCGCCCGACATCGCCGTCGTAGCGCAGACTCAGCACCGACTTGTCGACCAGGCCGGTCAGCGCGTCGATCACCGTGCGCCCGTTCGGTGCGGGCAGGCACACGGCTTCGGCGGCGTCGATGTCGAAGCCGCCGGAGAACACCGACAGCTGCTCCCACAAGCGCTGTTCGGCCGGGATGCACAGGTCGTAGCTCCAGCGGATCGCGCCCTCGATGGTCTGCTGTCGTTCCGGCGCGAGTCGCGGTCCCGCGCTGAGCAGGCCCATGGTGTCGTCGAGCCGGGTGAGGATCTGTTCCGGAGTGAACACGCGGAACCGCAACGCGGCCAGCTCCAACGCGAGCGGAATGCCGTCCAGCCGGCGGCAGATCGCGGCCAGCGCATCGCGATTCGCGGGGGTGGCCGCGAAGCCGGGGTTGGCGGCGCCGGCCCGCTCGGCGAGCAGTCGCATCGCATCGCTGTCGGTGGTCCCCGCGTCCGGTAGCGGCAAGGGCGCGACGGGCATGACCTGTTCGCCCTGCACTCCCAGCACCTCCCGGCTGGTCGCCAGCACGCGGACCTCCGAGGTGGTGGCCACGATCCTGCCCACCAGCCGCGCGCAGGCGTCGATCAGGTGCTCGCAGTTGTCCAAGATCAGCAGCAGCCGCTTGGCCGCGAGGAAGTCGGTGAGCCGCCGCAGCGGCGCCGCCGTGTCATCGCGCAACGCGAGGGCCTCCGCGACGGTCACCGTGACCAGATCCGGGTCCTGGACGTCGGCCAGCTCGACCAGCCACACCCCGTCCGGGAACGCGCGTGCGACCGCGACGCCGACTTGGCGGGACAGCCGGGTCTTGCCGACGCCGCCCGGACCGAGCAGGGTCAGCACGCGTGTCGTGGGCAGCAGCCGCTTCGCGGCGGCGAGTTCCTCCCGGCGCCCGACGAAGCTGGTGACCTCGGCAGGGAGGTTGCCGATGGGACGCCGCGCCATGGGTGTCAACCCTAGGTACCGCGCGGGGCGCGGAAGAGCGTTCTGGACAAATTCAACTCCGATGAACGTGCCCGCGGGCCCGGCACGCGCAGGATCGGCGGCGTTCCGGTGACCGCGGAGGGATCGAACCGGCGCCGCTCACCGAGCGGCGGCAGCGGCGTCGACGTCGCTGAGCTGATGGCGCATACGGTCGCGCTTGGCGCGCAGGTACCGCACGTTGTGCTCGGTCGGACTGGTCTGCAGCGGAATCCGTCGTTCGACGGCGATGCCGTATTCGGTCAATCCCGCCTGCTTGGCCGGATTGTTGCTGAGCAAGTGGACCGACCGCACTCCCAGGTCGGCCAGGATCCGCGCCGCGGCGCCGTAGTGACGGGCGTCGACGGGCAGCCCGAGTCGCAGATTCGCGTCGACCGTGTCGGCGCCCTCGTCCTGGAGCGCGTAGGCGCGCAGCTTGTTCAGCAGTCCGACGCCGCGCCCCTCTTGTCCGCGCAGGTACACCACGACCCCACGGCCCGCGGCGGCCACTGCCCGCAAGGCGGCGTCGAGCTGCTCGCCGCAGTCGCAGCGCAGCGAGCCGAACGCGTCGCCGGTGAGGCATTCCGAATGCACCCGGGTCAGTACGTCGCGCTCGCCCGGCGCGCCGAACACCAACGCGAGGTGTTCGGCGTCGTCGGTCGTGTCCCGGTAGCCGATGAGCCGGAACTCGCCGAAGCGGGTGGGCAGCCTGGTCTCGACGACGCGCACGACGCCCGGCTCCAGCCTGCGGCGATGGTCGATCAGGTCGGCGATGGAAATGATCGGGATTCCGTGCACCCTGGCCATGGTCAGCAGGTCGGGGAGCCGGGCCATCGAGCCGTCGTCGCGCACCACCTCGGCGATGACCGCGGCGGGGCGCAAGCCCGCCATCCGCACCAGGTCGACCGCCGCCTCGGTGTGCCCTTGCCGACCGAGCACGCCACGCGGGTGCGCTCGCAGGGGGAACACGTGCCCGGGGCGAGTGAAATCCCGGGGTGTGGCGTCGGGATCGGCGAGCAAGCGCATGGTGTGCGCGCGGTCGGCGGCCGATATGCCGGTGGTGATGCCCGCCGCCGCGTCGACCGAGACCGTGTACGCAGTGCCCTTCGGGTCCTGGTTGATCGCCGTCATCGGCGGCAGCTCCAGCCGGTCCAGGTCGCTGCCCGTCATGGGCACGCACAGCACGCCGCTGGTGTGCCGCACCAGGAACCCGATGTTCGCCGCGGTCGCCTGCTCCGCGGCGAGCACCAGATCGCCTTCGTTCTCGCGGTCCTCGTCGTCCACGACGAGGACCATGCCGCCGTTCGCGATGGCCGCCACCGCGGCAGGCACCGAGTCCAGTTCACCGGTCATCGTCCGCCACCTCCATATGCCTAATAGAAATATGGCGGGGCCGGAACAGCCAGGTGGCGTCTCACTGAGTGAGGCGGTCGATATCCGCCAGCAGCTCGCGGGCGAAATCGCGCTCCGCCTCGTAGTGCCGCACGCACCAGCGCAGCACCAGTTCGGGATAGGCCCAGTCCGGATTCGCCTCGGCGCCCTGCGCGTCGGCCTCGGCACGCCTGCGCATCTTCTCTGCGTACTCGATGTGCTCGGTGAGTATGTCGCGCATCCGGTCGGGTTCGGCGAGGTTGCCGAGCCATGCGCGCAGCATCACGCTGTGCTTGAGCACCGGCGCCTCCACCGGTGCGTGATTGACCCAGTTCGCCGCGGCCGCACGGCCTTCCGACGTGATGGCGTACATCCGCTTGCCGCGCACGCCGTCCTCGTGCACCACCGTGCGGGAGCTGGCGTAGCCGTGCTTCTCGAGGCGTTTGAGTTCGGCGTAGATCTGGCTGAACGACGGGCTCCAATAGAAGAACTGCAGACTCCAGTCGGCCCATTTCTTGAGGTCGTAGCCGGAGAGTTCGTCGGCGTGCGAGAGCATGCCGAGTACGGCCCACGCGGTGGTCGGCAGGTCGGGCACCGCGGGTGTGACGCCATCGGTCATGGTCGGACTGTACCGCTCAGGCATATTCGGATTCGAACTATCGCCAGCGCGCCCGGCGCCCGAACAGCGTCCGTCCGGCCTCGTGGGAGATCTCGAGCAGCACCCGCGCCAGCTTGTCGAAGCTCATCGCCTCGGCTCGACCGGACAGCGACAGGGCTGCGGGGGCGGTGCCGCGGCCCCGGAGTGGCGCTGCGACACAGGCGATTCCGTCCATCGCTTCCTCGCGGTCCAGCGCCACGCCCTGGCGCAGCCGGACCTGGGCCAAGGCGCGATGCAGCGCGTCGGGCTCGGTGATGGTGTGCGCGGTCCGTCGCGGCAGCCGGGAATGGAACGCGGCTTCGGCGATAGTCGGCTCGAGCGTGGCCAGCATGGCCTTGCCGAGCGCGGTGCAGTGCGCGGGCATGCGGCCGCCGAGGCGGGTCGGCAGCATCGCGGCCAAGCGGCCGCCCGCCTTGTCCAGGTACACCACCTCGCGCCCGTCGAGCACCGCCAGGTGTCCGACCATGCCGGTGCGCTGGCACAACTCGTGCAGCAGCGGGCTGACCGCGTCGCGGATCTCGTTGTGGTCGGCGGTGAGCCCACCCAGTTCCAAGGTCCGCATGCCGAGCCGGTACCCGCCGGACGTGTGGGCCAGCCACCGGAGCCGGATCATCTGGTCGAGGATCCGATGGACGGTCGAGCGCGGCAGGCCGGTGCGTTCCACCAAGCCGAGCAGCGTCAGCGTCGGGGTGGCCGCGTCGAACGCGTCCAGGATGAGGGTCATCCGCTCGATCATCGACACCGGCACCTCGGTTTCCACCCCCTTGGCGCGGGTCCGCCGCGGGACCCGGTCGGTGCGCGGCTCGCTGTCGGGCAGCAGGGTGACGGTCATTCGAACCTCCGTCGGTCACAGTCGGTCAACGTCGACCAGGCATTACGTGCTCGATCGTTTGTGTCTCCCATCACACTGACGACTTCGCAGCCGAGATGAATCGGGAGAACTACGTAGCTTCTACGGATCCGCATCTCGGTGACCGGACTCCGATCTTGACGACCCTCGGGCGAGCGCTGCTGTCATAGCTGACAGGTATATGCCTGATCGAAATAGGAGGCCCGATGGAACCGGTGCTCGAGATGGACGGATCGCCGCTGGACGTGCGCGACTTCAAAGCGGTGCTGGGTCGCTTCTGCACAGGCGTCACGGTGATCACCGCGCACTCGGAGGACGGGCCGGTCGGATTCACCTGCCAGTCGTTCTCGGCGCTGTCGCTGGAGCCGCCCGCGGTCTGCTTCTGCCCCGCGCGCACGTCCACATCGTGGCCGCGCATCCGGGCCGTTGGCCGGCTCTGCGTCAACATCCTGGCCCACGACCAGCAGGAGATCTGCCGCCGTCTCGCGCGCAGCGGCACCGACAAGTTCGCTGGGGTCGACTGGGAGCCCTCGCCCAACGGCTCGCCGCGGCTGGCCGGAGCCATGGCCTGGCTCGACTGCGAGATCGAGCAGGAGGTCGACGGCGGCGACCACACCATCGTCATCGCACGCGTCACCGCGCTGTCGGAGCATCGCGAGGCGCCTCCGCTGCTGTTCTACCGCTCCGCCTTCGGGCGGCTCGATGAGGCCTGAGCACCTCCCGGCCAGTGGGACTGCACATTTCCGGGGCGGGACGGCGAACCGAAATATCGAAGTGACAACCGTGCGCGAATCGTGGAGGAACCGATGACTACCGACACCGAGGTCCGAGTGATCGACGCGGGCGCTCCGCCCGCCCGCTACGCGCGCGGCTGGCACTGCCTGGGGCTCGCGCGGGACTTCCGGGACGGGAAACCGCATACCGTCGAGATCTTCGGCACCGAACTGGTGGTCTTCGCCGGTGCGGGCGGAGAGTTGTACGTGCTGGACGCCTATTGCAGGCACATGGGCGGGAACCTCGGGGACGGCCGGATCAAAGGTGACTCCATCGCCTGTCCTTTCCACGACTGGCGGTGGGGCGGCAATGGACGCTGCACCGGCATCCCCTACGGCCGCCGAGTTCCACCCCGGGCTCGGACTCGCTCGTGGCCGACGTTGGAGCAGAACAAGCAGCTGTTCGTGTGGAACGACCCGGAGGGCGATCCGCCCCCGGCGGAGGTCACCATCCCGCGCATCGACGGGGCGTTCAGCGACGAGTGGACCGACTGGACCTGGAACACCATGACGATCGACGGCGCGAATTGCCGCGAGGTCATCGACAACGTGGTGGACATGGCGCACTTCTTCTACGTGCACTTCGGGTTCCCGACCTACTTCAAGAACGTCTTCGAGGGTCACATCGCCAGCCAGTACATGACCTCGGTGTCGCGCGAGGACATGATGGGGGAGACCGCGAAGGCGTTGGGCGGCAAGAACGTCCTGCACTCTGATGCCTCTTACTACGGCCCGTCCTACATGATCGATCACCTGCGCAGCGAGAGCGCGGGCCTGACGGTGGAGGGCATCCTCATCAACTGCCACTACCCGGTGTCACCCACGAAATTCGTGCTGCAGTACGGCGCGATCGTGAAGAAGCCACACGGCGTGCCCGCGGAGCAGGCCGAGGAGATCGCGGCGAAGTTCGCCGGTGGCCTGGGCCGCGGCTTCGAACAGGATGCCGCGATCTGGCAGCGCAAGACCCGCATCGACAACCCGCTGCTGTGCGAGGAGGACGGACCCGTCTACCAGCTGCGCCGCTGGTACGAGCAGTTCTACACCGACGTGGCCGACATCGATCCGAAGATGACCGACCGCTTCGAGTTCGAAGTGGACACCACCAGGGCGGTCACGGCGTGGGAGGCGGAGGTCGCCGAGAATCTCGCCGAGCAGCGCGCCGCCGCCGGAGCCTGAGCGGGGCGCGATGGAACGGGTTACCTGCCGTATCTGCGCGACGTGTGTGCTCGTCGAGAAGTTCAGTCCGCAGCACACCAGCGTGCAGTGGAGCGCGGGCGCGGTGGCGGCGTGCGCCGAGTTCGCCGGCGCGGACAGTGCGCGGGTACGGACCTGCGTCGCGCTGCGCGACAGCATCGATGCCGCCGTCGCGGGCGGTCTCATCGACGTCAGCAGCCGGGACGGGGACGTGCCGTGACAGCCGTGGAGGACCGAAGAGGAGACGCAGCAGTGGATCGAGCCCGAGCGGCCGTGGCGCCGGGGAGCCGGGCCGAGGTTCCCGACGACACCGAGAGTCGCCCCGGCGCATTCCTCACCCTGCGTGTGGCGCGGGTGATCCGGGAGACCCACGACGCGGTATCGCTGGAGCTGAGTCCGACCGCGGAGCAGTCGAATGCGATCGACTATCGGCCGGGCCAGTTCCTGACCCTGCGGATTCCGAGCGAGCTGACCGGCTCGGTGAGCCGCTGCTACTCGTTGTCGAGCGCGCCGCACGAAGCGGGGCCGCTGAAGGTCACGGTCAAGCGAACGTCCGACGGCTACGCGTCGAATTGGTTGTGCGACAACGCGGTTGCCGGCATGGATTTCCACGCGCTGCCGCCCGCGGGTGTCTTCACCCCGGCGTCGCTGGACGAGGACGTGCTGTTGTTCGCGGCGGGCAGCGGGATCACCCCGGTGCTGTCGATCCTGAAATCGGTGCTGGCAGACGGAGCCGGGCACTGCGTGCTGATCTACGCCAACCGCGACGAGCGCTCGGTGATCTTCGCCGACGAACTCGCCGACCTGTCCGCCCGGCATCCCGGCCGCCTGGTCGTGGTGCACTGGCTGGAGAGCGTGCAAGGGCTGCCGTCGCGGCCGCAGCTCGCGGCGCTGGCCGGACCGTGGCGCGAGCGCGAGGCGTTCGTGTGCGGACCCGGCCCGTTCATGGACGCCGTCTCCGCCGCACTGATCGGGTCGGGCGCCGACCGCAAGCGCGTGCACGTCGAGAAGTTCGTGTCGCTGAACGGCGATCCGTTCGATACCGCCACGCCCGATGTCGTCGACTCCGGCGACTCCGGCGACCACGCGGCGGTCGAGGTGGAACTCGACGGCGAGACGCGCGCACTTCCGTGGCCCCGCCACCAGGTCCTGCTCGACGTCCTGTTGGCCAACGGGCTGGAGGCGCCCTATTCCTGCCGCGAGGGCGCGTGCAGCGCCTGCACCTGCCGGGTCGTCTCCGGTCAGGTGGCGATGCGGCACAACGAAATTCTCGACGAGGCCGATCTGGCCGAGGGATACGTGCTGGCCTGCCAGGCGGTCCCGGTCACCGACACGGTGCAAGTCACCTATTCCTGAGGAGTACGACGAATCAATGGCTGACATCGCCTCGCTCGGCTACGTCCGAGTCGCCATCGCCGATGTGGCGGCCTGGCGCGCCTTCGCCTTCGACGTGATGGGTTTCGCGCAGGCCACCGGGCCGAATCCGGACAGTCTGTACCTGCGGATGGACGAGCACGCCTACCGTTTGGAACTGGTTCCGGCGGAACAGGACCGGGTGCTCGCCGTCGGCTGGGAGGTGCGCGACTACCGCGCGCTCGCCCGCGTGCGGCAGGCGCTGGAGCAGGCCGGTGTGACGGTCACGCCGCTCGCTCAGGAGCAGGTCGACGCACTACGCGTCGAGGAAGCCTGCACCTTCACCGACCCCGCCGGGTTCACCGTCGAGGTCTTCCACGGCCCGGTGCTCGACCACAGCCCGGTCGTCACTCCCCACGGAAACCGTTTCGTCACAGCGGGATCGGGACTCGGCCACGTCGTGCTACCGGTGCCCGATCTCGAGGAGGCGAACCGTTTCTACTGCGAGATACTCGGATTCCTGCCACGCGGCTCCTTCCGAGTGCCCACCCCACCCGGGGTGGGACCGGTACGCGTGCGGTTCCTCGGCGTCAACCAGCGTCACCACAGCCTCGCCTTGATCCCCGGCACCCGCCCCGACGGCCCTGGCCTGGTGCACATCATGGTCGAGGTCGACGAACTCGACGCCGTCGGCCGGGCGCTCGACCGCGTCATGCGGGCGGGTCTCCCGTTGTCGTCGACCCTCGGCAGGCACACCAACGACAAGATGATCTCCTTCTACGTCCGCACGCCCGGCGGCTGGGATCTCGAATACGGCACCGAAGGTCTGCTGGTCGACGAGTCCACTTACAGCGCGGAGGAGATCACCGCCGACAGCTACTGGGGCCACGAATGGTCACGTGGCTGACGCGGTAGCTCAGCTCGTCGTCCGCGCCTCGTCGAGCGGCGCACCGAGCCGGTCGCAGCATGCGAGCGCATGCCGGTGCCCCCGACCCGCAGGGGGTGTCGAGCGCGCTGCTGCACAGAGGGTCGGGGTGACCGGCTGACTCGCGCTCGATCACCTCGGTGTGCATAGACTGTCGGATCGAGGAGGAAGGACGCTGATGAAGCGAAAGCTGAACTGCCCCTGCGGAGAACTGATCGTCGGAACCGACGAGGATGATCTCGTGGCCAAGACGCAAGCCCATCTGGCCGAGAACCATCCCGGCCACGACTACTCGCGCGACGAGATCCTGTTCATCGCGTACTGACGAACAGCCTGCGTGGACGCCGCCGAGCGCTCCGGCACCCTGATCCTCGGGCCGGGTGAGGTTCGAGGAACGTGCGCTGCCGACCGGCCGCTGCCACACCGACCGGCATCCACCGCCGGCACTCGTGCCGCGACAATCGCGGCGCATCACGGGCGGGGGCGCAAGCCTTCGATCATGTGTGTGGTTGTCTCGTCCACCAATTCGTCGGCGGTCTCGGCGGCGATCACGCCCGAGCCGACGAAGGTGGCCAGGCCTTGTAGCGCGGCGACCGCGGACAGCGCGATCCGGCGCGGGTCGCCGTCGATCACCTCCCCCCGCTTCTGTGCTTCGGTGATGAGCGCGACCGGCGTCGCGAACGCCGCGTCCACGGCCCGGGACATCGCATCGCCCGCGGCGGGGCTGTGCCTGCGCGCGAACATCAACGCGACGAGCGCCGAGTTCTCGGTCGCGAAATGGAGATAGGTGCGGGCCAGGGCGCGGATGTGCCCATCGGCCGAGTCGGCGGCCGCGGTCTGTGCCAAGGCGGCGGCGAGGCGTTGGAAGCCGGATACCGCGATGGCATCCAGTAGCGCCTGCTTGTCCTTGAAATGCCGGGTCGGAGCGGCGTGACTGACTCCGACGTCACGCGCCAGTCGGCGTAGCGACAAGCCGTCGACGCCGGACTCGCGCAGCGTGGCCTCGGCCCGCTGCAACAACTCGGCGCGCAGGTCGCCGTGGTGATAGGACCGGCTTCGAGTGATCGGCATGGTGTAGGCAGGATAACAAAATGTAGTCATTGCCTACTTTGTAGGCGGTGACTACATTGACTCGCATGACGGTTCGGACCTTCACCGCCCCGATCGCAGTGCTGACGGTCTTCGCGGCGCTGCTCGCCACCATGTATCTCGGCTACGCCAGCAATACCGAGAAGAACCTGCACGACTTCCCGGTGGCCCTGGTGAATCAGGACGTCGGCGACACGCTCGACGGCAAACCCGCCAATTTCGGCGCCCAGGTCAGCGACGCGCTGGTCGCGGGCATCCCGGCGGAGAAAATCGACCTGCGCGTCGTCGGCATCGCCGAAGCGCGCAAACAATTGCAGAACGGTGAGGTCTACGGCGCGATCGTGATCCCGTCCGACTTCACCAAGCGGCTCGCCATCCTCGGCGCCGCCGCCGTGGTGCCCGGTGCGGTCGAGCGCCCGGTGATCACCATCCACACCAACCCGCGAATCGGCCCCTACACCACCGGCATCATGCAGCGCATCGCCGACCGCGCGTTGCGTCAGGTGGACGAGACCGTCGGCAAGAGCCTGACCGATCAGGTGAACGCCGCCCTCGCCGCCGGGCCGGGCGCGCCGGTCGAGCCCAGCGGGGCCGCCCGGCTGATGCTCACCGATCCCGTGCAGATCGTCACCGCGCCCTACCGGCCGATGGACGACGGCGCCGGGCAGGGCCTCGTCGCGTTCTTCTACACCTTGATCCTGCTGCTGGCGGGCTTCACCGGCGCCATGATCATCCACACGCTCGTCGACTCGGTGCTCGGTTTCACGCCCACCGAATACGGCCCGTGGTTCGTGCACCCGCCGTCCACCGGCATCTCCCGGTTCCGCACGCTGCTGATGAAATGGGCGGTCATCGTCACCGCGGCTCCGGTTCTGTCGGGGATATTCCTCGGGGTCGCCTCGGCATTGAATGTCCCACTGGGCAGTCCGCTGCTGTTGTGGCTCTACGGAACACTGGCCATCGTCGCGGTCGGAGTGACCGCGCTCGCCGTGCTCGCCACCTTCGGCACCGCGGGGCTGCTGGTCAATCTGATCCTGTTCGTCGTCCTGGGCCTGCCCTCGTCGGCCGCCACGGTCCCGCTGGAGGCGACGCCCGCCTACATCGCGAACCTCGCCGCCTTCGAACCGATGCACCAGATCTACCTCGCCGTTCGCGCCATCCTGTTCTTCGACGCCCACGCCGAAGCCGGTTTCGGCCAGGGCTTGTGGATGACGGTGCTCGGCCTCGGGATCGGCCTGCTGCTCGGTGTGACCGCGACCTACGCCTATGACCGCCGCGGCCTGCACCGGGCTTCGGCTCCGACCGAGAACGCGCCGGTCATCGCGGTACCCGCCCTAGCTCGATAAAGCGCGCCGCGCGGTGGTCAGCGTGGGCTACCGCAGGTGTGAACCTCCCCGGCTCCTTGATCAGTAGAAGATCGAGCGTCGTGCGGATACCGGGGCTGGGCGGCCACCACCGTCAGTGGTCACCGGCCGCCAGCAGCGCGTCCAGCTTCTCCGGGTCGACGCCGAAACCGGCGAGGCGGTTCAGCGGGATGGAGCACCCGGCCCACGAATACTTCCGCGACCGCTACCGCACTGCCCGGGACGCTCTCACCCGCGCCATCGCCGACCTTTGCGAATCCTGCCGCGTACCGGCCGATCTGGATCCCGACCGCTTCGCCGTCCTCGCCATGGCCGTCCTCGACGGCCTGCAGACGCAGTGGCCGTACGACCCGGCCGATCACGTGGCGTACCTGTGGGAGCTGATCGAGCGCTCCGGGACGTCGTAGTATCGAGCTTGGTAGTCCGCCCCGGCCGTCCATCGTCCAGCCGGGCGGCAGCCACGGGGAGTGCAAGATGAGCGCACGCGAGGGCCTCCGCCCGCGACGGTTGCATCGCAGCACCCGGGTGCTGGTGGTCGCCGCCACGGTGTTCGTCGTGTCGCTGTTGGTGGTGCCTCGGCTGATCCGAGGCTACGTCAGCTGGCTGTGGTTCGGCGAAGTCGGCTTCCGTGGTGTCTGGCTGACCGTGCTGTTCACCCGGCTCTCGCTGTTCATCGCGGTCGCGCTGATCATCGGTGGCGTCCTTTTCGCGGTGCTGTGGCTCGCGTTCAGGTTCCGCCCGCTCTTCGTTCCCGAGTCCGAAGAGGAGAACAGTCTTCGGCCGTATCGGGCGGCGGTGCTCCGGCATCCGGTGCGGTTCGGTCTCGGCATCGCGACCTCGCTGGGGCTCGTCTGCGGCCTTGCCGCGGAGTCGAACTGGATGACCGTCCAGCTGTTCGTCCACGGCGGGTCCTTCGGCGTGTCCGACCCGCAATTCGGGCACGATGTCGGGTTCTTCGTCTTCGACCTTCCCTTCTATCGATTCGTACTCAACTGGCTGTTCATCGCCGTGGTCCTCGCCTTTGTCGCGAGCCTCGCCGCGCACTACCTGTTCGGTGGCCTGCGGCTGTCCAGAAAGACGGGCGGCCTGACGCACGCGGCCCGCGTCCAGCTCGCGATACTGGCCGGCTCGTTCATCCTCTTGAAGGCTGCCGCCTATTGGCTCGACCGGTACTCGCTGCTATCCAGCCGCAGCAAGGAACCCACTTTCGCGGGCCCTGGCTACACCGACATCAACGCGGTGCTTCCCGCCCGCCTCATTCTCTTCGCGATCGCCGTGATCTGCGCCGTGGCGGTCTTCGCCGCCATCGTCGTGCGGGACCTGCGAATCCCGGCGATGGCCGCCGCGCTTCTGCTGCTGTCGTCGATCCTCGTCGGAGCCGTCTGGCCATTGGCCGTCGAGCAGTTCTCCGTCCGCCCGAACGCCGCCGACATGGAGCGTGTCTACATCCAACGCGACATCGCGGCCACCCGCCAGGCGTACGGGATCGGCAGCGACCGGGTCGAGTACCAGCCCTATCCCGGCGTCGGCACCAGGTCGCCGCCCGAGGTCCCCGCGGACGTCACCACGATCGGTGACGTCCGCCTGCTGGACCCGAGCGTGCTATCGCGGACGTTCACCCAGCAACAACAGCTGAAGAATTTCTACAGCTTTCCACCGCATCTGGACCTGGATCGCTACCGGGTCGGTGGGCAACTGCGCGACTACGTGGTCGCGGCGCGCGAGCTGACCCCGACCGCGCTGAGCGGCAACCAGCGCCATTGGGTCAATCGGCACACCGTCTACACGCACGGCAACGGGTTCGTCGCCGCACCGGCCAACCGGGTGAACGCGGCGGTCCGCGAGGCCGCGGGCGATGCCGCGAGCAGCAACAGCGGATATCCGATCTACGCGGTCGGTGACATCGCGTCCCAAGCCTCCGGGCACCAGGTGATCCGAGTGGATCAGCCGCGCGTCTACTTCGGCGAAGTGATCGCCCATGCGAGCCCGGACTACGCCATCGTGGGCGGCGGCACCGAGCCCCGCGAGTACGACACCGACACCACCACCTACACCTACGCCGGCGCGGGCGGCGTCCCGATCGCCAACTGGGTCAACCGCCTCGCCTTCGCGGTGACCTACACCGAGCGCAATATCGTCTTCTCGAAGGCGATCGGTCCCGGTTCGAAGATCATCTTCAACCGCGATCCCCGCCATCGTGTCGAACTCGTCGCACCGTGGTTGACCACCGACAACGACCCCTACCCGGCGGTCGTGAACGGCCGGATAGTCTGGATCGTCGACGCGTACACCTCGATCGACGGCTACCCCTACGCCAAGCGCAGTTCGCTCGAAGCCCTCGAGCCGGGCGACGAGACCCAGCGGGAGTCGCCGCGAGAGATCTCCTACGTGCGCAACTCCATCAAGGCGACCGTCGACGCATACGACGGCACGGTCACCCTCTACCAGGTCGACCGGCAGGATCCGGTGCTGGCGGCCTGGATGAAGGTCTTCCCCGGCACGGTCCGACCGGAGGAGTCGATCAGCCCGGAGCTACGGGCGCACTTCCGGTATCCCGAAGACCTGTTCACGATCCAGCGCGAGATGCTCGCCAAATACCACGTCGACGAACCGCGCGAATTCTTCACCACCAACGCGTTCTGGTCGGTGCCCAGCGACCCCACCGTGGAGTCCAATCCGCATCAGCCTCCGTTCTACGTCCTGGTCGGCGACCAGGCCAGCGCGGAACCGTCGTTCCGGCTGGCCAGCGCGATGGTCGGCTACAACCGGGAATTCCTCTCCGCCTACGTCTCCGCCCGCTCCGACCCGGAGGGCTACGGCAAGATCACCGTCTCGCAGTTGCCCACCGACACCCTCACTCAGGGTCCGCAACAGATCCAGAACTCGATGATCTCCGACACCAGAGTCGCTTCCGAGCGCACCCTGCTCGAGCGCTCGAACCGGATCCAGTACGGCAATCTGCTCACCCTGCCGATCGCCGACGGCGGCGTGCTATACGCCGAGCCGCTGTTCACCGAACGGATCTCGACGGCACAGAACGCGTCGACATTCCCGCAATTGGCGCGAGTGCTGGTCAGTTACCGCGATCCCGGCACCGGCGGTGTCCTCGTCGGCTACGCGCCGACCCTCGCGGAGGCGCTGGAGCAGGTGTTCGGTCCGGCCACCGGCAGACTCGCCACGCCGCCCGGCGGCGGACCCGGCGCCCCACTGCCGCCGGGTCAACAGCCCGCCGCGCCACCACCGGTCGCGTCACCGCAGGCACAGCCCCCGCCGGTGGATCAGGCGAAGATCGCCGAACTCAACGCGCAGATCGACCAGATCCGGGCCGCACTGGAACGTCTGCAGAAACAGCTGGGCGAACTCGAACGCAACGGTCGCTGACGCTCGCGTCGTCGGCCGCCCGCTACTAGTCGGATTCCGCTGCTGCCGAGTCACTTTCGAGGACCGCGCTGCGTTGCGAGTCCGGCAGGTGAACCAGAATCAGGCCGACGCCCGCGATGAGGAAGTTCTGCAACGCGGCCGACGAGGCGTTCACGTCGTCATTGGCCCACATGCGGAACCATTCGCCGCCGATGGTCAGGAACCCGCCCAAGAACAGCAGCACCGCCATGGTCCAGCCCAGACTCGACAGTTTCACGGCCGCGTCCAGACCGGCTCGCAGCCTGCGTGGCCGTCCGGTCAGCACCCGGCCCCATACGGCTCCCGCCGTGAGGAGCACGAAGGCGATCAGGAATTCCCAGATCACCACGAGGATGTAGGCGACGAGCGCGACATTGCCATTGGTGATCGCGCGCCAGTCCGTGCCCGGATTGTGGATCGTCGCTTTCATCGACAGCACAGCGGCCACGCCGTTGCGATTGGTGTCGGTGTCGACGCAATTGGTGAACGCGACGAACAGATAGTAGAAGCCGGTGATGGTGGCCAGCGTCGCCACCGCCATCCGGCGACTGCCGACCACATCGAGAATCTTTGTGCCGCTGCGCGTCATCTGCCTACCTCGGGTCGACCGGCCAGGAGCTCCAAGCGTCGACGATCATATCGGTGCCCGATCACGCATTCTCCCCACAGTGGGGAGCCCGGCACGGCCGGGGACGAGTCGAAATGTTGTCTACCGCATGAGGTTCCGTTTTGTATCGTCCGGAGTCTGTGCGCGAGGCTTCCGGCTGTACGACCGGCGGCGGCGGGCGGGGGACGTCGTGAAACGCGGCGACTGCGCCACCCGGGTGTGGTGGCGCAGTCGTCAACTGTGCGCTCCGAAGGCTCGGCGGAAGTGCCGAACCCACCGGCTTCTACTGGGCGGTGGTCTGCCGCTTCGGCAGCTTCCACCCCGGCCGGGGGAAGTGGCAGGTGTAACCGTCCGGGTAACGCAGCAGGTAGTCCTGATGCTCCGGCTCGGCCTCCCAGAACTCACTCGCCGGGGTCACCTCGGTGACCACCTTGCCGGGCCACAGACCGGAGGCGTCCACGTCGGCGATGGTGTCCAGGGCGACGCGCTTCTGGTCGTCGTCGAGATAGAAGATCGCCGAGCGATAGCTGCTTCCGATGTCGTTGCCCTGGCGGTCCTTCGTCGTCGGATCGTGGATCTGGAAGAAGAACTCCAGCAGTTGCCGGAAGTCCGTCCGGGCCGGGTCGTAGACGATCTCGATCGCCTCGGCATGGCCAGGGTGGTTCCGGTACGTGGGATGGTCGTTGCGTCCACCGGTGTAGCCGACGCGTGTCGATATCACTCCCGGCTGCTTGCGGATCAAGTCCTGCATGCCCCAGAAGCATCCACCGGCCAGAATCGCCTTGCGCGTGTCGGTCACGCCTCCTCCTTCGCGAAGAGAGTCCTGTACTGCCCATAGCCTTCCGCCTCGAGGTCGTCGAGGTGGATGAACCGCAGCGCAGTCGAATTGATGCAGTACCGCAAGCCGCCCGCCGCGCGGGGACCGTCGGTGAACACGTGCCCGAGATGGCTGTCGCCGTGTGCCGAGCGCACCTCGGTGCGGACCATCAGATGGCTGAAGTCCCGCTTCCGCACCACGTTCCCGGCTTCGATCGGCTTGGTGAAACTCGGCCATCCACTTCCGCTGTCGAACTTGTCGACCGAGGCGAACAACGGCTCACCCGACACCACATCCACATAGATGCCCGGCTCGTGGTTGTCCCAGTACTCGCCCGTGAACGCCCGCTCCGTGCCGTTCTCCTGAGTGACGTGGTACTGCTCAGGCGTCAAGGCGGCGACCGCCGCGGGATTCCGGTTGTACTCCCGTGCCACATGACCTCCTCATATCGGCCCCTGGTACAACCAGGGCACCGGCATGGAAAATCCCGTGCGAGCCGGGCGTCACACTCCGGTCCGGGCAGCCGGGCCCACGGCGGCCGCCCGTCGTCACCGACGGCGTCGGTCGTCCCGCTATACCGTGGAACTCGCGGTGGCTTCCGGGGCGGGAGGGGCGACGCTCGGGGGCGCCTTTCTCCGGGGCACCGTGAATACGGCGACCAGGCAGAGAACCGCGACAACGAAGCACGCGAGGGTATACCACAGATTCCCGATCGGGTCTCCTTCGCTGGTCACACCGTCGACGGCGGCGAAGAAATCGGGCAACGCGGTGGCCCAGAGCAATGCCATCACGCCCAGGTACACCACGCCGTAAATGCGGACGAAGTCGTTCGTATAGGGCGCCGCGTCCGAGTCGCCGCGCCGCAGCCGGAGCCACTGGCGGGTCAAGATCACCACGGCGGCAATGGAGAGGACGGCCAATTCGGCGGCGTAGAGCACGCCACGCACCGTGGTGCTACCCATGCCGAAGACGGTCGCGGGGATGGGCAGCACCGCTGTGCCCAACGAGGCGAGAATGCCGATGACGATCGTGCGCCCGACCAGCTGCCCTCCGGAGAAATTTCGGCCCTGGTCGATGTGGCGGCCGACGAACGATTGGACGCAGAAGGCGAGCGACATCGGCCACAGGGCGGCGAAGACGACCACGCTCGGAAGCGGTACCGAATCGAACATCGGTTGATTGATCGGGTTGTCGACCGACCATTCCCACCAGCGCAGCTGCGGGCCGAGATGATCGAAGATCTCGTAGAAGGCGTGGTGGACGAAGCCCACGCACACCGATCCGGCGAGCACCCCGTAGTGCCGGAAGACCCCGAGAATCCTGACCAATTCGAACGCGAGGGTGGCCATGAACGGGTAGATCGCGATGATGTAGAGCGGTAATCGGCCCCAGAGGAATTCCACGGTGAACAGGTTGTGCGCGAACATCGTGTCGACGTGCGCGTCGATGCCGAACGCCGCGGGGAAGTACAGCGGCGGCTCGATGATGAACAGATACGCGGTCGCCCCGAACCAGAGCACCAAGTTGGTGGGATCGCCGTGGCGGCGCAACCGCACGATCGCGTAGATCAGGGCCAGGACCGCGCCGAGGACGATCGTGAATTCGAGGACGGGCAGGGTCCAGTTCTCCAATGCGAAAGGGTTCCGCACCTCGACCGGCCCGCCCGCCTCCTCGCAGGAGAAGCCGAGCGCGGTCGCGAGACGGTCGAAGGTGGGTGCGCAATCAGCCATCGGTCCGGCTCCTAGCGTGCGACCGTGTCGGCGGTGTACCAGTGCGAGACGTCGTAGCCGGCGTCATAGCGTTCGAACCACACGGCGGCCAGTTCGGGTAGTTTCTCGTGGTCCGGATTGTGCTTCGGCAATTGACTGCGGATGACGCCCACCAGTGCGACGAGTTGTTCACCGAGCGGCAGGTGGTCGAACGCGCGCGGCATCGGGCCGTTGTCCTCGGCCTGCAGAAACGGCAACCATTTGCGCAGCTTCAGCCTCCGCCGGTAATTCGCGAACATGGACAGCGCGTCGACCTTTCGCTCCTCCAGCGGGACATGCTTGTTGAAGCCCGCGCAGGCCAACCGGATCACCTTCATCACGTGACGGAAGATCGACGGCGCCATGCGCATCCGATACACATCGCTCCCGACGACGGAATCGAAGATGATCAGCGCGGAACTGCGATGTTCGACCTCTTCGACGAAGTGCCAGATGAACAGCGACGCCACTCGGTCGTCGCCCGGCCGGAACAAGGTCGAGTCGTTGTCGAGCATCAGTTTGAACACCGGAGTGAACGTCGCTTCGAGATCGGCGGTGTAGGCGAGGCGGTATTCGACCGAAGTGTTCACGGTGAGGCGGTCGAATTCCGCGATCACTTCGTTGAGCGTCTCCTGGAGTCCCGGGTGGCGCCGGATCAAGGCATTGGCGTGCTGGCGATGGGCGGTGGAGTGCTGCCCCTCCTGGCGCACGAACGCGTCGGCTTCCTCGGCGACCTCGGGATCGGTGATCAGGGGCATGGCCTCGCGGATCATGTTGACGATCATCTTCTCGAAGCCGATCGCCAGGAAGGACACCGCATTGGCCATGGACGAGAAGGCCGGATTCTCCTCGTTCCACAAGAAGGGCACGTCGTAGTCCGCGAATGCGAAGCGCATCTTCCGTACTTGAAGATCGGTCACTGGGCTATACCTCGACTTTCCGAAAACGAACCGGTCCGGCGGCACCACCCGATGCGCCGAGCCGCGTTGCAGTGATCATACATACGACTGTCCAAGTGTATGATCAGAATCGCGTCAGAACCGGGTCTACGGCACCCTTGTGATACGGTCGAACCCTTGATCCGGAGGGTCGGCAGGCTTTCCATCAGGGGGTTCGCAAGCGACGGGCTTCGAGTCGAGGAAGCGGGCAGTGGCAGGAAGGCGCGGGTGGGGCGGGAGTCCGCCGAAGGACGACGAGGAAGCCTCGCGTCGCATCGTCGCCGCCGCGGTCGAACTGATCGGACGAACGGGTTCGGAGATCGGCATCGCCGACGTCGCCGAGTCGCTCGGCGTCATCCGGCAGACGGTCTACCGGTACTTTCCCAGCGCGGACGCGCTGATGACCGCGGCGGCGATCGCCTCCGTCGACGGGTTCCTCGATCGGCTGACACAGCACGTCAGTGGGTTGGAGGACGCCGTGGAAGCGATGACCGAGGGGGTGGTCTACACCCTCGCCGAGGTCCGTCGAACACCCCATCTCGGCATCTTGCTGTCGAGCACGTACTCGAACGTCCATCCGGAGAGCCTGACCTCCGAAGAGGCGCAAGCCTTCGGCATGACGATGATCAAGCGCTTCGACGTCGACTGGGCGCGTTACGGATACGACGACGAGTCGCTGCACGAGCTGGTCGAATACGTCCTGCGCACGATGCAGTCGTTCTTCATTTCCCCGGGCAATCCACCGCGCGGCGAAGATGACCTGCGACGGTATCTACGGCGCTGGATGGGCGCAGCGATCATCGCCCAGACGAAGCCCTCCGCCAGCGTCCAGGGGTTTGCGCCGTAATCGGTTGCGGCACTTGTGGTGTGGCGCCGATGCGGATGAGGCGAGTCGGATCAGCTCGCGTCGTCGAGCCGTACCGTCACGAAGACGCGGCCGCGTTCGTCGCGTCGCGCTACCGCGTGCCCGGGCCGGTCGGCGCCGTTCAGATGGAGCGTGATGGGGCCGCCCTCGCCCAGGAAGTTCCGCCACCACGTCTTCCGGTCCGGCAACGCGACTCCGATGACGAACTCGTCCGCTTTTCGCCAGTAGTTGACCGGTGTGCTGAACGTCCGCCCGGACCGTCGCCCCACATAGGTGATCACCACGAATCCTCTGCCCAGCAGGCGCCCGAGTACCGGCGCGTCGAGCATGCCTGCCACCCCGGCGTTCATCGCTCGCACGACGCGTCCCAGCACCGTCTTCAGTTCCACGAATTCCTCCAGCCACCCACGGACATCTCCCGAACCCTAACCGTTTTCGCGGTGACGAGCCCGCCGCAGTGGGCCGGACGGTCACCGAAATGTCGTTTTGCGACGCTCGACTTCCGGTTGTGGGCAGGATTCGCCAATTGACCGGCACCTCGAACGGACCCGCTTCGATACTCGTGCGACGACCGTCATCACGGCGGCCGGAGGGTTCATGCGCAGAAGGGAAACCGATGACAACCAGCCTGCCCGCATTCCCCGCGGCGAACGAGGATCTGCTGGACACCTGCATCCGGCTCCGGGAGATCGCGCCGGTGGTCGAGGTGGAGTTCCCCGGCGGCGTGCCCGCCTACCTGGCCCTGACGCACGACGCGGTGCGTGAGATCCTCGCCGGGGACAACAAGACCTTCGCGCGGGATCCGAAGCATTGGCCGGCCCTGCACGACGGTTCGATCGCGGAGGACTGGCCGCTGCGCGCCGTCGTGCAGGGCGATCACCTGTCCACCAAGGACGGTGACGACCACCGGCGGCTGCGGGGTCTGATCAGCAAGGCGTTCACGCCGGGCCGGGTGCAGGCGCTCGAGCCGCGCATCCAGGCGATCATCGACCGATTGCTGGACGACGTGATCGCCGCCGGTGACGGCGTCGATCTGGTGCCCACCTTCACCGAAGCGCTGCCGATGGCGGTGATCTGCGAACTGTTCGGGGTGCCTGAGCCGGAGCGGGACCGGCTGCGACGCTGGACCGCAACCCTGCTGGCCCACACCACACCGCCGGAGGAAGCATTCGCGACGCAGAACTCGCTGATGACGTACCTGTACGAACTGGCGGACCGGAAACAGGAAAAGCCCGGCGACGACCTCACCACCGGTCTGGTCCAAGCTCGCGATCGGGACGACAAACTCACGGCCGACGAACTGGTCGCCGTTCTGTGGATCATGCTGGTGGCCGGGCACGAGACCACGGTGCATCTGCTCGGGCACGCCATTCTGGCGCTGTCGCGACACCCCGAGCAGCTCGCCCTCGCGAAGGCGGAAGACCGCTGGGGTGATGTGGTCGAAGAGACTGTGCGCTACCGCCATTCGGTGATGATGACGAGCTGGCGATTCACACTGACGGACGTGACCGTGGCCGGAGTCGCCATACCCAAGGGCCAGGCGGTCGGTGTCGCGTACCAGGCCTGCGGGATCGACCCGGCCGAATACGGCGAGACCGCGAACGAGTTCGACATCACCAGGGAGCAGCGCGGCGGACATCTCGGATTCGGTCACGGGCCGCGGTACTGCATCGGCGCGGGCCTGGCCCGCCTGGAGGGCCGTCTCGCGCTCGCCTCGCTGTACCGTCGGCTGCCGAACCTGGAACTCGCCATCGACCCCGACGAAATCCCGTACTCGCCGTCGTTCTTCACCGTCGGACCCCTGTCCATTCCGGTGAAACTGGGCGCCGAGAAGCAGTAACCCTTGCCCGGCGCGGCAGCCGAACCACGAGGTCTCGGGTCCCGACTTTCGTGCCGGTTGCCGCGCCGGTCGACCCGCAATTGCCGATAATCGGTCAGCGTAGTGAACGACTCGCTGGGCGCCGGCCACGGCGCACTCGATGCATGTTCACATGGTCGGCAAATTTGCGCGGATGGTGCCCGGGCCGTTCGCGATGGTCGCGGCGGATTGTCGAATCTTGCAACGTTTCCGCTGTTCAACGGTCTATTGCGAACGGGAAACGCATTGTCGGATCTGGCGAGATCTGATCATGTGTCGTGTCACGCTGCTGCGGTCCGCAGTTCCGTAGCAACTGGCAGGAAGGATCGATGACGCCGATGTCACAAGGAGATCCGATCGTCGGGACCACGTCCGAACAGCTCGCCCGGATCGCAGTCCAGGGGCCCTGGGACGCCCAAGGGCAGGTGCGCCCGGAAGCGGTGCAGTTCGCGTCGAACTTGGTGAGCGCCGTGCGTAAGCGCAGTGGCAAGGGGCTGGTGCCCGATGACGTGGACGACCTGGTGAACCGGGCGCTGAACGTCGCCGTGCCGACGTTCCCGCGCATCGAAGGGGCGGGCGGGATCGGTCTGTCGGCGCACATGCTGCGTCAGACCACCACCCGGCCGTGCCCGCTGGTGGTCTTCCCCGCCGGGTGGACACCCGTCGGCTGGCCCTTGTTCGAGTACGCCTATCTCACCCTCGCGTGGAAGGGCTATCACGTGCTGGCCTACACGCCGCGCGGAATCGGCTGGACCGCCACACCAGGAACGAACCTGCCGTGGTTCGGCACGTCCGAAGGCACCGTCGATGTCGCTGGTCCATGGGATCGGGCCGACGGCAAGAAGGTGCTCGACTACGCGATAGACGAACTCGCCCCCAGCGGCATCGCCTTCATGGGTGAGTCCTATGGCTCGGGCATCAGTCAGCTCGTGGCCGCGCACGATGACCGGGTCGACGTCGTCGTCGCGCTGAGTACCTGGGGCAACCTCGCCACCAGTCTGTACGACAACGGCACCCGCCATCTGAAGGCCGTCGAGGCACTGATCGGCCTGACCGGTGGCGAGCAGGCGGAGAAGTTCGACGAAGAAGCATTGGAGATCCTGGCGAAGTTCGCCGAGGGTGTGGACATGGATCCGGTTGTCGAGTGGGGCACCGAACGCGCACCGGAACGCTATGTCGGCTCCCGTGATATTCCGACCTTCTTCTCGAATACCTGGCACGAGGGGCTTTTCCCGGTGAACCAGGTGCTGGAGACCTTCGAGAAGCTTCCGCGCCCGAAACGGCTGAACATGTGGATCGGCGACCACGCGGCGCCGGAAGGCCCCGGCCTGATCGTTCCACCCATGCCCGGTGCGGCCCCGAACGAGCCGCTGCGCGAGGCATACGCCTGGCTCGATCACTACCTGAAGGACGAGGACAACGGCGTCGACGCGTGGCCGGAGATCAGCAATCAGGTCATGTTCACCTACGTGACCACTCCAGGCGCCGGGAACGGCCAGAACGTGATCGTCGAACCGGCGCGGCGCGAGGAGAAGGCCTCGTGGGCGGACGTCACCACAGATACGGAAGTGCTGGTCTTGACCGATGAGCGTGAGGGCGGCGACGGTGTGCTGACCCCCGATTCCACGGGCGGTTGGCAACGCAGTTTCACGGTGGGCGAGGAGCCCGAGGTCGTCGCCATGGACAAGCTCATGACGACGGGCCAGGAGGAGTGGTCGGGCAATCCCAAGGTCTACCGGATCGATGAGATCGACCGCGGTCATGCCCTCGTCTGGTCGACGGGGCCGCTGCTCGCAGCACGAGGCGGCGTCGCCAGGCAGATCCGCGGGATCCCGCGGTTGCAAGTGACCATCGACAGCACCCACGAGTCCGCGACAGTGGTCGCCTATCTGCTCGATGTCGACGAGAACGGCTCGGCGAGAATCATCACCCATGAACCGAAGACGACGGAGTCCGGTCTGCCCGCGACCGTTTCGTGGGAGCTGCAAGCAGCCGCCTACGATCTCCCCGACGGCCATCGGTTGATGCTCGTCCTCGACGGCATGGATCCGCTGTATTCCAGCGCGAACAAGGTCGGTTCGACGATCACCGTCAGTGCACCGGATGGCGCCCCGTCCTGCCTGGAGTTGCCGCTCGGCTGACCGTTGCGCGTGGCCCGGGCAGGCAAACCATCCGGGCCACGCCATGGTTCACGACGGATCGGGCCATGACCACGATTCGGCGGTCTTCAGCCCGGCGCGAACGTCACCACCAAGACATCGCGATAGGCGGGGCGGCTCCGATCCACCGGACGCACCGGCGAAACACTGTGCAAGGTGCGGCGGTCATCGCCGAGCAGCAGCGTTCCCGGCCGATCGAGGGTGGTCCGCAGCAGTCGTCGTCCGCTCGGATCGAACACCGAACTCGCGCCGCCCAGGGCATTCTGCCGTCCAACCAGAAGCGAGGAGACCAAGGTGACGCCGTCGCGGTGGCGGCCTTCCGGTGTAGGCAGGCCGTCCGCGTCCGCCGAGGCGATGACCCGGAAGGGATGTACTTTCGCGCTCCATCGCGCCGGGCCGTCCAGCGCCGTCGCCAATCGCGCGAGCAGTCGCAGCACCGCCACGAAAACAGGGTCGGTCACGAATGCATCGGTCAAGGGCTCGAAAGTGCGGTCCACGCCGATATAGAGCGGGTTGGATTCCTCGGGCTGCACGAACGAATCCGACGACAGCAGGCCGATGCGACCGGCCGAACCGGTGAGCGAGAACCGGCCGTACCGGCGCAGCCTGCGCGTGCCACGGGCGTCGGCGTAGACGTCCGGGTGCAAGTCTTCCCAGTGTCGGCGAAATCGTTCCCAGTCGGCCGGCTCCAGGTCGAGGCTCGCGGTCGTGACGTCAGCGGGCAGGAGGTGCACGCCGTCGGCGACCAAGGCGTCGCTCGCGGTCCGTTGTACCTGCTCCGCCGTCTGCCCTTCCGGATTCAACGGACGTGGGGCCGGGTGGGCGCGGAGATGGCGTCGTCCTCCGCCGCGATCACGACGTCGTGGTCGTGTTCGGTGAACCGCCGGGCCAGTTCCAAACCGATACCGCTGGAGGCTCCCGTGACGAGTGCGAGTGGTGTGTCGGTCATGTGCTGGGGCTACCCACTGAAGCCGCACCCATACCCGGGTCCGACCGGCTCGGTAGTCTGCAGGGGTGTCCGCCGCGCCCGCCGACGCTGACGCACCGATCGTTCCGGTGCGAGACGGAGTGTTCTTCACACTTCCCGCCGCGTTGCCGCGGGGGCGCCACAATCTGGGGCGGGAGCAGGTGATAGCGGCGCAGCGGGAACGGTTGCTGGTCGCCGTGACCGAACTGCTCGCCGCCCGCGGTTACGCCGGATTCGGTCCCACCGATGTCGCCAAGCGGGCCGGAGTGTCCTTGGCGGCGTTCTACGACGCTTTCGCCAACAAGGACGAGTGCGTATTCGCGGGCTACGACCGCTTCATCCAAGTGCTGCTGACCCAGCTGACCGCCGCGGACCTCAAGGGCCGGGATCGCAGATCCATCGTCGCCGACGCCCTCGGCCAGTACCTCGGCTCCCTGCAGAACGACCTGGTCGTAGCGCGCGCCTACCAGGTGGAGATCGACGGGCTCGGGCCGGCCGCCCGGCGACGCAGGCGCAAGTCGATCCGGCTGTTCGCCGAGTACATCCGCGGTCTGGTGCAGAGCGCCAGCGGGAATCGGCAGCCACTGTTGTCCGTCACCGCGTACATGGGCGTCGTCTACGCCGTACGCCAGCTCACCGCCGATGCGCTCGACGAGTCGGGCGAGCCGGATCTGACCGCACTGAGCGCCGACCTGGAGCCCTGGCTCACCGATCTGTTCCGCGAACACTGATCCGGCGCGCGGCCGCGAGCCCGACTTGACATGACAGCCGCCGTCGCGCAGCATTGGCGTAAAGCTCGTTACTTCGATACCGCCCGCATCGGCGTGGCACGCCGCCGAATGTCCGATTCGCCGTCGTCGATCCCGCGACGGATGCCTGTCGTCGAAAACCTCGAATGGCCGTAACAATCGCACTCTTCACCCGTGACCTGCGCGTCCACGACAACCCGGCCTTGTTGGCCGCCGTACACGAGGGCGCGGCAGTGGTTCCGCTGTTCGTCGTCGACGACCGGCTCGTCGGCAGCACTCGCCCGGCCGCCAATAAACTGCGTTTCCTCTCCGCCGCGCTGGCCGAACTCGATGCCGAGCTTCGCTGCGCCGGTGGGCAACTGGTGATTCGGCACGGTGACTACGTCGAGGCGGTGGATCGGGTGGCGGCACAGGTGCACGCCGACAGCGTCCACATCGCCGAGGACGTCACCTGGTACAACCGATGCCGACTTCGGGCACTGGGCGAACGGCTGGCGCGGCGCAGCTGCCTGCTGCACACCCATCCCGCCACCCTCACCGCCGTGGATCCCGCCGATTGCGGACCGTATCGGCCGGACGACGAGGTTCCGGACTTCGCGACCTATTTTCGCCGATGGTTGTCGGCGCCGAAGCGACGACCGCTGGAAAAGCCCACGGAATTGATCGTTCCTCGCATCGAGAGTGATCCCGTGCCGAGATTCGACGAACTCGGCGACGCGGCCGTTTCACCGCAGTTGGCGGTCGGAGGCGAGATCACGGGTCGTGCGCTGTGGCGAGGCTGCACCGCCGACCGGCGACAACCACGCGGCCGGTCCAAGGGTGACCTCACGGGCGAGGGATGCTCCCGGCTGTCGCCGTACCTGCATTTCGGTTGCCTGTCGGCCGCCGAAATGGCGTACCACACCGACATGGCGACGCCGGATGGCCGCGCTTTCGTCCGGCAGCTCGCTCGGCGCGACTTCCATCTCCAGTTCCTCGTCGCCCGGGCCGATCTCGCGCGGTCCGGCGCTGGTACGGATGTGCGGCAGGCGCACGATCCGGTCGTCGTCGGCGCCTGGCGCGACGGCCGCACCGGATACCCGATCGTCGACGCGGGCATGCGGCAGCTGGCCGCGCAAGGGTGGATGCCGGAGCGGGCACGGGTGATCGCCGCCAGTTTCCTCACCACGACACTGCAGGTGGACTGGCGGGTCGGCGCCGAGCATTTCCGCCGGTGGCTGCTCGACGACGCGGCGAGCGACCGCTTCACCTGGCAGCAGGCGGGCCGTTTCGACCCGAGAGCGGTCGGCACCGCCGAACGCTACGACCCCGAGGGGAACTACGTGCGGCGTTGGATACCGGAACTGGCTTCCCTGCCGGGTTCGGAGATCCATCGCCCGTGGTGCCACAGCGTGCCGCCCTCGGTATATCCCGCTCCCATCGCGGGCAGCGCGAGCACGTAACCGGCCTGCCGGGCGGTTTCGCGTGCTCGCTGCCGGGTACCGCGGCGACGGACGTAATTCGTCAGTCCGTCCCGATTGCCCGAGGGAGGTCAACCATGGCAACCACGATCGACTCGACCACCGACGCCGTCGATTTCCTCATCGACCAGCACGGCCGGATCCGGCAACTGTTCATCGAGACCGCCGACACCTCCGACCCTGTTGAGCGCGAAAGCAAGTTCTTCGAATTGCGACGCCTGCTCGCCGTGCACGAGACCGCCGAAGAAGAGATCATTCACCCGCGCGCCCGGCGTGAACTGGGCGATGGCGCGTCTGTCGTCGACGCGCGGCTGGAGGAGGAGAACAAGGCGAAAAAGCAGCTCGCCGAAATGGAGTCGCTCGACATCAGCTCGATGGAATTCCAGGTGAGACTGGCCAAGCTGCGCGAAGCGGTGCTGGCCCATGCCGACCATGAGGAACGCGAGGAATTCAACCGGCTGCGCGAGGAACTCGACGACGACACGCTGCGACGTCTGCGCAAGACCGTCGAGCTCGCGGAGGCGATGGCGCCGACCCGGCCGCATCCCGGCGTGGAATCCGCCGCCGCGAACGTTCTGGTCGGCCCGTTCGCCGCGATGATGGATCGTGCCAAAGACATGATCAGCAAGCCGCGGCATTGATCCATGCGGCAGTGCAAGACGCGCGGCGCGCGGCACCTGGTGCCGCGCGCCGCGTCGCTCAACGCCTGAACAGCCGTGTTCCGTTCCGGGCGTAGGCGTGGGGGAGTCAGTCCGGGATGTGTGATTCGTGGGTGAACGGTTTGGTGCCGTGCACCGCGGGCTCGCCTTGCGGGTTGGTCTGCGCGCCATGGTTCACGCGTTCGTCGGAATCGAGCCATTCGCTGACCGGATTGTCGATGTAGCGCCATTCCGTGCCCGAGGGCCACGGCCCCTGCCCTTCGTTCCATGGGCCGCGGGCGCTCGCGGAGCCGTTGGACATGTTGAAGGCCACGTTCTGGAATCGATCGTCGCCGGGCAGTGCTCCGGGCGGAAAGTTGACCGGCAATTCGTTCAGCGCCGCGGTGAACTGCTGGAAGTGTGCGATCTCGCGGGTCATCAGGAACGAAAGCGTGTCCTGCACACCGGGATCGTCGGTGAACTGCTTGAGATATTCGTACACGATCTTGGCGCGCGACTCCGCCGCGAGGTTGCTGCGCAGATCGACCGAGGGCTCACCGTTGGCGTCGACGTACGACCCCGACCAGGGCACGCCAGCGGAGTCCTTGACGACGGGTCCGCCGCCGCTGAGCGCGAAGTACAGTGGGTTCACCGCGACCTGATGGATCACCTGGTCACGTCCGCCGGGCGTCGCCACCATCGGCATCCAGTCGCACCGCTCGTTGGCTTGCTTCAAATCGTCGTTGAGCCCGTCGAGCAACATGGTGATCATCGCGCCGACGATTTCGAGATGGCTGAGTTCCTCCGTGGCGATGTCCATGAACAGGTCATAGGTTTTCGGGTGCTTGCCACGCAGCATGAACGCTTGGTTGAAATATTGCATGGCGGCCTTCAATTCGCCGTTGGCGCCGCCGAACTGCTCTTGCAGCAGGGTCGCGAAACGCGGATCGGGACGGTCGACGCGAACTTCGAACTGGAGATCCTTGTTATGGGTGAACATCGCTCTCCTTACCAATATGGTCGGCTGACGAGATGGCTTCTACTGCCTAACCCAGCGCACGACGAGCAAGAGACGCGTTGCTTGTTCGGTGGCGACGATACGGGTTCGAATTGCCGGTCGTGCGCAGCGACACGAGGGGCGACCATGCCCTACCCCACGCCGGGGACCTCCAGCCAGGCCGCGCTGTCGGCGGGCAGGACGCTGTCCTGCAAAGGCTCGCTGGACAACAACACCCGCTCGTGCCTGGGCAGCGTGGTCGGCGCGTTCGAAACGTTCACGATGCACACCAGGCCGGGAGAGCGTCGGAGAAGCAGAACACCCGGCGCACTGGGCAGCCAGGACCAAGAGCCCTCCCCGAGGGCCGGATGGTCCCGGCGCAGACGCAGCGCCCGGTGATAGAGGTCGAGCATCGAATCCGGTTCCCGCTTCTGCAATTCGGCGGTCAGCGACACCCAGCGCTGTGGCTGCGGCAGCCAGGGAAGGGTGTCGACCGGGCCGAATCCGAATGGCGGCCGGAATCCGCTCCACGGCAGTGGCACACGGCACCCGTCGCGGCCGCGGGCGGTGTGGCCGGAGCGCTCCCAAGTCGGATCCTGTAGCACCTCTGGCGGGAGATCTTCGACCTCCTCCAAGCCGAGTTCCTCGCCCTGATAGAGGTAGGCGCTGCCGGGGAGCGCGAGCATCAGCAGCAGCGCCGCCCTGGCGCGGCGACGACCCAGCCCGACATCGACGGGACCGTGCGGTTCGTGCTGTGAACCGCCGCCGCGGGTGGAGGCCCGCCCGTAGCGGGTCACATGCCTGGTGATGTCATGGTTGGACAACACCCACGTGGGTGGCGCGCCCACCGCGTCCAACGCCTCGGTCGTGCAGTCGACCACGGCACGCAACGCGTCGGCATGCCAGGAACACCGCAGAAAGTCGAAGTTGAATGCCGTGTGCAGTTCGTCCGGACGCACGTAGCAGGCGAGGCGCTCGGGTTTGGCCACCCACGCTTCGGCGACGAAGACCCGATCCGGCCCATAGGAATCCGCGATCTTGCGCCAGCCGCGATAGATCTCGTGTACCTCCTGCCGGTCCCAGTGCGGATGGTCGGTCCGATCCGGCGGCTCCATCATGTCCTCGTGATCGGTTTCGATATCCGGTAGATCGGGGTGTTTGACCAAACCGTGCGCCACGTCGATGCGGAAGCCGTCCACGCCCCGATCCAGCCAGAAACGCAGGATCGACTCGAACTCGGCACGGACGTCCGGGTGCTCCCAGTCCAGGTCCGGCTGGTGGGCGTCGAACAGGTGCAGATACCACTGCCCGTCCGCCACACGGGTCCACGCAGGGCCACCGAACACACTCCGCCAATTGTTCGGCGGACCGCCGGAGGACGCGCCGTGCCGGAAGAGGTAACGGGCTCGCTCCGGCGAGTCCGGCCCGGCCGCCAGTGCCTGCTGAAACCAAGGATGCTGATCCGAGGTGTGGTTGGGGACCAGATCCACGATGATGCGCATATCCTGCGCGTGCACCTCGGCGATCAGCTCTTCGGCCTCCGCGAGCGTGCCGAACCGGTAGTCGATGTCGCGGTAGTCGGAGACGTCGTATCCTCCGTCCGCCATCGGCGACGGATACCAGGGCGTGACCCATATCGCGTCCACTCCGAGGTCGCGCAAATAGGTCAGTCGAGACCGGATACCGGCGATGTCGCCGAGGCCGTCGCCGTTGCCGTCGCCGAAACTGCGGATGTAGATCTGATAGATCACGGCATCGCGCCACCAGGGAGCAGTCATCGTGGCACCCTCCTCTCGGCTCGTTCCAGGGCGGTTACCCGCAATCGGAATCCTCGTAACGTCGCGTCGGCGCTACGAGGTCGAGGAGGAATCGTCACGCGCGGGGTGGCGGCGGGAGGCGGTGTGGTCCGTGCCCGCGCGGGTAGTCGCTGGACATGGCTACCACAGCTCCACTACCGGAAGAACGAGCAGGCACGCCGCGGCGAGCCGTGGTGACCGGGGGAGACTCCGGAATCGGTGCTTCGATCGCCGTCGCGCTCGCGGCGGGCGGGACCGATGTCGGGCTGACGTTCCACAGCGACCAGCGCGGCGCGGAGGGCACCGCGACGCAGGTGCGCGAACAGGGCAGGACCGCCGTCGTGCGCCGTCTCGACTTGGCGGCCCCGTCGTCCGCCGGGTCGGTGATCGACGAACTCGCCGACGAACTCGGTGGCCTCGATGTGCTGGTGAACTGCGCGGGTACCGGGTCAGCGCGGAAGGCGATGGACATGGAGTTCGACACCTGGCGGCACGTGCTGTCGGTCGACCTCGACGGCGCGTTCGTCTGTTCCCAGCGCGCGGCCGGACATATGATCGCCGCGGGCAACGGGGGCAGGATCATCAACATCACCAGCGTGCACGAACACGTTCCCCGGGTGGGCGCCGCACCGTACTGCGCGGCCAAAGCGGGGCTCGGCGCACTGACGAAAGTGTTGGCGCTGGAACTCGCCGAATACGACATCACCGTCAATTCGGTCGCGCCGGGGGAGATTTCGACACCGATGACCGGCCAGGAAGACGTCGATCCCCGAGCGCAGTCGCGTCCCGGCGTGCCGCTGGGCCGAACGGGGCACGCGAAGGAGGTCGCTGCCGTCGTGGCGTTTCTCGCCGCACCGGAGGCGAGCTATGTCACCGGCGCGTCCTACGTGGTAGACGGCGGCATGCTTCTGATGGGCCCGCAGGCCAGCACCTTGTTGACCGACGAGAAATGGCGCACGCCGTGACCACGGATCCGGTTACTTCGCGTCGTCGCGGGGCAATGCGCTGAGTTCGAGCAGACTGTCGACCAGGGTGCGGGCGTCCGTCTATCGCTCCGCTACCGGAGTCATGCAGCTGGCCGGGGGATCGACGAACAAGCAGAGGGCCGGACCGCGGGTAGGACGGTAGCCGTCGGGCACTCCGCCCGCGTCGATGACCTGCGTGTAGGCGCCGACGGCGTCGGTGGGGCGGCGGGTGAGGGAGGGGTCGGTACGCACGTCCACGGTGTAGAGGCCGAAACGGGGCGTGTAGCTTCCCCATTCGTAGTTGTCGGTGAGGCTCCAATAGTTGTAGCCCATGATGTTCATGCCGTCGGCCTTGGCGCGCTGGATCCAATAGACGGTGTCGCGAAGGTGATCGCCGCGAACATAGCCATCGGCGCGTGGACGGCCGTCTTCGGTCGGCATCCCGTTCTCGACGACGTAGAGCGGTTTACCGGGCAGCCGGCGCGAATAGTATTGCAGCGCATAGTAGATGCCTTCGGTGCGCAACGGCAGCTCCCAGATGTGCGGTCCGGGCAGCGTGGGCATCGCCGAACCGCTGGCCCGCAGGATGGACTCGATCAGCGACTGCGCCGGGTCGAAGGCGAAGTAGTAGTCGACACCCACGTAGTCGAGCCGATCGGCGATGCGGTCCATCAGCGGGCCGTTCACCTGCGCCTCCGAACCGGCGACGTAACCCATGTTGCTGGTCACCTGTGCGCCCGGCTGCTTCTGGTGGATGTAGTCGTAGCTGGCATTGTGTGCCTGCGCGACCCGCTCGAGCATTTCGCCGGCATCCGCGGCGCCGTGGCGGACCTCGTGCATGATGTAGGCGACGGGCTCGTTCACGGTGACCCACAACGGGTTGCGTGCCGCGTAGCGGTCCACGACGTTGCGCATGTTGGCCAGCCAATCGTCGACCATGCGGGGATTGCGCCAGCCCCCTCGGTCGGCGGCCCAGCCGGGGTACACCCAGTGGTCGAGCGTGATCATCGGTCGCATACCGGCCCGCTCGACACTCGATATCACCGCGTCGTAGAAGCGGAACGCGCCCTCGTCCCACACGCCCGGCGCGGGTTGCACTCGGGCCCACTCGATCCCGATCCGGAACACCCGCACGCCCAGGTCCGCCGCGAGCTGGATGTCGGAGGCATAGCGGCCGTAGAAGTCGACGGAATCGCCGAGGGCGTCATAGCCAGGGGTCGCGCCGACGTATCGGGTCCAATTGCTGTCCGGCGCATGACCTTCGGACTGGAAGCCGGAGGTCGATACGCCCCAGAGGAAGTCTCCGCCCAGCGCCGGTAGGCCGGCGACCGGCTGTATCGGCGGGATGGCCGCGGATTGCGTGGCGAGAAGCAGGGTGGATGCCGCGGCGGCGAGCGCGGCCAGGACGTACCGACGGAACCGAGATCGCATCGACCCAGAGTAACTGGGTGCTGTCCACTGATTGCCGGAATCCGCTTATCGCAGCGATTCGAAGACGTGGACACTTGTTGCGATCGGTTTGCGGGTGGGCCACGCGGACCGCGACGCGTGGCACCCGCAGGTGCTATTGCATGGCGAAGCGCAACAGCGCCTGCATGTCGCCCTGCTTGATCTTGCCTTGGCGATTGAGGACTTCCAGCTGCCACACAGCGCCGTTGCGGAAGGCGCGAGCGACCGCGTTGGCGTTGTCGGTGCCGAGCAGCGAGGGCCAGATGTCGGCGACTTGCTGGCTGTTGCCGCCGGTGGCGTCGTAGATCTTGAAGGAGATGTTGTTCGCCTTGTCGAAAGAACTGCCCTTCTTGAAGGCGGCCGCGACGAAGACGATGGCGTCGATCGCGGTGGGGACGTCGGCGAAGGTGACGTGGATGGTCTCGTCGTCACCGGAAGCGGCGCCGGTCTGCTCGTCACCGGTGTGCGCGACCGAGCCGTTGCCCAACGGGTCCAGCGAATCGAGTCCCGCGAAGCGCACCGGGTCGTTGCCCTGCATGAGGACCGCGATCAGATCGAGGTCGACACCGCGTTTGCGGCGTGCCCAGCCGAGTGCGCCGCCGCTCGTTCCGGACGACGGATCCCAGCTCACTCCCACACTCAATTTCGTGATACCCGCGAGGTCCGCGGCACCGTCTTCTTTTCTGAGCGTAATCACGACATCAGGATACTGACGACCAGCCGCCGCGCTCGGGACAACGAATCCGTCTCCGGGACAGGCAGGTCCGCACCGGGTGATGGAAGTCCATCGCGCGACGCGGCACCGTTGTCGCCGCAGCGATCACCGGCCCGCTCGGCGTGCCCACCACGCCTCGACCAGGCCGGTCGCGCCGACTCGCGCTCGCCGCCGGTTCGGCACGGCGGCGCGGTGATCGAACACGGCGAAGTCGCTGTCCTCGATGCGGTCGAGGATCTCCGAGTACAGCGTCGTCGCCGTCGCGACGCAGGGGCGCGAACGGCGGTGCAGCAGGGCGATTCCGGCAGCGGCGAAGCGGTAGATGTCGCGAGTGCGGGCGATTTGCGCCGCCAGGGCGCTGCGTACCCGGGCGTCGGTACGCCGCTGAGTACCGCACCAGCGCAAGAGATCGCGATCGACGTCGAACGCGGCCAGTTCGTCGGCGGGTAGATACACCCGGTCACGCAGCAGGTCTTCGCCGACATCCCGCAGGAAGTTCGTCAGCTGGAATGCCTTGCCGAGCGCGGCGGCATACGGCGCGGCCTCATCGGCACGAGTGGCGCCCAGAATCGGCAACAACTGCAATCCGATCACTTCGGCCGACCCATAGACGTAGGTGTCGAGCGCGGCGCGATCGGGGTAGTCGGTCACGGTGAGATCCATCCGCATCGATGCGAGGAAGGCGTCGAATAGCTCCGCTGGAATGCGATAGCGATCAGCAGTGTCCAGAACCGCCGGGAGAACGGCGTCGGTGTCGGCGGCGCGGGCGCGGAAGCGGCCCGCGAGTTCCTCGAGCCGCCGGGCACGTTCGGCGATATCGAGACGCGGGTCGAACTCGTCGAGGATGTCGTCGGCTCGGCGGGCGAATCCGTACAGGGCGTGGACCGCGGGGCGCTGATCCGGTGCGAGCAAACGGGTCGCGAGGAAGAAGGTCTTTCCATGGCTTGCGTTGAGCCGGCGGCAGTACCGGTAGGACCGGTGCAGTCGCTGGTCGCTGAGCCGGGTGGTGTCGAGGTCGGTGCGGGTCATCTCGATTCCGATCACAGTTGTCGATCGATGCGGCTGGTGGCGAGAGCGGCGCCGATGCGGCGCGGCCGCACGGGCTGGAGGCCGGTGATGCGATCTGCGGCCAGCCGGCCGGAGATCAGCACCGGCGGGATCCCCACCCCCGGCACGGTAGAGCCACCGGCCAATACGGCATTGTCGACACCGCGGATCATGTTGGCCGGTCGGAACGGACCGGTTTGGGCGAACGTATGCGCCAGCGCGAACGGGCTCCCGGCGAGCATGCCGCGGCGCGCCCAGTCGGCGGGTGTGTCCACGCGCAGAATCTCGGCATCGCCGAAGACCGAGCCGAGACGATCCTGAGCGACCTCGAGTAATTGCTCGGCATAGCTGGTTCCCGCCCGCTCCCAATCGATTCGGCCGCGTTCCAGGTTCGGCACCGGGGCGAGCACATACAGCAGGTCCCGTCCGGGCGGAGCCGTAGACGGATCGGTAGCCGAGGGACGGGTGACCAGCAGCGAAGGATCGTGCATCACCTGCCCGCGGACGATGATGTCGTGGAACGACTCCTCCCAGGCGGCGCCGAACAGCAGATTGTGGTGCGCTATCCCGGCCGTGGGCGCACACCCCAGATGGACGATCACCGCCGAGGGCGCGGAGGTCAGCGGCACCGGTCGACGTGGTGTGCGCGCGATCAGGCGATAGGCCTCGTGCAGTTCGGTCGTCAATACCACTGCGTCGCACGAGATTCGGTCGCCGTCGTCGGTGCGTACCCCGGTGATCCGCGAGCCCGTGCGCTCCAGGGCGGTCACGGTGGTGCCATAACGGAATCGGACACCGGCCTCGGTCGCCGCGGCGGCCAGCGCCTCGGGGAGCGCACGCATCCCACCGCGCGGAAAGAACACACCGCCGACGGTGTCCATGTAGGCGATGACCGCGTAGGCGGCCCGCGCCCGGCTGGGCGCGACGCCCGCGTACAGCGATTGAAAGGTGAAGACACGCCGCAATTCCGGGTCGGGAATGTAGCGCGCGACGGCGCGATCCCAGCGGCCGAAACCACCCAAGGCGATCAGCCGGGCGAGAGCGGGGGTCACCATGGACAGCGGTGAGTCGAAGTTGGCTGCGATGAACCGGTCCATCTCGGCTCGGTACAAGCGGGTCAGCCAACGCCGCAGGCGGCGATAGCCGTCGGCCTGGTCGGCGCCGGCGAACCGGCGGATCTCCGCTTCCATCCGCTCGGCGTCGGTGTGTACCTCCAGCCAACGGCCTCCGGCGAAATGTGCCCGATACGCCGGTTCCACGGGCGCCAACTGCAAGTAGTCGGCGCTGCGCGCCCCGGCGGCCGCGAAGACGCTTTCGACGATATCGGGCATGGTCAGAACCGTCGGGCCGGTGTCGAGGCGATAACCTGCCGGATCGGCCTGCCCGGCGCGGCCGCCTGGTACGGCTTCGCGTTCCACGACGATCACTTCGCGGGAGCGGCCGGCCAAATGCAGGGCCGCGGACAGTCCCGCGAGCCCGGCTCCGACGACCACCACCCGGTCGGTCGGGCCTTTGACGGTGCGCATCGAGGAAAACCTCCCGGTCAGGCAACGCGTTCGGTGCATGCGGTGGCCATGTGCTTCAGTGCCGCGCGCATCGGTGCGCTGAAATTCGCTGTGTGCAGAGCGTTTTCGGCGCAGGCGAGCAAGTCGGCGATCATCGTCTCGATCCTCTCGGGCGCCCCG
Source organism: Nocardia sp. NPDC003999 (assembly GCF_053604885.1). Taxonomy (NCBI): domain Bacteria; kingdom Bacillati; phylum Actinomycetota; class Actinomycetes; order Mycobacteriales; family Nocardiaceae; genus Nocardia; species Nocardia sp. NPDC003999. The sequence continues at coordinate 130,328 of NZ_JBSGIB010000019.1, forward strand.
GACTCGATGATCAGCATCCTGGCGCGGTCGACCTCCGCGGGACCGAGGTGGAGCCGATGGAGGAGCCGGGACAATTCGGTTCGGGCCGCGGGGGCCGCCATTTCGCGTGCGAGGACGACGACGCTGGTCGCGGTGCGTTCCCCGAGATCGCCGTCCGCGGGTTTGCCGGTCACGGCCTGCGACCCGAAGATGCCCAGAATGTCGTCACGCAACTGGAATGCCTCGCCGACCGCGGCGCCGTACCGGCCGAGCGCGTCCAGGACGGCCGCATCGCAGCCCGCCATCGCGGCGCCCATCTCCAACGGGCATCGCACCGTGTAGTTGCCGGACTTGACCCGCGCGATCGCCAGGACCGAGGCCAGCGCGGGCTCGGTGCGCGCGTCGTTGAGCAGATCCGCGAACTGGCCTGTCGCGAGTTCCACCCGCATGTTGTCGTAGCGCGGCCACGCGTGCGCGAGCGCGGACTCGGCGAGCCCGCTTTCGCGGAGCATCTGCTCGGCCCAGACCAGGCACATGTCCCCGAGCAGGATCGCCGCGGACTCGCCGTACCTGGTGGAAGAGCCGGGCGCGCCCATGCCGCGGTGCGCCCCGGCGAACCGGACATGTGCGGACGGGGCGCCGCGTCGCGTCGCGGACCGGTCCATGACGTCGTCCTGGAGCAACGCGAACGCGTGCAGCAGTTCCAGACCGGCGGCCGCACGCAGCGCTGCCGGATCTTCCGGTCCGCCGCACAGCCAGCCGAGGTACATGAACGTCGACCGCAAGCACTTCCCGCCGGTGGCGTATTGCCGCAGAACGTCGTGTGCGCCGAGGCGATGAAGCGGCGTGGGGCATGCCCGCAGGAGGAAATCTTCCAGCTCGCCGAGTACTGCCCATCGCACCGCTTCCCGCCATTGCGAGAAGGGGGCGGCTCCCAGTGCCGGGATGCCGCCGACCGGTTCGGTCGCTGTCGATTCGGACCACGTGATGCTCATTCCCGATCCCCTTCCACGCCTCGGGCAACTACCCGAATGCCTGAGATGCTACGCATAACGATGCACTATCGAGGCGAAAAGCAGCCCTGCAATGTCTGGAAGTCGCCCGCGAAGCCGAACCCGCCCGCGCAGGTCGGCGTCGAGGTGCCGGTAACCGTGACCGTCGCCCCGGGACCGGCGATGCCGATCGACAACCCTGGGCGCGCGCCGGTGGTCGTGACCGTCGCGCCGGGTCCGACGGCGATCGCGGCCGGGCCGGACAGGTATGTCGAGTTCGAGGTCGCCACCCCGCCGTTCTGCGCGATGGCCAGGGACATGCTGTTCGGTGCGGCGTCCGCGGTGGCGTCCGCGTCGAAGCCGTAGGCCGCCGCGGCGCCGCCCGCGCCACTGCTCGCGGAGCAGGAGGCGGTGCTGTCGGCGGTCTGCGTCGCGGCGAGGCCGGGTGCGGGGCACTCCGCGGGGGCGGCGGTGGCGGCGGGTGCGGCGAACAGCATGCCCAGCCACGCCGCGCCGACGCCGGTCGTCAGCCCCACCGATCGCGTGAGAGTGGGTCGATCCATGACGTCCTCCTTTGGTGCTCGGGCTTGCAAGGCTTCACGCTACGCCATTTTTGATGCAAAATCGATGCATCATTCGAATCTTCCGAAAGGAGCGGGAGACATGCGGCGGATGCGGTCCCGCGATGGTTGACCAGGGGTCCGCCCGGTACGCGGTGGGCGCGGTGGCGAAGCGGCTGGGCGTTCCGGTCGCCACCCTGCGCAGCTGGAACCAGCGGTACGCGATCGGCCCGCCGAGGCATCGGCCGGGAGCGCACCGCCGCTATTCCGAATCCGACATCGCGACCTTGCGGAGGATGATCGCGCTCATCGAAGCGGGCGCCACACCGGCCGGTGCGGCACAGCAGGCGCTCGCCGAAGCTCCGCGATTATCAGAGGGTCGCAGCGCTCTCCTGGTCGCCGCCGAACAACTGGAACCCGATGTCGCGCTGACTCTGATCATGGCTCGGCTGGCGCGCGACGGTGTGGTCGCGACGTGGAACAGGTTGTGTCGTCCGGCATTCGGGACGATCGTCGCGGCACAGGACGCCGGTCGGGGGCTGATCGAAGTGGAACATCTGTTGTCCTGGGCGGTGATCGCGGGATTGCACCGCATGTTCCCGCCGGTCCGGCGTCCCGGTTCGCAACCGCCGGTGCTCTTGGCCTGCACCGCGGGGGAGAACCACGTGCTGCCCCTGGAAGTATTGCGTGCCGCGCTGGCCGAGCGGGGCGTCGTCGCGTTGTTGCTGGGCGCGGCGGTGCCCGACTCGGCTTTGGCCGAAGCCTTGGCGCGCCATGATCGGCCCTGCGTACTCGTGCTCTGGTCGCAGCTGCCCGCGACCGCCACCGCGGGAACGCTTCGGGCAGTGCGAGAGGCGGCGGCGCGGCTGCTGGTCGCCGGGCCGGGCTGGTCCACGGTCCGGCTACCGCCCGAGGCTCCCTACGTCGCCACTCTCGAGGAGGCCTTGGAGGTTCTCGGCGAACCCGGACCCGACGGGGCGTGATCCCGGGTCACTTCCGGCCCAGCCCACCGATGGCGAGTGTCCACGCTCCCGCGCCGCCACGTCCGGCATCGGCGGCGTTCGATGCCGGACGTGGCAGGCGTGGGCGGCGGCGCTCGCGGTCGATACCACGGGCCGCCGCCGCGAACTCAGGCGTCGGCCGAAACCGTCTTCGCCGAGCGCACGTTCGGGAGGGCGAGATTGTCACGCAGGGTGGTCCCGGTGTATTCGGTGCGCAGTGCACCACGGTCCTGCAACAGCGGCACCACTCGGTCGACGAATTCGTCCAGGCCCCATGGCACGAGGTGCGAACCGAGAATGAAACCGTCGGACCCGTCGTTCTGAACGAAAGTGTCGATCTTCTCCGCGACCTGTGCGGGGGTTCCGACCAAGGGACCGCGCTCGAATTGGTCGATCACCACCTCGCGCAGCGAGAGCTTCTTCGTCTCGGCGACCTGGCGCAGACGTTCGGCGGTGGCGAAGCGGTCTTGATGCACGAAGGCGCGGCCCTGGATGATCGGCGGAGCGTCGGGGTCCGGATCGATGTCGGGCACCGGCCCTTCCGGATCGTAGCCGGACAGGTCGCGGTTCCAGATCTGCTCCAGCAGAATCAACGCGGTCTGTCCGGTGACCTGCTCGTTGCGGACGGCATAGTATTTCTCGATCGCCTCGGCCTCGGTGTCCCCGAGAACGAAACTCGCCGACGGCAGAATCTTGATGTCGTCGGCCGCCCGCCCCGCCGCTACCGCGCGCGACTTGATATCGCGGTAGAAGTCCGCCGCCTCGGGCAATTTGCCGTACGGGGAAAAGATGGCGTCGGCATTGGCGGCGGCGAAGGCTCGTCCTTGCGGCGACACACCGGCTTGCAGGATCACCGGCCTGCCCTGCGGGCTGCGCGGCACGGTGAAACGACCGGAGATGTCGAACTGGCTGCCGCGGAAAGCGAATGCCCCGGCATCCGGCCGAGCCAGAAACCGTCCGGCGTCCTTGTCGGCGACGATGTCGTTCGCGTCCCACGAATCCCACAGGGCGCGAACGGCATTCAGCGTCTCCTCGGCGCGGGCGTAGCGGTCGGCGGGATCGAGGAATCCGCCGCGCCGGAAGTTCTGGCCGGTGAATGCGTCGAACGAGGTCACGACGTTCCAGGCGGCGCGGCCGCCGGAGAGATGGTCCAGGCTGGCGAACTGCCGGGCCAGTTCGTAGGGCTCGTTGAAGGTGGCGTTGATGGTGCCCGCGAGCCCGAGATGCTCGGTGACCGCGGCGATCGAGGCGAGCACGGTGAATGTGTCGGGACGGCCGATGATGTCCTGATCGAAGATCTTGCCCGCGCGTTCGCGCAGGATGAGCCCTTCGGCGAGGAAGAAGAAATCGAACTTGCCGCGTTCGGCTGTGCGCGCGGTGTGTTCGAAACTGCTGAAATCGATCTGGCTGCCCGCCTCCGGATGCCACCAGGCGGTGTGATGGTTGACGCCGCCGAGGTAGGCGCCCAGGATGATCTGCTTACGGGGGGTGCTCATGGTGACCTCGCTCAGGCAGTCGCGTAACGATTGGGGACGTCGGTGGGCAGGCCGAGCAGCGCGCGCAGCGAGCCGTCCGGGTAGCCGGTGCGGAACACACCGCGCCGTTGCAGCGCGGGCACGAGCCGGTCGGCCACCGCTGCCAGATCGTCGACCGCCACGCCGGGCCGCAAACGGAACCCGTCGATCCCCCGCTCGCTCCAGTCGGTGAGCAGATCGGCGAGTTCGTCCGCACTTCCCGCGAAGACAGGGGCGTCGGAATCGAATTCGGCACGCGCGAGCTCGCTCAACCGGGACAGCCGCTGCGGACCCGGCTCCTCGTCGGTATCGAGGAAGACGGTGATGTCGGCATAGACCCGCAGCGGCTCACCGGCGCGTCCCACTCGGGCCGCGGCGGACGCGACTTGCTCCAGGATCGGGCCGGGGCCTTCGTCGCGCGTGGGCGTGACGAAGACCAGATCCGCACCGCGGGCGGCGAATTCGTAGATCAGCGGGCCGTGCGCCAGAGCCGCCACCACCGGCTGCCCTTGGGGCGGACGCGGCGTGATCGATGGCCCTCGGACGCTGAAGAAGCGGCCCTCGAAGTCGATGTAGTGCAGCTTGTCGCGATCGATGAACCGGCGGGTGGCCACATCGCGGATCTCCGCGTCGTCTTCCCAGCTGTCCCACAATCGCCGTACCACTTCGACGGCGTCGGCGGCTTCGTCGAACAGATCATGGACGTGGCCGGGAAAGCTCCCGGAAGCGATCGCTTCCGCGATTTCGGCGGTGCTGAGGTCGCGCACCGAGCGACGTCCGAAGTGGGCCGCCTCCTCGGCCGTCCCGGACACGCGCGCCTGCCAGCCCGCCCGGCCACGCGACGTGTAATCGAGCGTGGCGATCGACTTGGAGACGTGGAAGGGTTCGGTGTGCGTGGTCGTCACGGTCGGGATGAGCCCGATGTGCCGGGTGACCGGGGCGACCCGCGCGGCGATCAGATGGGCGTCGAGCCTGGCTCGCACCTGATCGACGGCGTCGTCCGACGGTGCGTGCCGCTCACCGGGGATTCGCAGGCTGTCCTCGATGCTCACGAAATCGAGCAGTGCCCGTTCCGCCGTCGCGACCAACTCGGTCCAGTAACCGGGGCTGAACAACTCGGCGGGCCGGGAGTTCGGCTCCCGCCATGCGGCCGGATGCCAGCCCGCCCCGTCGAGCGCGACGCCGAGGTGCAGTGGGTTCGGTGCCATCGTCTCCCGTTTCTCTCCATGCGCGAATGTCGTGCCGTGCAACGCGCGAACCGGCGCGTACCCGCCCGACGATGACCATGGCGGGAATCACCGGCCTCGGCCGGATCAATGGCCGGTCGCCGCGCGGGAATCAGTGGCTTCGGATAACACGTGGCCACGGCGGTGAGTGGCGCTACGGGCACGGGCACGACCGTCATCGCGCACGGGGTGTCAACGATTCGGATCAGCTCGATCGATGGGAAATACCCCGGGTGGCCGTGCCCGGCGACCATGGGTTTCGATCAGCGTGAGCCGACCGGTCGCAACGGCGGGGACGGAAGTGGTCCACTCTCCGTGATCGCGCATCGAAAGGAAGAGATACACACCGATGAGTTATGGCCCCTTCGATCTGACCTACGCCGCCGCCGACGACCGGTACGAGAAGGTCCCGTACCGCCGGACCGGCAACTCCGGCCTCGACCTTCCCGCCTTCTCCTTCGGCTTGTGGCAGAAGTTCGGCACCGATTACCCGTTCGCGACGCAACGCGAGATCATCCTGCACGCTTTCGATCTCGGCATCACGCATTTCGACAACGCCGACCGCTACGGTCCCCCGCATCGCGCCGCCCAGAAGAACTTCGGGGCGGTGCTGGCCAAGGACCTCGCTCCCTATCGCGACGAGCTGATCCTCTCGACCAAGGCGGGCAACCCGATCGGGCCCAGCCCTTACCTCAGGGGCGGTTCGCGCAAGTCGATCCTCACCTCGCTCGAACACAGCCTGCGCGACCTGGGCACCGAGTACGTCGACATCTTCTACCATCACAGCCCGGATCCGAGCACGCCGCTGGAGGAGACGGTCGGCGCGCTGGTCGGCGCGGTGCAACAAGGCAAGGCGCTGTACATCGGCCTGTCCAACTACGCGCCCGACCGCACCCACGAGGCCGCCGAGCTGCTCCGGAAGGCGGGCGTCCCGCTGCTGATCCACCAGGCGCGCTACTCGATCTACGACCGCCGCCCCGAACGAAACGGCCTGCTGGACACCGCCCGCCAGGACGGCTTCGGCACGATCGTCTACTCGCCGCTGGCCCAGGGCCTGTTGACCGACAAGTACCTGGAGACGATTCCCGACGGGGCGCGGGCGCGCAACAGCAGCTTCCTGTCGCCGGACGTCATCGACGAGGCCTACCGGCAGCGCACCGCCGCGCTCGACAAGATCGCCCAGGCGCGGGGTCAGTCGCTCGCGCAGCTGGCGCTGCAGTGGGTGCTGCGGCGCCCCGAAGTGACCTCCGCGCTGATCGGCGCGAGTTCCACCGCGCAGCTCGACCACAACATCGCGGCGTTGAACTTCCCCGCGTTCACCGACGACGAACTCGCACTCATCGACGAGCACGGCGTGCACGGGACCGGCCTGAAACTCTGACTTCGCGCAAGCGGTCGGGAGGGGCAGCGCGGGCGCTGCCCCGTCTCGGTCCCGTCAATCTCGCAGCAACGGAAGCAGCTGGTTGCCTTGGCGCTCGATCTCGCGCAGATACGGGGTGTCGGAGAGCACGAAGTGCGTGATGCCGAGATCTTGGTACTTGCGCAGCGACTTGGCGACGTCTTCGGGGGAGCCGACCAGCCAGGTGGTCCCGGCGCCACCCGCGCCGAACTTCCCGGGCGTGGTGTAGAGGTTGTCGTCGAGCACCTCGCCCTTCGCGGCCAGATCCAGCAGTCGCTGCTGTCCCACGGCCGTCCGGCGATGTGGGTTCGGCACGGGGGCGTGGTGGTTGTCGGCCATCTCCGCGACCTTCGCCTCCGCCTCGGCCCAGGCCTGCTCGGTGGTGTCGCGGACGAAAGTGGTGACCCGCAGGCCGAACTCCAGTGGCGCATGCTGGCGACCGAGTTCCTCGCTCAGCGACCGCAGGCGTTCGATCCGTTCCCTGACTCCCGACAGGGGCTCGCCCCAGAAGAGCTGGACGTCGGCCTCGGTCGCCGCTACCCGCTCCGCGGCCTCCGACGCACCGCCGAAGTAGAGCTTCGGGTGGCGGCGCTCGCCGCGCGGGACAATCCTCGGCAGCGCGGTGGAATTGCTGACCTGGTAGTACTCACCCCGGTAGGTGACGTTCTCCTCCGTCCACAGCCGACGGACGAGTTGGAGGAACTCTTTCGTGCGGGCGTAACGCTCGGCCTGATCGCCCTCGGTCTCGCCGTAGGCCGCGAGATCGTCCTTGCCCGACACGATGTTCACCCGCACCCGGCCGCCGGAGAGGTGGTCGAGGGTCGCCGCGGCCGATGCGAAGTTCGCCGGACGCCAGTAGCCCGGTCTGATCGCGATCAGCGGCTCGAAACTCGTGGTCCTGGCGGCGAGAGCCGTTGCGACGGTGAGGGTGTCCGGGCGACCCCACCCGGTGCCGAGCAACGCGCCCTGCCACCCGTGCTCCTCGAGCGCCTTCGCCTGAGCGGTCAGGGTGTCGAGGCTGTTGTGGTCGGCCACGATGGTGTCGCCGCGGTGTCCCGGCGTGACCTGATTCGGGATATACCAAAGGAAACTCATCGGCGGTTATTCCTGTTCGGCGGGCGTGATCAACGGCGAATCACCCGGCTGGCGGGTCGACCAGCCTTCGGACATCGGAATTATCGACCTCGAACAAGGCCGTAGGCCGTTCACAGCCCGCGTCGTTCAGCCTGGACGACCGCTCCTGAGCTGCGACGATTCGCTGCGGTGAGCAATAAATTCATCCAGATTCCAGCGCGGCCGATATGCCCTGCGCGATACTGATTTTCGGCGGATCACAGTCCCGGAGCGATCCTGGTGTCGACCGGGGAAGCGGCGGAATCACATCGCTGTGCGGGCGAGCGAGTGGTCGGAGCAGATCTGTGCGCGCATGTCCCGCGGCGATCCCTGCTCGCGGTCGATCGACGGGCCGGTCGCTGTGCCCGGCGGAGCAACGCGACCGGCCCATTGGTTATTCGACCGGCACGATCGGGGTGCCCGAGCCCGGTCCCGGCGCGGGCGGAACCAGCGCACCGGCGGGCGTATTGGTATTGGGCGCCGACTTGGCGGGCGGGGGCGCCAGCACTTGCAATGGCAGTGCCGGTGGCGGCGCGGCCGGCCCGCCGCGTGTCCCGGGTACGGGCTTGTCGTCGCCGCAAGCGGTGGCGGAGGAGGGTGATTCGCCGCAGCTCGGTCCCGGGCCGACCGGCACGATCGGCTCGGCGGAGGCGGTTGCCGCGGCGATGATCAGCGAAACCGACACGCCGATCGGCGCCATCCAGCGTCGCGGCGCTCGCGCGTGCGTCACAGCCATATCGGGTCACCGTAGACCGCGACCGAATTGTCCGCCGTCGCCGTGGATATCGACACGATCGCGAACGAGCGCAGGCTCACCGCGCCCGCGCACGCGTCGATCTTGATCTGGATCTGATCGACGGAGATCGAGCCGTGCGGTCCGGCAAGCGGTTTCGTTCCCAGCGTGATGCTGTTGATGGTGCCCGGCTTGATGGTCGTCGACATGCTCGGCAGGGCCAGCGCGCTGCCGCCGACCCCGAGGCCGGGCGAGGGGGCGACGGTCACCGTGGCGTTCGGGCCGATAGCCGCGGAGATGCCCACGGTCAGGCCGTTGGAGACGTCTATCTGGCAGCCGATCTGGTATCCCAATTGCAGCGTTCCGGAGTTCACCGCCTCCCGGCCCTCGCCGCCGATGTCGGCCGCGGCCGACAAAGTGACGAATCCTTCCCTGGTGAACGGTGTCGCGGCGAGATTGGGTACGCGCTGCACGTCTTCGGCGGTCTTGCTGATCCGCAATTCCCAGCCGTCCTCGGTGCCGACGACACGAGATTTGTCTGCCACTGGGTCAGCGGTCGCGGGGGCGGCGGTCATGCCGAATGCCGCGGTCGCGGCGATGCCGAGCATCGCCATCGTCGAGCCCTTCAATGGAATCCTTAGTCCTGTTAACAGTCGAACGCGATAGTACTGACTCCGCTGACGTGGCGGCGCGAAGGCCGCCCGCCATTGAGGTACAGCGGGTTTCGCCGATCGGGTTTCTCGTCAGCGGTGGATGTATCCCCGGGTGAGCGATGCGTCGTCCAGACGCGGTGCGATCGATTCACCGCCGAGCGCCTGCCGCAGGAGCGCTTGCTCGTCCTGGATGACGTGCATGACGGCATTGATCAGGGCGAGGTGGGTGAACGCCTGCGGATAGTTGCCCCAATGACGGCCGGTTCGGGGATCGATCTCCTCGGCGTAGAGGCCGAGGGGGCTGGCGTAGCCGAGCAGTTTCTCGCACAGCTGCTTGGCCTTCTTCTTCTCGCCGATCTCCGACAGCGCCGATACCAGCCAGAACGAGCAGATCGTGAAAGCGCCTTCCTCTCCGGCGCATCCGTCGTCGGTCTCGTCGACGCGGTACCGCAGGACGAGACCGTCTTCGGTCAGGTCCTCGGCGATGGCCAGCACCGTGTTGCGCACCCGCTCGTCCTCGGGTGGCAGGAAACGTACCAGTGGGATGAGCAGGGTCGAAGCGTCCAGCGAGGTGCTGCCGTAGTACTGGGTGAACACCCGCCGGGAGTCGACCGCGTGTGCGCAGATGTCGGCGTGGATCTCGTCGGCGGCCTGTTGCCACCGGTGCGCGCGGGCGAAGTCCTGGTGGATGCGGGCCAGCCGGGCGCCGCGGTCGGCGGCGACCCAGCACATGACCTTACTCGAGGTGAAGTGCCTGGGCTGTCCGCGGACTTCCCAGATGCCGTGGTCGGGCTCGCGCCAGTAGGTGAGGGCACTCTTGACCGCACGGCCGAGCAGCGGCCAGGCCCGCGCATCGATCTGATCTTGATGACGGCCGTAGAGATAGACCGCGTCCAGCGCGGCGCCCCACACATCGTGCTGACGTTGCCGGTAGGCCTCGTTGCCGATGCGCACCGGGCCCGCGTTGTCGTAGCCGCGCAGGTGGGGGAGGGTCTGTTCGGCGAGATCGGTCTCGCCGCCGATGCCGTAGACGATCTGCATGTCGCGGGCTTCTTCGGTCAGGTCGAGAATGTAGGAGAAGAAGTCGTTCGCCTCCCAGGTGAAACCCAGCGTGTACAGGCCCCACAAGGCGAAGGCGGAGTCGCGGATCCAGGAATAGCGGTAGTCCCAATTACGCTCACCACCAGGTGTTTCGGGTAGTGACGTGGTGGCGGCGGCAGCGACGGCCCCGGTGGGAGCGAAGGTCAATCCCTTGAGCGTGAGCGCACTGCGAGTGAGTTCGGCGGTCCAGGGATGGTCCGGAAATCGCCCGCCCGCCAGCCAGTGCCGCCAGTGGTGGATCGTGCGCAGCAGCCGCTCTTCGGCCTCCGCGACGTCGCCGGGAGCGTCACGACTGCCCCAGGCGAGCGCGCAGAACCGGGTGTCCCCCTTCTTCAACAGGGTGCGGGCGACCGCGTGCGTGCCCTCCAGACCCAAGCGCATGTCGGTGCTCAAGGTCAGTTGCAGATCGGTCCCGTCGGCGCCGGCCTGTGCGAGGTGATAACTGCCGAGGTACTCCCACCGCGCGCGATGCCTGCCGTAGTCGAAGGCCGGTTGGCAGTCGAGCCCGAACTGGATCTGCCCGGTCTCGCAGTGCACCGTGCGCAGCAGGATGTGCTCGGCGTCGTAGTCCGTTGGCGTGCGCCGGTGCGCGCTGCGGCCGGGTTTCTGGTGCCGCCACGGCCCGACCAGCAGCACATCGCGCACCGTCGCCCAGCCCTCGCCGCTGCGCCAGCTCGTCTCCATGACCATCGTGCCCGGGATGTAGCGACGATCGGTGGGCACCACGAAGTCGGCGGGAGCGAATCGGAACGAGCCGGCGGAGCGATCGAGTATGGCGGCGAAGACGCTGGGAGAGTCCATGCGCGGCAGGCACATCCACTCGATGGCACCGCTGGGCGCGATCAAGGCGGTGACCTCGCAATCGGAGATGAACCCGTAGTCGTCGATGCGTGGGAACGCTGTGAGCCGCGGTGTGCCTTCGATCTCGTCCATGCGTTTCTCCGTCGTCGTCTCGGGGCTTACCGTCCGGCGGTCGTCCACCGGCGAGTACCTGGTGCACCGCCTTTCTTCGGGAGAACACTGTGCGCGGTATCGAGGCGTGAGTGCTGCGACGCTCCCATCAGCCCATCACCTCGTGGGCCGGATCGGCAAGCCCCGAGATCTAGCGACCGCCGTCGGCTCCGGGTGCCTCCGGGCTGACCAGCCGTCGTGCGGCCAGAACGGTGGCGGCGCGGCGTTCGGTGATGTTGTGCTGTGTGGTGCGGGTGGCGTGCATGGCCGCGGTGCGGGCGAGGTCGGTCAGCATGACGATCAAGGTGATGGGCGCGAACGCCCCGGTGATCAATCCCTGCTCTTGGCCGCGGCGGATCTCGGCGAGTTTTCCCGCGATGGTCCGGCGGATGGCGTCTTCGGCGGCGGGAATGTGGGTCTGCTCGATCTCCGCCCATGCCTGCAGCCGGGCGTTGTCCGGGTGCGCGACGTAGTGGTCGAAGAGCCGGCCGACGTAACCGGGCAGATCCGCGGCGTCGAGGGCGGTCTCGTCGGTGGTCTGGGCGACCCATTCCTCGGTGACCGCGGCGTAGAGCTCGTCTTTGCTCGCGAAGTACGCGTAGAGCCGGTCCTTGCTCGCTTTGGCCGCGTCGGCGATGCGGTTGATGCGCGCTCCCGCGATGCCGTACCGGGCGAACTCCGCTTTGGCCGCGACGAGGATTCGTTCGCGGGTGGCCTGACCTGCTGCGCGCATTGCCGCATCCTATCTTGCCGAACCTTTTGGTTCGGCTATACAGTTGCCGAACCAAAAGGTTCTGGAAACGGCGGCGGGAACGAGGATGGTTATGGGCTCTGTGGGGACTGGCTGGCGAGAACTCGTCGCGCGGGAGACCGGAGTGACCGCGGCGGAGCTGGACGCGCTGTGGGCCGGCCTGCCCACCGCGCGCGCCGAGGACATCCTCGGCGAGTGGAAGGGAGCGGCGTTCCCGACCGGGCATCCGCTGCGCAAAGCGTTGTCGGTGAGCCGCTGGTACGGCAAGACGTTCCACAGTGTGCTGGACGCCGAACCGTTGATCTGCCGCGCCGAGGACGGATCGCTGTTCTCCGATGTCGAACTCGGCGGCGGTGGGGAAGCGACATTGTGGAACATCGAGTTCCGCGGCGAGGTCACCGCCACCATGGTCTACGACAAGCGCCCGGTCTTCGACCACTTCAAATGGCTCGACGAGAACACGCTGATGGGCATCATGAACGGCAGGCCGGAGCTGGTGCTCGCCGACGGCGAGTACTTCTACTTCCTGCTCGAGCGGATCTGACCGATGGTGACCACCACCGCGGTGCTGTCGCGCGACCCCGCCGCGCCGTTCACCGTCGAATCCGTCGAGATCGACGCCCCCCGCGAGGACGAGATCCTGGTCCGGGTCCAGGCCACCGGCATCTGCCACACCGACCTGGTCACCCGGGCGGCTGGGGCCGCCGACCGTCCCGTGCTGCTCGGCCACGAGGGCGCCGGAGTGGTGGCGGCCGTCGGCGCGGCGGTGACCGGTGTCCATCCCGGTGACCGTGTCGTATTGACCTTCCGGCACTGCCGGTCGTGCCGCAGTTGCCGAGCGGGACGCCCGGCGTACTGCGTGCGAGCGGTGGAACTCAACCAGTTCGGCGCGCGGGCGGACCGGTCGCGCCGGGTCACCGTCGCCGGAACCGCGGTGCGGGACGGGTTCTTCGGCCAGTCCAGCTTCGCCGCGTACGCCTTGACCACCGCCGACAACACGGTGGTCGTCGATACCGAGGTCGATCCGGCTGTGCTCGCCCCACTGGGCTGCGGGTTCCTCACCGGCGCCGGAGCGGTGCTCAATGTGCTGCGGCCGGATCACGATGCCCGCGTCGCGGTCTACGGCGCAGGCGCGGTCGGTATGGCGGGTGTGCTGGCGGCGGTTGCGTGCGAGGTCGCCGAACTGGTTGTGGTGGAGCCGTCACCCGTCCGGCGGGCGCTGGCGCGGGAACTCGGCGCGACCGCGGCCCTGGATCCGGCGGCCGACGACATCGTGCCCACGATCCGGAAGCTGACCGACGGCGGGGCGACCCACGCGCTCGACACCACGGGATCGGCGGACGTGCTCGCCACGGCGGCAGGCGCGGCGGCGATCGGCGGCACGGTGGTCGCGGTCGGATTGGGCGCCGGGGTCCCGGCGATCGATCTGCGCGATATCGTGTTGGGCGGCAAGGTGATCCGCGGTTGCCTCGAAGGCGACGCGGTGCCCGCGACCTTCATCCCGCAGCTGCTGGACCTGCACGCCGCGGGACGGTTCCCCATCGACCGTCTCGTCACGACCTACCCGCACGCCGACATCAACGTCGCGCTCGCCGACCAGCGCGCGGGCACGGTCGTCAAACCGGTCCTCACCTGGTGAGGTGACCGAAGTCAGGCGGCGGCTGCGCCTCGGCACGCACGGCGGTTCCGGCAACTGGCACCGAAAGAACGGTTTGTTTGTGGTCGCGGGTGGTACCCGGTGCACGTATCGGCTCGACAGCGCGGTCGCGCCGGTACGCGATCGGGGGATCCCCGCTGCTCGACCACCGGCCGGTTCGACAAATGTCATCAAATCGTTTGCGCCGCACGAGAACGAGGGGCCCCTAAGGTTGAATGGCGCAAAGGAATTGCATCGTGATCGAGGACGCGAACGTGCCCGGCACCGACGATGAAGACCGAGACCGGATCATCTGGCCCGAGTCGCGTTTGAGCGCATGGTGGGCGGATGTCATGGGCCACCGCTTTCCCCGAACTCAGACGACGACATCGAGTTGATCCCCGGCCGCCGGTTCGCCGGGTGCGAGTACGAGCAGCGGGGGAGATGTCCCGGTGGACTGAACTCCTCAGTGCTCACGGCACGTGCGGCCTGGGGAGCGTGCGGTCCGGTTTCCATGTCCCGGCCCACGCGGAGCGGATCCGCGGACGTCCTCTGAACTACCTTATTCCGGTATGACGGCGCACGTGCGCGCGTGCTACGCCCCGTCCGGTTGTGGCGTCCGGCGCAGCGCGAGGAGTCCGTCGATGATCTCGATCGCCGTCAGCGGAGCCGTCGCGGCGTTGTGGAGCTGTGCGGCGAGACCCGCGGGGCAGCCGGGCCCAGGTCTGGCGGTCGTGGCGCACGCGGTACAGCCCGCGACGGCCTCGGCGAGATGCGCTTCGACATTGCGCACGTCGAGTGCGGTGATCAAATCGAACCCGGTCGAGAAGGGGATCGGCATGTCGATGGGTTCCTCCGGCTCAATGTCCGATCGGGTGGCACGTCGCCGCGAGTGGTCCGTCTCCGTGCCGCGCGGCGCGAATCGGCCGGAACGTCGGACGGCCGCGCGAGCAGGCGCCGACCGCTACCGGGCCGTCGCGAGCGATGCATGGGCGAGAACTCGAGGCGCTGTCTGGTGGATGGGATCCGTTTGTGGCCGACGCCGTTGTCGGCCTGCCGACGTCGTTGTCGGGTCGGATGTCCGGTGACGTCGTCGTCGTTCGGACGAAGGAGCAGCACGTGTTTATATAGGCTCCGCATCGGTAATGTAACAGATGGATATACCTCCTGGGAACCCGCCAGCGAACTCGGATTCGCCGACTTTTTACCCTGCCTGTGCCTGCTTTCGTGCGCGTGCGGCGGAGTGCGGGCTGCGGTTCAGCGACGAATGCGCGTTGGGGGACTACCGACCCGTCCGGCCTCGTGCCGGGCGGGGTCTTCCTGGTGCTCAGGCGGGAGGGGCGGACAGCAACCGGGTTCGCCGGGTCAGGGTCGCTCCGATGCCGTCGGCGGCCGCGCGAACCGATGCCGCGTGGGTCTCGGGATGGAACCGGTGGGACGGGCCCGCCACGCTGATCGCCGCGACCACCTCTTCCGACTCGCGAACCGGGGCAGCCACGCAGACGATGCCGGGCGCGGATTCCTCGAATTCGTAGGCCACTCCATCGGCGGCGATCCGATCCAGCTGGGTGCGCAACGTGCCCGGTAGGGCCATCGTCCGTGGGGTGTAGCGGCGCAGCGGCGCGGCCAGCACCTGGTCACGAAGCGCCGCGTCGGCGTTGGCCAGTAGTACTTTGCCGATGGCCGTGCAGTGCACCGGCATGCGGCCCCCGATGCGTGAGGGGGCGCTGGCCTGTCTGCGTCCGCCGATCTTCGTCAGGTAGACGACATCCGTGCCGTCGAGAATGCCCAGATGCACGGTCTCGTGGATCCGCGCGTTGAGTTCCTCCAGGAATGGAATGGACACTTCGAGCAGACTCCGTTCGACCGATGCGCGCATCCCGAGCTCGAAAACATAGCTTCCGAGCCGATACCCGGCGTCGGTCCGGTCCAGTAGTCGGACCGCCACCATGTCGGCGAGGACCCGGTGCAGAGTGCCCTTCGGAATGCCGGTCCGCCGTCCCAGCTCGGCCAGGCTCAACGCGGTGTCGTCGATCGAGAACGCCTCGAGCACGGCCATGATCTTGCCGAGCACGGTCGAACCGTCAATCGCACGACCAGCGAACGCGGATGACACGGTCGACCTCCAACCTCCGGACCCGCTCACTCTACCGCGGCGG
Organism: Nocardia sp. NPDC003999; assembly: GCF_053604885.1. Taxonomy (NCBI): domain Bacteria; kingdom Bacillati; phylum Actinomycetota; class Actinomycetes; order Mycobacteriales; family Nocardiaceae; genus Nocardia; species Nocardia sp. NPDC003999. The sequence continues at coordinate 146,096 of NZ_JBSGIB010000019.1, forward strand.
CGTTCGGCTCAGTGGAACGCAATGCTGGCGGATGCGTCCCACCTGCGGCGACAGTGAGAGCACTGTTTCACCCCTCACGAGATCCGGGACTTTCCGATGCCAACACCCCCAGGCCTTGACCGACGCTCCGTGGCCGCCGACACCGCCACGATCGCCGCCGCCGACCTGCTCAGCGCGGCCGCCCGCTCCGGCACCCCGTGCGCACCGGTGCGCGATCTGATCGGTTCCGACGACGTGACCGCCGCGTACGCGGTGCAGGAACTGCTGACCGCCGAGCGCATCGCGGCGGGCGCGCGGTTGGTCGGACGCAAGATCGGCTTGACCTCCCCGGCGGTGCAGCGGCAGCTCGGTGTCGATCAACCGGACTTCGGAGTGTTGTTCGACGACATGTACTACCGGCAGGACACGCCCGTGCCGCTGAGCCGGTTGCTGCAGCCGAAGGTCGAAGCCGAGATCGCGTTCGTGCTCGGCGCGGACCTGGCGGAGGGGCCGCTCGATGACGAGCAGGTCCGCGGCGCGGTCGACTACGCCGTGGCCGCGCTGGAGATCGTCGACAGCCGCATCGCCGGTTGGGACATCACCTTCGGTGACACCGTCGCCGACAACGCTTCGAGCGGTTTGTATGTGCTCGGCGCCGAACGCCGCACCCTCGATTCCTTCGAGCCCGTCACGGCACAGATGCGGATGTCGATCGACGGTGTCGAGGTGTCGACGGGAACCGGCGCGGCCTGCCTCGGCGATCCGCTGCACGCCCTGGCCTGGCTGGCGCGGACCACTCGCGAGTTCGGCCGGCCACTGCGCGCCGGGCAGACAGTGCTCTCCGGAGCGCTCGGACCGATGGCACCGATCCAGGGCCCTGGAACCGTCACCGCGGACATCACCGGTCTGGGATCGGTGACCGCGACCTTCATTCGGGAGTGAAACCATGAACGACAGCCCCGCCAAGCTCAAAGTCGCGGTGATCGGATCGGGCAATATCGGCACCGATCTGATGATCAAGGTGATCCGGCACTCGACCGTCCTGGAGATGGGCGCGATGGTCGGCATCGACCCGGAATCCGACGGTCTGGCCCGCGCCCGCAGGCTCGGCGTCCCCACCACGTCCGACGGCGTGCAGGGCCTGCTGGAACTGCCGAACTTCGGCGAGATCGATGTGGTCTTCGACGCGACTTCCGCCAAAGCCCACGCCGCCCACGCCGCGGTGCTCGAACCTCTCGGCAAACGCCTGATCGATCTGACACCCGCCGCGCTCGGCCCGTTCGTCGTCCCGGCGGTGAACCTGGACGAGCACCGGCACGCGCCCAACGTCAACATGGTGACCTGCGGCGGGCAGGCCACCATCCCGATCGTCGCCGCCGTCTCGCGCGTGGCGCCGGTCGCCTACGCCGAGATCGTCGCGTCCATCGCCTCGAAGTCCGCGGGGCCCGGCACGCGGGCCAATATCGACGAGTTCACCGAAACCACCGCGCACGCGATCGAAACGGTCGGCGGCGCGCGGCGCGGCAAAGCCATCATCATCCTCAATCCGGCGGACCCGCCGCTGATCATGCGCGACACGGTGCTGTGCCTGGTCACCGCCCCGGATCCCGGCACCCATGAGGCGATTCGCGAATCCGTGGAGCAGATGATCGCGCACGTGGCCACCTACGTCCCCGGCTACCGCCTCAAGCAGCAAGTCCAGATCACCACCGTCCCCGACGACCAGCCGGTGCACACCCTGCTCGGCCCCGACGCGGCCGCGCCCACCCATCAGGTGACGGTGTTCCTCGAGGTCGAAGGCGCCGCCCACTACCTCCCGGCCTACGCGGGAAATCTGGACATCATGACCTCGGCGGCCGTGCGCTACGCCGAATCCCTCGCCGACACGATCGCCGCGGCGCCGGCGGGACAGGAAGCGCGCCGATGACCACCGGACTGTTCATCCAAGACGTCACACTCCGCGACGGCATGCACGCCGTGCGCCACCGCATCACGCCCGCCGACGTCGGCCGGATCGTGGCGGCGCTCGACGCCGCCGGTGTCGACGGCATCGAAGTAGCCCACGGCGACGGCCTCGCCGGCGGCAGCCTGAACTACGGCCCGGGAAGCAACACCGACTGGGAATGGATCGAAGCCGCCGCCGACAACCTCACCCACGCCCGACTGACCACGCTGCTGCTGCCCGGCATCGGCACCATCGAAGAACTCAAGCACGCCTACCGGCTCGGCGTGCGCTCGGTGCGCGTAGCCACCCACTGCACCGAAGCCGACGTATCCGCCCAGCACATCGCCACCGCACGGGAACTCGGCATGGACGTCTCCGGATTCCTGATGATGTCGCACATGGCCGAACCGGCTCGCCTGGCCGAACAAGCGAAACTCATGGAATCGTATGGGGCGCACTGCGTCTACGTCACCGACTCCGGCGGCCGGCTGACCATGAACGGAATCCGTGACCGGGTCCGCGCCTACCGCGAGGTGCTCGACCCCGGCACCGAGATCGGGATCCACGCCCACGAGAACCTCTCGCTGTCGGTGGCCAACTCCGTCGTGGCGGTCGAAGAAGGCGTCACCCGCGTCGACGCCTCGCTCGCCGGGCACGGCGCCGGAGCGGGCAACTGCCCGATCGAACCTTTCGTCGCCGTCGCCGACCTGCACGGCTGGAAGCACAACTGCGATCTGTTCGCGCTACAGGACGCCGCCGACGACTTGGTGCGGCCACTGCAGGACCGCCCGGTGCGCGTGGACCGCGAAACACTCACGCTCGGCTACGCCGGGGTCTACTCGTCCTTCCTGCGGCACGCCGAAACCGCCGCGCGGCGCTACGGCATCGACGTGCGCACGATCCTGCTCGAAGTGGGACGCAGGGGGCTGGTCGGCGGGCAAGAGGACCTCATCATCGACATTGCCCTCGACATGCTCGCCGAATCCTCCGGCGCCACCGCCTGAACGGCATCGAGCTCGCCGACGGTGATCAAATGATCGACGTCACAGATCCTCTGTGATGTGTTCGGGACCAGCTGCTTTGCCGCGCCGGTGCGGCTTCCCCCCACCTGGATCCCGGCCACACCGCCCATGGATTCCGAAGCCGCGTGCCCTCTTCGTCTCGTCGATCCTCTGCGAGCTCCGACGGTCCTTCCGCGGCTTTGGCTGCCGCACAACGACATTCCGGTCACGCCACGACAGCGCCACCGTCGCGGCGGGACCGCCGTCGTCGCCGGCCGCGAGAGGCCCTCACGCGGTTGCGTTGTGTGCGTGCGAGACTCGGGGCGATGCTCACTTACTTTCAAGCGACAGTCATCGGGGCGGTGCAAGGTGTCACCGAACTGTTCCCGATTTCCAGCCTGGGGCACTCCGTGTTGGTCGCGGCATGGCTCGGAGGCGACTGGGAGAAGTTGACCGGCGAGGGCGAGTCCGGTGCGGGCACACCGTATCTGGCGTTCGTGGTGGCGCTGCACGTGGCGACGGCGGTGGCGCTGCTCGGCTACTACTGGCGCGACTGGTGCGTCATCGTGGCGGGCTTTTTCACCACGCTGCGCACCGGCCGCCTCGACACCATCCCCCAGCGGCTGGCCTGGTCGATCGTCGTCGCCACCATTCCGGTCGGCGTGCTCGGCTTCCTGCTGGAACATCCGCTGCACGCGCTGTTCGGGACGCCTTTCTACGCCGGTATCTTTCTCGCGCTCAACGGCATCGTGCTGATCGTCGGCGAGGGATTGCGCCGTCGGAACGAGCCGTCGCTGGCCGAATACGGGCGGCGGTTCGCTCGGCGGGAAGCCCGCAGAGGCACCCTCACGGCCGAGGCGGAGACCCGGCGCCAATCCGACCGGCCGCTGGCCGCCCTCGGGACAGCGGACGCTCTCGGCATCGGCTTCGCGCAGGTCGGCGCGCTGCTGACCGGCTTCAGCCGTGCGGGCCTGACCATGGTCGGCGGCCTGTCGCGGGGTCTCGCGCACGAGCACGCGGCGAAATTCGCCTTCCTGCTGGCCACTCCGGCGATCCTCGGCGCGGGAGTCCTGGAACTACCGGAACTGGTCGGCCCGCAAACCGAAGGCATCCGTGGACCGGTGTTGTTCGGAGCCATCGTCTCCGGGGTGTCGTCGTGGCTGGCAGTACGGTTCCTGGAGCGCTACTTCCAGACCCGGACCCTACTGCCGTTCGCCATGTACTGCATCGTCGCAGGCACCCTCTCGGTCGTCCACTTCAGTTGAGCTCTGCTCGGCCGAAGTCGCCGATCCGGCTCCGGCGCGGCCGGAACGATCAACCGGTCACGCATTCGTCGGCCTGCACCTCCTCGTCGGTGTCCAGGACGACCGCCGCGCCGACCATCCCGGCGGCGACTAGTTTGATGACAACGGCGGAGGATCTCGGTTCGCCGCGGTAGGGGATCTCGGACTCGTAGGTGAGTTCGTCCCGGTCGCGCAGTTGCGCAGCCGCGATGGCGAGATCGTCGTAGCTGAGGGTCTGGTCCCCGACGAAGGCCGGGTCGGTGCCGGTCAGTGCCCGGGTGCGGTGTGCGTAGGTGACCGGGCGGGGTGATTCGGCGGCGATCTCGGCGATGACGGCGGGGTCGTCGAGGGCGAGCCAGTCGAGGGTGCCGGTGGGTGGATCGCCGAGGGTGAGGCCGACTTTGGCCTCGAGGTCGTCGGGCAGTGCGGTGTCGGGGACGACGGCGGCGCCTGTTTTGAGGACGGCCCAGGTCGCGATGACCGCTTCCATGCCGCGATCCAGACGCAGTGCCACGCCCGCGCCGGGGCCGCAGCCCCGTGCGATGAGCACCCGCGCCAAACGCGACGAGCGGGTCTCCAGATCGTGGTAGGTCAGCTCGTCGTCGCCGGACAGGATGGCGGGGGCGTCCGGATCGTCCTCGACGGCGGCCACGAGTGTTTGGGCGAGTGTGGTGCCCGCGGTCGCCGCCGAGTTCGGCGGCGGGGTGGGAACGCTTCTGGCCGTGCCCATTTCCCGTTCGGTTCGGTCGAGGATGTCGATGTCGCCGATGGGGGTGTGGGGGTTGGTGGCGATGGTGGTGAGGATGCGTTCGAGTCGGTGGCCGAGGGTGTGGATGGTGGTTTCGTCGAAGAGGTCGGTGGCGTAGGTGAGGATGGTGTCGAGTTCGGCGGGGGTGCCGTCGTCGTGGTGGTGGGGGTTGATGTTGACTTGCAGGTCGAATTTGGCGGCGACGGTGTCGGTGTCCAGGGCGGTGACGGTGAGGCCGGGCAGCTGGAGGGTGGGTTGTTCGTTGTTCTGGAACGACAGCACGACCCCGAACAGGGGGTTGTGGGTGGTGGCGCGGCCGGGGGCGACGATTTCGACGACGCGTTCGAAGGGGATGTCGGCGTTGGCGAAGGCGGCGAGGTCGGTTTCGCGGGCTTGGTCGATGAGTTCGGTGAAGCTCATGCCGGTTTCGACGCGGGTGCGCAGGGTGAGGGTGTTGACGAACATGCCGACCAGTTCGTCGAGGGCGCGTTGGCCGCGTCCGGCGATGGGGGTGCCGATCGCGACGTCGGGGTCGCCGGTGAGGCGGGCCAGCAGGACCGCCAGGGCGGCGTGCACGACCATGAACAGGGTGCAGTTGTGGGCGCGCGCGAGCTCGGTGAGGGCTTGGTGGATGTCGGGGG
>NZ_JBSGIB010000020.1:0-146936 GCF_053604885.1 Nocardia sp. NPDC003999
CCGGAACTCACCGCGAATCCCGGTGTCACACACCGAAATGCCGTGAGTTCCGGCTGAAAGTCCTTCAGTCAGCGTGAACCCACGGGGGACGTGCCAGTGAGAATCGTGTCACCTGGTACATGAAGCGTTGCTGCCCACTAGTGCGCACACGCCGGGATCCGATGGATCAACGTCCGGGGGCCGCAACGAATTGGTGACTGTGTTCGCGGAGGAACTCGGCGAACGTCTGCGGCGAACGGCCGATGGCCTCGGTGAGTGCGGTGGTATCGACCGGCGGGGCCGAGGGCAGCTGGGAGAACATCGCGCCGATGGCCGAAATGTGCTGCGCCATGGCTGGATTGATGGATGGTTCGGTGCCTTTGTGTGCGAGGGCTTCCAGTTCGCGCTGCCATTGACCGGCAGGGATGGGGGTGTATCGGACCGGTGTTCGCGTTTCGGCTCCGATGAGAGCGGCGATCTCGGCGTGGCTGTGCACGGTCGCCCCCTGCGGGTAGAGCGTGGTGCCGCGAGGGTATCGCGCCGGGTCGGTCAGCGCCGCCACGGCGAGATCGGCGGCGTCGAGACCGCTGATCCACGGCACCGCCGCATCGCCGAAACTGTTGGCGAAGCTGCGGGTCTGGCGGATGGATCCGGCGTGCAACAGCACGATGTTCTCGTAGAACAGGGCCTTGATCCGTAAGATCGTCGGTTCCAGTCCCGCCCAGGACAGCACCTGTTCAGCGGCCCATTGCGCGCGTCCCAGCCCACTGGGGTTGTCGGGGGCCGAGACCGCCATGGACATCACGACCAGCCGCGGCGTGGTCTCGGCATGCCGGATCGCGGAGGCGAGATCGGCGGCGGCCTGCACGATGCCGGGAGCGACCGGATAGGTGAAATACACGGTGTCCACGTCCCGCACGGCCGCATCCAGCGTCCGGCGATCCAGCAGATCGCCCACGACGATTTGCGCGCCGAGAGCGCGAAGGCGTTGTGCGCGTTCGTCATCCGCGCGGACCAGCACGCGGACCGCGTGGTCGTGTGCACGAAGACGCCGCACGACATGTGAGCCGGTGCCGCCGTGTCGTCCGCCCGCACCGATGACGAGCGTGGTGGTTCGGGGGCTGTCGGGGGAGAAAGTCACAAGTGCGCCTTCCGATCGTTCACCAGGGTGAGATGTGGCAGCTCGTGGTCCGGCTGCGACGCCCACGCTAGAACCGGTAACTACTATTATGCAAGTTACTGTAGGGTTACTGTGGATGGCGAAAGGATCAGCAGGTGCGGCGAACGAGTTTCCAGGCGATGGGGTGCCCGATTGCGGGCGCTCTGGAGTATGTCGGCGACTGGTGGACGCTGCTGATCGTGCGCGACGCGCTGGACGGGTTCACCAGATTCGACGAGTTCGAACGCAACCTCGGCATCGCCCCGAATATGCTGACCAGGAGATTGCGCACTTTGGTCGAATCCGGGCTGCTCGAACGCAGGCGCTACAGCCAGTCCCCGCCCCGCTACGAGTACGTCATCACCGACAAGGGGCAAGACCTTTCTCCGGTCCTCGTCGCCCTGTACGCCTGGGGCCGCAAACACACGGGATCGGATGCGCCGAGCGTGGTCCTCACCGATCGGGACACCGGGGAGGAGGTCATGCCCGGCCTCGTGGACCAGCACAGCGGACGCCCCCTCTCGGCCGTCGACCTCGCCTTCCTCGCCGGCCCAGGGGCCGACGGTTTCATGCGTGAACGTCTCGACCCCGAGTTGCGGGAGGCGCGGCGCCGACGCGGCGCCAACTAAGCGCACGTCTCCTTTGACGGACTGATGCCAGACGGAAAAACCGCGCGGAGCAACGGCCTGATGTGCCGAGCCGCGACAGCCGCGGCTACCGCAACTCGATGCAGTTCGGCCCTTCGGACGCGTTCGAAGCCAGGACAGATCGGGATTCGCCTGGTCCGTCCGCGTTGCCCATCACCACGGAGGCACGCGCCGCGGCAATGAGCGAGGCCGTTCGGAGCAGGCTGCATTGTGTTGGTGCAGGTCAGGGCTCGAGCACGATCTTGCCGTGGGTGTGGCGGCGTTCGAGTTCGGTGTAGGCCTTGCGGACCTGCACCAACGGGTAGACGTTCGCGATCGGGACTTCGAGGTGTCCGTCGGCGATCAGGGCGGCCAATTCGGCGAGCACCTCGGCGCCGGGCCTGGCGTCGGTTCCGGGTTCGGTTTTGACTCCGTACTTCGCGGCTGCCGCGAAATCGGCGATGGTGTCGATCCGTTCGACCGAGACGCCGAGAGCCAGGGCCAGTTCGACGTAGCCGCCGCCGTGGGTGTCGATGAAGGCATCGACGCCGCCCGGTGCGGCGGTCTCGATCCGTTCGGCGACGCCGGCTCCGTAGGCGACCGGAATCACGCCGTGGCTTTGCAGCCATTCGTGGTTGCGCTCGCTCGCCAGGCCGATGACGATGGCTCCGGCACGGCGAGCGAGCTGTACGGCGAGCGAGCCGACTCCGCCGGCCGCCGCGGAGACCACAACGGCCTCGCCCTGCTCGAGCTGTACGGAATGCACTGCCCGCCAGGCGGTCACGCCGGCGACGTAGAGGCCGCCCGCCACCTCCCATGAGACGTTGCGCGGTTTGGGTGTGAGGTTGTCGACGTCGACCAGGACCACCTCGGCCTGGGCGGCCCGCTTCTCGGAGAACCCGATCACCTCGTCGCCGACCGAGAATCGGTCGACTCCGGCGCCGACCTCGGCGACAACCCCAGCGAGGTCGCTGCCCTGCCCGGACGGAAATGTCGAGGGAAAGATGTCGGCCATCGCGCCGGTACGGATGGCCGCCTCACCGGGATTGATGCCAGCCGCCCTTACCTGCACGAGGACCTGCCCGTCCTCGGGTACGGGCCGGTCGACGTCGTCGACCCGCAAGACCTCGATTCCGCCGAACTCGTCGTATCTGACTGCCTTTGTCATGGTCTTGCTTCTCCCTCGGCGCGCGGCGCGCAGCTGACGTCGAGAACGGGAACGGGCGGCAACGGTGTTCTTGTCACCAGGGCACTGTTCCGGCGTCGTCGAAGAATCCGCCGGTCGGTCCGTCGTCGGGCAGGGTCGCGAGGTGAATCGCGATGGCCGCGCCCTGTTGCGGTGTGCGGACGCCGCGAAAGCCGTTGAGGTCGGTGGCGGTGAAGCCGGGGCAGCCGGAGTTGATCAGGATTTTGGTGTCGCTGAGTTCCTTGACGTATTGGACCGTGAGGGCGTTGAGGAAGGTCTTCGACGCCAAGTAGGCGGCGGGAACCGGGCCCATGTCGATGCCGGGTGTGGTTTGCAGGGCGAGCGAGCCGACGCTGCTGGACATGTTGACGATTCGCGGTGAGGCCGAGGCGCGCAGCATCGGCAGCATCGCGTTGGTGACCCGAATGACCCCGATCACGTTGGTTTCCACGACGATTCGCACGGTCGCGGGATCGACGGTGGTCGGTGTCTGCGGCAGGTCGCCGGTGATCGCGGCGTTGTTGACCAGGACGTCGAGCCCGCCGGCCTGGTCGGCGATCAATTCGGCCGCCGCGGCCACGCTCGCGTCGTCGGTCACGTCGAGCGGCACACCGAACGCATCGGTCCCGGCCGCGCGCAGCTTCTCCACCGCGGTGTCGCGGCGTTGCCGATCCCGCGCGCCCACACCGATTCGCCAGCCGAGCGCGCCCAGGCCTGCGGCGATCTCGTATCCGATTCCCTTGTTCGCGCCGGTCACCAGCGCGATCGTCTGTTCACTCACACCGTCGATCCTGCTGCGGCTGCGGGTGCGGCGTCCAAGACCGGTCGGGTTTGCGTCGATACCGCACGGGTATCGGTCGAGGTCATCGCCGGTTACCATGGCCTGGTGGAGACGCGGGAGATGCGATATTTCGTCGCCGTCGCCGAGGAGTTGCACTTCGGGCGAGCGGCGCAACGGCTCTCCATGGCGCAACCACCACTGTCGCGAGCCATCCAGCAGCTCGAGCGGCGGCTCGGAGTCGTTCTGCTGCACCGCACCGCTCGCGCCATCGCCTTGACCGAGGCCGGGACGGTGCTGCTGCGCGAGGCCCGGACCGCGCTCGACGCGGTCGAAGCCGCCGAGCGCCGCACCCGCCGCGCCGCGGCCGACCAGCCGGGTGTGGTGCTGGTCACCAAGGCCGGCGCGTCCAGGGAACTGTTGTCGAAGCTGCTGGACGCCTACGCCGCCGAACCGGGCGCCGTGGCCGTCGAGGTGATGCTGTGCGGGCCCGGCGAACCGGAAATTCTGCTGCGCAACGGGCGTGCCGACGTTGCGCTGCTCCACCGGCCCTACGACTCGACAGCCGGATTCGACACCGAGGATCTGCATACTGAACAGCAGGTGGTGGTCCTGCCCGCGGGTCATCCCCTCGCCGACCGGGCGCATCTGTCGTTCGCCGAACTCAACGCCCAGACGGATCTGCCTCTGCCGCGCTGGCCGCGACGGGATGGAAGTTATCCGGACGGCCCCGGCCCGCGGGTGCGCGACCATACCCAACTGCTCCAACTGATCGCGCTCGGACTGGCCTGCGCGGTCGTGCCCGAGTCGCTGCGAACTCAGCTACGCGACGATCATGCCGTGGTGGCGGTGCCGGACGCACCTGTGGTCACGACCGTCATCGCCTGGCCGCCACACAGCAGATCCAAAGCCGTTGCCGACCTCGTCCGCACCGCGACACGCCTCTGATCGGCACCACTGTTCGCCGACCGCATCGGGTTCGGGCTATCGCAGATGTTCGAAGAATGTTCGCAGATCAGCTGCCAGTTGAGCCGGCGCCTCCATGGCCGGGAAGTGCAGGCCGTGCTCGAATTCGGTCCAGTGCGCGTCCGGCGGCGCCGGGACTACCTTGCGCACGGTCTCGTCCGCACTGAACACCGCGAAGCCCTGCGGTACCGCGGGCGCGCCCCAATCCGAGGAGTGCGCTTGGTCATAGAGGGTGTGCGCCGCGGTGATGCCCGCTCCGGTGAACCAGTAAAGGCTGACGGTAGTGAGCAATTGGTCGCGATCGATCGGCAAGTCGGTCCATTCCTCGAACTTCTCGGCGATCCACGCTAGCTGAAGTAGCGGCGAATCGACGAGACCGTAACCGATGGTCTGCGGTCGGCTCTGCTGGATCGACAAGTATCCGGAACCCTCCTTGCGGAACGCGTCCATGCGCTCGAGGATCAGCTTGTCGACCGGGTCGTCGGCATCGAGGCGCTCGGCCATTCCGGGAAGGAACGTCGCCACATTGGCGGCGGTCAGCGGATCGGTCACGACGTGGACGCCGATGACATGCTCGCTGTCGCGGGCGCCGACCAGGCCGGATATGCCTGCGCCGACGTCGCCGCCGTGAACCCCGTAGCGCTGGTAGCCCAGCCTGCGCATCAGCTCGATCCACGCGTTCGCGGTGCGGCCCATCGCCCAGCCGGTCGCGCTGAGCGGAGTGGAGAAGGCATAACCGGGCAGCGACGGCGCGACCACATGGAACGCAGGCCCCTCGGCCGGGTCGACCAAAGGCTCGATGAGGTGGAGGAATTCGGCGACCGCGCTGGGATAGCCATGGGTGATCAGCAGTGGCGTCGCGTCCGCTCGGCCGGAGCGGACGTGCAGGAAATGAATGCGCTGGCCGTCGATCTCGGTCGTGAACTGCGGGTAGGAATTGAGCGCGGCTTCCTGCGCACGCCAGTCGTAGCCGGTGCGCCAATATTCGGCCAGCTCCTTCAGGTAGAGCTGCGGTATGCCGCGGTTCCAGCCGGCATCGGGCAACTCGGCCGGCCAGCGGGCATCGGCGAGCCGATGGTGCAGGTAATCGAGATCGGACTGCGCGATGTGGATGCGAAAGGGCTGGACTGCGTCACTCATTGGGGTTCTCTCTGTCGGCTCGGGCGAGCGTTTCGCGCTGGTGAAACATAAGGTAGTTGCAATTGCGGAAAGGTTGATTCCTCGATTCGGGAGAAGATCGATCAATGTTCGAAACCTCGGCACGACTGCTTCGTCTGCTTTCGCTGCTGCAAGCGCGCCGCGACTGGACCGGACCCGAGTTGGCCGCTCGACTGGAGGTCACCGTGCGCACCGTCCGCAACGACGTCGACCGCCTGCGACGGCTCGGCTATCCCGTCGAGGCTCGGCCGGGTGTCGACGGTGGATACCGGCTGGGTGTCGGAGGTGCGCTGCCGCCGCTGCTGCTCGACGACGACGAAGCGGTCGCGATCGCGATCGGGATGCGCAGCGCCGCAGCCGGTTCCATCGCGGGCATCGAAGAGACCTCGTTGCGTGCACTGACGAAACTGCAACAGATATTGCCGTCGCGGCTGCGCCGTCGCGTCGACGCCTTCGGGTCGCACACTCTCGCGCTTCCCCCGCGCGGCCCGCTCGTCGACCCGGATGTGCTGACCGTGATCGCCGACGCCTGCCGCGACCATGAACGACTGCGGTTCGACTACCAGACGCATTCGGGGGCCGCCGGTCGGCGTTCGGTGGAGCCCTATCGTCTGATCAACGATCGACAACGCTGGTATTTGATGGCCTGGGACCTCGACCGCGTTGACTGGCGGACCTTTCGCGTCGACAGGATGCGGCCCCGCACACCGACCGGCCCCCGCTTTACGCCGCGGCCGCTGCCGCCAGACCATGAGATCACCGCACGAGTCGCCCGCGGAATCGGCGAGTCGACGTGGCGCTTCCGCGCCAGGGTGATCGTGCACGCGCCCGCGGATCACGTGCGCAGCCGACTCCCGATTCCCGTCGACGTCGAGCCGTTGAGCGAGGACCGGTGCGCGTTCGAACCCGGCTCCGACCATCCGGAAATGCTGGCGCTCTACCTCGGGCTGCTTGGCGCCGACTTCGAGATCGTGGACTCACCCGAACTGGTGCGGACCCTGCGGACGATCAGCGAGCGCTACCAGCGCGCGCTCGCCCCGTCGTCAGGTCGACGTCGTTGGTCGCCACCGACGGGCGGGGCCTTGTGATGTGGTGCCGAGGTCATGGAGTGGTGCGGTAGCGGCCCGGGGTGGTGCCGACGAGGTTGGTGAAAGCGGCGATGAAGCTGCTGGGGTTCGCCCAGCCGCAGGCGTGGCCGACGCGGGTGGTGTCGTGGCCGTCGGCGAGCAGGACGAGTGCGTGGTAGACGCGGAGCTGGGTGCGCCACTCGTAGAAGGTCATGCCGAGTTCGTTGTGGAACAGGCGGCTGAGGCTGCGGGCACTGGCTCCGATCGTGCGCCCGAGTTCGGCCAGTGACGTGTTGTCCGCGGGGTTCTCGGAGAGGATCCGCGCAATCGCTTGCAACCGGTCGTCATGGGGTTTCGGCAGCACGAGTGGCTGTTCGTGTGCTTCCTGGAGTTCATCGACGAGGACGCGGCGAAGGCGAGCGCGCGCGGCGCGGTCGTGGTCGCGTGGGCTCGTGAGGGTGAGCAAGATTTCGCGGGCGAGGCCGGAAGCCAGGAACACGGCGGGACGGTCCGGCACGAGCCGCGCCTGGGATGGGGGTAGGAAGACGATCCGCATGTCGGTGTCGCCGTGCGCCCGATGGTAGTGCGTGAACTCGGCAGGGGTCCACGCGATTCGATTGGCCGGAACGATCGATGTGCCCTGTTCGGTGTGCACGGACAGGACGCCGCGAGCCGCGTAGACCAGGTGTCCACGCGGATGGGAGTGCACCGAGCTCGTTCCCCCCGACGGCCACAGGTGCACCCCTCCGGACGGCCACAGCTGGGATGTCGGGCCGAGCCGGGGAAGTTGGCGGCCAACGGGCATGAGTTGGCATTCTATCGGTAGACGGCCACACGATCGGCTGGCGACAGTGGACGCATGCGCAATGACCTCCATTCAGACAGCACCGCCGCCCCGATGCGGCGTGAGACGACGAGTACGACGATGCGAGCGGCCGTCTGTGTACGGGCGGGTGACCCGGAGGTACTGGAGATCCGTGAGCTACCGGTACCAGCGATTCGGGAGGGCTGGAGCCTGGTGCGGGTGAAGGGCGCGGGCTTGAACCGATCGGAGCTGCGAACCCGTCAGGGACATTCCCCGAACGTCCGGTTCCCCCGTGTGCTCGGGATCGAATGTGTGGGAATCGTGGCAGCCTCGACCGATCCCATGTTGCCGGTCGGCGCGACCGTCGCGGCGGTGATGGGTGAGATGGGCCGGGAGTTCGACGGCGGCTACGCGCAGTACGCGTTGTTGCCGAATTCGCTGCTGATGCCGGTCACCACCAGGTTGCCGTGGGAGGTCTTGGCCGCACTGCCCGAGACATACTTGACCGCGCAGGGCTCACTCGACGCATTGGGCATCGTGGCGGATAGCCAGGGGCGGTTGCTGATTCGCGGTGGGACATCGTCGGTGGGTATGGCGGCAGCGTCGATCGCGTCCGGCCGCGGCATCGAGATCGCTGCCACGACCCGACGGCACGACAAGATCGACGCGCTGACCGCGATCGGCGTCGACCACGTACTCGTCGACGACGGCGGGTCGCTGGCGGCCGGCGTGCAGGCGGTCTGGCCCGAAGGGCCCGACTACGTGCTGGATCTCGTCGGAGCGCGCACGGCGGTGGACTCGCTGCGCCTGGTCCGCCGGGGCGGCACGGTATGTGTGGCGGGTTCGCTGAGTGGGTGGCTGATCTCGGACTTCGAACCGATAGCGATGATCCCGTCCGGAACCAAACTGACGGCTTTCCACAGCGACAACCTGAAGGGCAGCGCGGGCGCGGCCGTGCTGCAGCGCGTCGTCGACGAAGTCGAGGCCGGTGTCTATCGACCCAACCTCGACCGTGTCTTCGGTCTGGACGACATCGTCGCGGCCCATCGGTACATGGAGGGCAACCGGGCCACCGGAAAGATCGTGGTGGTGCCCTGAGCGCTCTGCGGGCTCATGGCCGGTTCCTGGGACGCTTGTCAGCGAGCCAGCGCCTGGTCGCGGGGGACAGGGTGCACAGCAGCCCCGTACAGGAGAAAAACAGGAGCGTGCCGACGAAAACCAGGTCGCTGGTACGGCTGTCGCCACCCAGACCGGCTCCGGCTCCGACCAAGCCGACCAGCGTGAGGATCCCGGTACCCAACGCCACGGCGATGCGGCCCGCTCGCTTGCGCCGGAACAGTGCGATCGAGCCGCCGAGCAGCACCAGTGCCATCGTGGTGGAGATCGCCATGGGGGCGAGAAGTTCGAGGGCGACCTCACGCAGCGTCTGGCGGTGACCGTATTCGATATGCGGGGTCGTCAGCTCCATCACCCCGTTGGCGATGATCAGACAGAAGACCAGCCCGAAGCCGAACGCGACGACAGCGCCGATCCTGGGAACGACGCCGGATGGCCGGGCCGGATCGTGGATGGGCGTGAGCGGCTGCAGCGGCGGTAGGTGTTGGGCGCGCCACCGGGGCTCCGAAGGCTGGTTGAGCAGGGTCGGGGCCGAACGCGGCCACGGGTCGACCGCCGTGGCGGGGTGGGCCGAGCGTTGGTCGACGAAAGTCGGCGCGGGCGCCACGGCGAGAGCGTCGCCGCGCAGGGCCGCCGCCGCGGCCGCGGCGAAGTCGCCGCAGCTGGCGAATCGTTCGTCGCGGTGCTTGGCCAGGGCACGGGCGAGCACCTCGTCGAGTCGTCGTGGCAACTCGGGGCGGGTTTCGCTGAGGCGCGGCACCGGCTTGGCGATGTGTCCGGCGACGATTTGACCGGGATTGGTCGAGGGGAACGGTGGTTGCCCCGCCAGCATCGTGTAGAGGGTGCACCCCAGGGAGTATTGATCGGCGCGGTGATCGACCGGCTCACCGGACAGTTGCTCCGGCGAGGCGTAGGCGAGTGTGGCGGTGAACGTTCCGGTGGCGGTCAGTTTGGTATCGGCGTCGAGTATTCGCGCGATCCCGAAATCGGTGAGCAGAGCATGTGTTTCGCGACCGGCTTCCGGTTCGGCGATCAGGATGTTGGCCGGTTTGATGTCGCGATGCAGCACACCTCGGCTGTGGGCGTAGTCCAGCGCCTTCGCCGTATCGCCGACGATCCGCAGGACCTGTTCGGAGCGGGTGCTCCGGGGATCGAGCCGCGCAGCGTCGGTGCCACGGACGTACTGCATGGAAATCCACAGGTGCCCGTCCTCGGTGCCGCGGTCGTAGACGCCGACGATGCCCGGATGCTCCAGGCGCGCAACCACATTGGCTTCCTGTTCGAACCGCCTGCGCAGCTCCTGGTCCTCGGACACCGCGCGATTGAGCAGTTTGAGCGCCACCAGCCGCGGCAGGCGCGGGTGCCGCGCCAGATAGACGGTGCCCATACCGCCTTGCCCGAGCACGCCCTCGATCACGTAGCCGGCGAACGACTCGTGCTGCCTCAACACCTATGGCCCCCTTCTAGACCCGGCCGCCCGGACCGCAGGCAGCATAACTCCTGGTTTCCGGGCTCGGCTTCGCGACGGGGACCTGCCGCACGGTCCGTGGCCGTCGCCGAAGGTCGACCGGTTCGAACCGATCGCGGCCAAGTATGCCGAGGAGTGACCGCGCGGCGTCCTCGCACTCTTCAGATACCCGGATCAACAGATCGGCCCCGACGCCGCCGATCTGCCGGTGGGCCGTGCGCCACGACCTGCTCGCGGCCAACCCGATGGACAAGGTCGACACGATCACCGTGCCCAAGACGCTGCCGGGCGACCAGTGCCGAACCGCGGCGTCGAGGTCTGTGGTTCTGCATTCGTCATCGGACCGCCCTGCGGCGGGGCTGGGGGCTGCCGGAAGCCGTCATCCTCTGAGTGAACATGTTCCAGATCGGCGACGCGATACCTGCGTTGGGAGGACCCGCAGGCCGCCCTGTACTGCCGATTCGTGCACTTCGCCTGTACGCGAGCCGACGATCTCGGCGGGCTGGCGACGGGCTGCGAATGTGACGGCTGTCACTTCGTGTCAGATCTGGACGGTGTGGCGTGTCTGGAGGGCATGACTGATTTCAATGCCATCACCAAAGTGGTTGTGATCGGCGGCGGTTACGCCGGTACCGTGGCGGCCAATCGGCTGCGGCTGCGGCGCGATGTCGAGATCACACTGGTCAATCCGCGTCCGCGGTTCGTCGAGCGCATGCGGTTGCACCAGTTCGTGGCCGGTACCCATGAGGCTGCCATCGACTACGACACACTGCTCGGCGCCGGGGTGCGGATGATCGTCGATCGTGCCATCCGCATCGATACCGCCGCCCGCCGGGTGGAACTGGGTTCGGGGCGCGCGCTCGACTACGACTACGTGGTCTACGCGGTCGGCAGCACCGCCGCGGTGCCGGCGTCGGTGCCCGGTGCCACCGAATTCGCCTATCCAATCGCCGAATTCGAACACGCCCAGCGGCTGCGCGCGGCGCTGGCGGACGTGCCGGTCCATGCGCCGATTGTCGTCGTCGGCGGCGGGCTCACCGGCATCGAGACCGCCGCCGAACTCGTGGAGCAGGGCCGTACCGTGACACTGGTGGGCGGCGGTAAGTTGGCGGCGAACTTCTCGAATCCGGCCCGGCGATCGGTGGCGAAGTGGTTATCTGAGAATGGAGTCGAGGTGCGTGATCAGGCGCGGGTGGGCGAGGTGCGGCGCGACGGGGTCGTCCTGACCGACGGCGATGTGCTGCCCGGTGCGATCACGATCTGGACCGCCGGATTCGGGGTGCCCGAACTGGCGGCACGCAGTGGGCTGCGCACCGATGACCTGGGCCGGCTGCTGACCGACGAGACGTTGACCAGTCTCGATGACGAACGCATCGTCGCCGCAGGGGACGCGGTCGCGCCCTCGGGCCGCCCACTGCGGATGAGCTGCTATGCCGCCCAACCCTTGGGCGCGCAGGCCGCCGACAATGTACTGGCCCGCATCGCCGGGGACGAACCTGCTGTGCTGGACGTGGCCTTCACCGCCTGCACCGTGGGTTTGGGTAGCCGCGCGGGTGCGATGCAGTTCAGCCGTCGTGACGACACACCCGTGCCGATGTATCTCGGCGGGCGAACTGCCGGGTGGATCAAGGAACGGGTGGGTCTCGCGGGCCCGATCGGGACCATCCGCAAGGAAGCCCGCAAACCCGGCGCGATCCCGACCTTCCTGGGCTTGGGCAGGCGTAAGGATCTGAGCGCAGCCGAGCCGCAGGGAGTTCCGAAGCCGTGACCTCCACCGACGAGCACACCGAGCGTTTCGTTCACCTGCGACCGCTGCTGTTCACCATCGTCTACGAAATCCTGGGCTCGGCGACCGAAGCCGACGACGTGCTGCAGGACAGCTATCTACGGTGGCGGGGGGTGGACCTGGCCACGGTCCGGGATACGAAATCTTATCTGGCCCAGCTCGTCACGCGGCAGGCATTGAATGCGTTGCGGGCCGGCGCCAGTCGTCGCGAGGAGTACGTCGGACCGTGGCTGCCCGAGCCGCTGCTGCTCACCGACGGTGACGCCTCGAGCGATGTGGTACTCACCGAATCGGTCTCGATGGGGATGCTGATCGTGCTGGAAACGCTCACCCCCACCGAGCGGGCGGTCTTCGTGCTGCGTGAGGTCTTCGGCTTCGACTACGACGAAATTGCCTCCGCAACAGGGAAATCCGTCGACGCCGTGCATCAGACCGCCCGCCGCGCCCGCAACCATGTCCATTCCCGGCGCAAGCGCTACGGCCCCGTCGACACCGTCCGAACCGCCGCGGTCACCGAACGCTTCATCACGGCCGCGACCACCGGGGACATGGAAGGCTTGCTGTCGCTGCTCGCGCCGGACATCACCTGGACCACTGACAGCGGCGGCAAGGTGACCGCACTGCCGGAGCTGGTCATGGTCGGCGCCGAACGAGTGGGCGCGATTCTCATGGCGGTCTTCAAATACGCTCAGCGGCGACCGGAAGTACGCATCGAGACAGTGAACTGCAACAGTCAACCGGCACTCGCGTGCTATATCGGCGACAAACTGGAAGCCGTCCTCGTGTTCGACATCGCCGACGACCAGATCGTCAGCGGTTACGGCATCCGCAACCCCGACAAACTGGCCGCTCTCGAAATCCCGCGCGCCATCAGCCGCACTGAAACGCCCACGGCGTAGTCCCGCCCCACCTGGTGCATCCCATAAATGCCGGGGACGGTGTCGGTAGTGGTGTAGCTGAGGAGTGCGTCGATGTGTGGACGCAGGGCGCGCCAGGTGGACCATGTCGTGGGATCTTCCCGCGAGGGCACCTGTCGGCACCCACGCGCACCACCCGAACCCACTGATCGGACCACTGGGAGGACGTCGCGCTGTCCCACCTCTCCGGCTGATCTCCCGCAGGCCGGACGAGCGTGCGATCGACCGCAGCGAAAGCGCGAATCGACTGCACCGCAGATGCTCTCGCTCGCGATTTCGGTTCAGCCGAGCAATTCCCGGCTCAATGCGAGCAGTTCAGCGGTCGACAGAGCTTCCTCCTGCACCGGCGGTCGCGGGTCCGCCGCCGACGCAGTGGGTTCCGGGGGCGCCGTCGCCGGGTTCGTGGGTTCGAGGCGGGCGTGGAGTTCGGCGGCCAACAGCTCCACGGTGGGGCAGCCCCAGATGACGGCGGCGGGGACCTCGATGCCGAGGCGGGCTCCGAGTCGGGCCGACAGCTCCACGGCGTGCACCGAGCCGATTCCGAGCTGTTCGAAGTTCTGCCGGGCGGCCACCCGGTCGGGCTCTATGCCGACGACTTCGGCCAGTTCGGTGGTGACCAGGGCGGCGAGCGCAGCGACGCCGGGCGCGGAGGAACGTGTGGGGTCACTCGACGCGATCGCCACGGGGCGCGCCGCCGAGTCGTCGATCATCGCGATGGAATCGACTGATTCGGCAGTTGCGCCCGACGCCGCGACCGCCGCGGACTGAGATCTTGGACTCGAAATGCCAGTAGTGGCAGCGATTTCGATGGGCACCGCGTCCCACGAGGGCGACCCGGGTGCCTCGCCGCGGGCCTGCGGGTCCGCCCAATGCCGTTCGCGCTGGAACGGATAGGTGGGCAGCGAGACCGGGCGGCCCGCCGGGTTCACGGCAGTCCAGTCGGGTTCGATGCCACGCTCGAACAGCCTTCCCACCGCGTGCAGTAGGTCGCGGTGGTCCACTGTGCTGGGACGCAGAGCCGCCGCCAGCAGCAGATTCAGCGCCTCGTGGTCGTCTCCGTCGGTGTCCTTCCCAGCGCGGGCGAGGTAGGCGTCGAGGAATTCGACAACCTGGCCCACGTTGTCGGCGACCGTCGAAATTCGATGCTGGAAGGCGGTTCTCGTGGCAAGCGTGTGCGCGAGGTCGCTCAGGCGGATGTCCGGGTCGCGCACGAGGCGCTCACGCAGCCGATGAGCGTGTTCCCGCAGCGCGGCTTCGGTGCGGGCGGACAGCACCACCAGCCGCTGCGAGACGTCGCTGTCATCGACCGGATCGTGTGCGGGTGCCGCTTCGGCGATGACGTGGGCGTTCGAGCCGCCGAAACCGAACGCGCTCACCGCGGCGCGCGCGGGGGCGTCGTGCCGCGGCCACGCCATCGCGGTGTCGGCCACGCGCACTCCCGTCGCGGCGGGATCGAATTCCGCGGGTGCGTGGTCGAAGTGGAGGCTGCGCGGGATCCGGCGATGCGACAGGGCGAGCGCGACTTTCACCAGTCCGGCCATGCCCGCGGCCGCTTCGGTGTGTCCGATATTGGTTTTGACCGAGCCGACGATCAGCGGTGCGCCGGGCGGCCTGCCGGTGCCGTAAACCTCTGCCAGTGCGGTCAATTCGGCGCGGTCACCGACGGCGGTGCCGGTGCCGTGCGCCTCGACGTAGTCGATCGTCGCGGCGTCCACACCCGCTCGCGCGCAGGCCCGCCGCAACAGCTGCCGTTGACCGTCTGCGCTGCTGGCGGGCATGGAGCGGTGCCTGCCGTTGTTGTTGGTGGCACTGCCCAGCAGGGTGCAGTAGACGCGGTCGCCGTCGCGCAACGCTTGTCGCAGCGGCTTGAGCACGACGACCGCACCGCCTTCGCCGCGCACGTAGCCGTCGGCGGAGGCGTCGAAGGTGTGTGACCGGCCGCGTGCGGACAGCACACCCAGCGCGGACAACCCGATCGCGGTCTCCGGTATCAGATTCAGTTGCACGCCACCGGCGACGGCCAGGGCGCTCTCACCCGTCCACAACGCCTGGCAGGCCAGGTGCACCGCCACCAGCGATCCGGCGCAGGAGGCGTTCACGGTCATGCTGGGACCGTCGAAACCCAGGAAGTACGACACCCGATTGGCGATCACACCCTCGACATCTCCGGTGCTGGTGAACGGGGTGATGGCGGTGGCGCCCCTGGCGAGTTTGACGGCGCGATAATCGTTGAATTTGTTGGCGAAATAGACGCCGGTGTCCGGCACCCGGTCGGGCCGGATCGCCGCGTCTTCGAAGGCTTCCCAGGCCAATTCGAGCGCCAAGCGCTGCTGCGGATCCATATCGGCCGCCTCACGCGGGGTGATCCCGAAGAATTCGGCGTCGAAACCGGCGACATCCGCCACATACCCGCCCGCGACCGACACCGTCTTGCCCACTGCGGCACGATCGCGCCCGCGGTGGTCGCCGGACCAGCGGCCCGGCGGCGGCTCGTCGGCGATCGCGTCGGTCTCCTCGATCAGCAACCGCCACAACGCTTCCGGAGAGTCGGCGCCGCCGGCGAAGCGACAGCTCATGCCGATCACGGCGATCGGCTCCGCGCCGACGCGGTCCGGCCGAGAACCGTTGCGCCGCTTGGTCTTTTTCACGCTACTCACCTGCCCGCGATCCACCGACCGTGCACTCGCGCAACAGGCGGTGCGGTGAATCTGCCGATCTTGTTGTGGGGTCGGGACATGTGTCGGAGACTTTACCTGTGCTGTTTTCCGAACGCCCCGTTTTCGCCCGGGTGACGTCCGCGCTGGGGGGCGAGGCACGGCGTCGAGAACTATTCCGATTCGCTTCCGTCGGTGTCGCAGCGTTCACGCTGGACACCGCGGTGTTCCTGACCTTGAAGAGCACTGTGCTCGAGCCGCATCCGGTGACGGCGAAAGTGGTCGCTGTGCTGGCGGCGATCACGCTGTCATATGTGCTCAACAAGCAGTGGTCCTTCGATGAACGCGGTGGGCGGCGCGGTCATCACGAGGCCGCGCTGTTCTATCTGGTCAGCTTCCTTGCCGTCGCGATCAACACCGCGCCGCTGTGGGTGTCGCGGTACGTGCTGCATCTCGAGGTGCCCGAGGTCTCCCGCTTCACCCAGAACGTGGCCGACTTCGTGGCCGCCCAGTTGATCGGCACCGCGCTGGGGATGGTGTTCCGGTTCTGGGCCTTCGTGCGGGTGGTGTTCCCCGACAAGGTCCAGCCGCCCGATCCGGTGTGAGTTCCGATCACTCTGATGACAACCCTGTCGAAGGTGATCGCG
This sequence comes from Nocardia sp. NPDC003999, assembly GCF_053604885.1. Classification (NCBI taxonomy): domain Bacteria; kingdom Bacillati; phylum Actinomycetota; class Actinomycetes; order Mycobacteriales; family Nocardiaceae; genus Nocardia; species Nocardia sp. NPDC003999. The sequence continues at coordinate 16,313 of NZ_JBSGIB010000020.1, forward strand.
CACCGTGCGGGCCGCGTCGCCTCGCCGTGACACCCGTCCGCGCGTTCGCCCTGCCGCGCGGGTGGTAGGAAAGGGAGCGTGTCCGCAACTGGCGAAGGATTCGACCCGAACAGAAACTCCCGCGCGGTGTCGGAAGTGGTGGAGCTGGTCAGCACGCTGATCCGCTTCGACACCTCCAACACCGGCGACCTGGCCACCACCAAGGGGGAGCGCGAGTGTGCGCAGTGGGTGGCCGACCAACTGCATCAAGCGGGGTATGTCACCGAGTACGTCGAGTCCGGCGCGGAGGGGCGCGGCAACGTCTTCGCGCGACTGGAGGGAGCCGACCCGAGTCGCGGGGCGCTGATGATCCACGGGCATCTGGACGTGGTGCCCGCCGAGGCCTCGGACTGGAGCGTGCACCCGTTCTCCGGTGCGGTGCGCGACGGCTACGTGTGGGGTCGCGGCGCGATCGACATGAAGGACATGGTCGGGATGGCGCTGGCGGTGGCCCGCCAGTTCAAGCTCGAGGGCACGGTGCCGCCGCGCGATCTGGTCTTCGCCTTCCTCGCCGACGAGGAGAACGGCGGCAAGTGGGGTTCGCAGTGGCTGGTGGACAACCGCCCCGATCTGTTCGACGGCGTCACCGAGGCGGTCGGGGAGGTCGGCGGGTTCTCGTTGACCGTGCCGCGGCCCGACGGCACCGAACGCAGGCTGTATCTGGTGGAGACCGCCGAGAAGGGCCTTGGCTGGATGCGGTTGCGCGCCAAGGCCCGCGCGGGCCACGGCTCATTCCTGCACGAGGACAACGCGGTCACCATCCTCGCCGACGCGGTGGCCCGTCTGGGCAAACACACCTTCCCGTTGGTGCTGTCGGATTCGGTGGCCGCGTTCCTCGCCGCCGTCGCCGAGGAGACGGGTCTGGAGTTCGATCCGGCGAGTCCCGACATCGAGGGCCAGCTGGCGAAGCTGGGCACCATCTCCCGCATCATCGGCGCGACCCTGCGCGACACGGCGAACCCCACCATGCTGCAGGCCGGTTACAAGGCCAACGTGATCCCGCAGACCGCCGAGGCGGTGGTGGACTGCCGTGTGGTTCCCGGACGGCAGGCTGAGTTCGAGCGGGAGGTGGACGAGCTGATCGGCCCCGACGTCGAACGCGAGTGGATCACCAAGCTCGACTCCTACGAGACGACCTTCGACGGCGATCTGGTCGAGGCGATGAACAACGCCGTGCTGGCCCATGACCCGCGCGGCCGCACCGTGCCCTACATGCTCTCCGGCGGGACGGATGCGAAGGCGTTCGCCCGCTTGGGTATTCGCTGCTTCGGTTTCGCGCCGTTGCAGTTGCCGCCGGAGCTGGACTTCACCGCCCTGTTCCACGGCGTCGACGAGCGGGTGCCGGTGGAGGCCCTCGAATTCGGCACCCGCGTGCTGGAACACTTCCTACTGCACAGCTGATCCGATCCGGAAGAGAGGTTTCATGACCTACAACCCCTACGACGCGCTTCCGCAGGTGCCGTCGTTCACGCTCACCTCCGACGACGTCACCGACGGGCAGCCGTTCAAAAATGAGCAGGTCAGCGGCATCTTCGGGGCGGGTGGCCAGGACATCTCCCCGCAGCTGTCCTGGTCGGGTTTCCCTGCGGAGACCAAGAGTTTCGCGGTGACGGTGTACGACCCCGACGCGCCCACCGCCTCCGGCTTCTGGCATTGGGTCGTCGCCGATATCCCCGTGAGCGCGACCTCCCTGCCCGCGGGCGCGGGCAGCGGCGAAGAGGGCGGCGCGATGCCGACCGGTTCGATCACCCTGCGCAACGACGGCGGCTTCCACGGCTTCGTCGGCGCGGCCCCTCCGCCCGGGCACGGCCCGCACCGCTACTTCATCGTCGTGCACGCCGTCGACGTCGACAACCTGGGCATCGATGAGACCGCCACCCCGGCCTACCTGGGCTTCAACCTGTTCTCGCACACGCTGGCTCGTGCGACCCTGGTCGCCACCTACGAGCAGAAGTAGGAACCGCCGCACGATCGTGGCCCTGAGCGAAACGCTCGGGGCCACGGCGCTTTCTGCCGGCAGCGCTCATGCAACAGGATTTCGCGGGCGCGAATCGGCCTGCGCCGTCGAGAATCACCCTATGGACATCTCTGAAGCGGTCCGAGGCGCGCACCTGCTCGCTGCCGACATCGAACGGTCCCTCGGCTTCTCGGCAAAGGTCGGCACCGAGTACCCCGAACAGTGGCGCCGCTTCCACGAGTCGGCGGGGCGTCCGATCCCGACGGCGTGGGTGAGCATTTCGGTACCGGAGGTCGGCACGACCATAGCCCTGGATCCCAGTGACCCGGGCAGTACAACTGCCGAAGGGTTCGCGATGGAGCTCGTGCAGGTTCTGCAGGACGATATCCAGATCCACCTGCGCGAGCCGTGGCCGAGGGATCCCGCCGCAAGCGGCCACGCGCTGGCGGCGACCGAGCGGGGCTGGCAGAGCACGGTGGATCGCGACCATCTGGTTCCGTATGGCCAACTCGGGCTTGCGACTTGATCCGGCCCGTCGGCAGTTCCAGTGTCGACTCGTTTCTCGTCGGCACATGGATTCAGTGGTGCACGGAGCGCTTACTGCCGCCGCAATCGGGCGGATATGGCTCAACAAGCTCGGGAAGTGCTGGTTCTCGGGCATCCGGGTCTTCACCGATGACTGGTGGCCTCAGTTACTGATCGCGCGACGTGTTGCCGCGACCAGGGTATCCGCGGCGGTCCGGTCCATGGGTTCGCTGGTGATCAGCCAGTGATAGACCAGTGGGCCGAACACGAGGTCGCGGACAGTCTCGGTCGGCAGGTCGGGGCGCAGCCCGCCTTGTTGGCGGGCACGCTCGATCACGGCGGTGATCACGTCGTTTCGCGGTCGCAGGTAATGCTCGCGCAGCTGACCGGCGAGCGTGGCGTTGCGGCAGACGTCGGCGTGCACCGCGAGCACCACTCGCCCGAGTGGTGACGCGGCCAGTCGGGTCACGAAGGTGACGGCGAGTTCCGTGAGGTCGCGCAACGCGTCGCCGGTGTCGGGCGCCTCCAACGGCGGAACCGCCTCGATGAGCGCGCGCACTACGAGTTCATCCTTGGTCGGCCAGCGCCGATACACCGTGGGCCTGCCGATCCTCGCGCGGGAGGCGACCGCCTCGATCGTGAGATCGGCGTAGCCCGATTCGATCAGCAGGTCGATCGTCGCGGCGATGATCGCCTGGTCTATCTCACTATTGCGGGGTCGCCCTGTCGCCATATAGTTACGTTACATCACGTAATGAAAGTGGGTAGATCGAGATGCGGAAGTCCGTGACGTGGGGGCTGTTCCTGGCCTGGTTGGCCAACGACGCCGAAGAGTGGTTCACGATGTCGCGGTGGTCGCGAACCAACGCAGCCAAGGGCGGCAAGCCGCTGCCGGGGCCGGCATGGCTACGAACGGAGGTCTCGCCCGCGCACTCGCGGGTGGCCATCTCACTGATGGGGCTGATCGTGCTGACGGCCTCGGCCGCAGGCGCGCGGACCGGCGGCGGCTCCCGGTTCTTTCAAGCCACGCTGCTCGGCTTCGGCGTCCACGGCGTCGGTCATCTCGCGCTCACCGTGGCGCACCGAGGCTATACGCCCGGGGTGGCGACCGCGCCGACGGTGGTCATTCCGTTCTCGCTGTGGGCCTGGCGAACGTTGGGCCGGGCCGGAGTTCGGCGCGACGACACCCACACCTGGCTGGGCAGCGCGGTGTTGCTGCCCACTACGCTCGCGGCCGTGCACGCCGTCGCACGGGCCGTCACCGACCGGCCGAATTGATCCTGAAGGCCGAGCCAGATTCGGCTGCGCCCTCGGGAATCGTTGTCACGTGCGGTCTTTTCGCGCACTCTGATGGCCGGAGCTGGCATTGCAGTGGCCTGTCTCCGCCCTTGGGGCCGGGCGCGGACAGCCCTGCCGCCGTTCTCACCTGGTTCGTGACGAGAAGCTCGGGAACACGCGCGGGTCAGTTGCAGCGGAACCCATGGTGTCCATGCTGTCAGGTCCCTTCAATCGGCGTAGCCAGAAGCGCGCCGCCCCGGACAGGGCTGCGCCGCCGCGGTATTCCCAGGGGCTTATCCAGGCGCTACGCTGCCGCTGGACAGCCGCCCAGGTGGGCGCGACGGATTGATGAGGGTAAGAACGTGATCATTCGCACGGAAACCGCCTGGGTGCTCTTCTTCGCCGGGCTCATCTTCCTGTGGGCGCTGGTGCTCGGCGTGTGGAAGTGGCAGGCGATGACCACTTCGCCGGACGGTCTGGCCCACCCCTACGTCGACATCGCCCACCGGGCCGCGTTGCTGTATTCGTTCGCGACCGGATTGATCGCGTGGTTCGTCGAGCTGTCGGGCTGGCCGACCGCGGTGAATGCCACCGCGGCAGGGGCCATCATCCTGCTGTTCGTGGTGACGATCGCGAACTACATCCGGCTCGGACTGCAGCGCGAGACCGACAACCAGATGCGCAACCCGCCGCCGTCGATGCGTTTCGTCCTCGCCGCCTTGATCATGGGGGAGATCGGCGGATTCGCCGTGCTACTGGTCGGCTTCGCTGTCGAGCAATTGGGCTAGCCGGGCTGATCCGAGGGCGAGCCGAGCAGCGGCGTCTCCTACGATCCGTTTGTGGCGGTGGTCTTGGTGACGGGCATGTCCGGCACAGGGAAGTCGACGGCGCTGGTTGCGTATGCTGCCCTCCAGCCAGGTGCTGCGCGGTCAGGCCGCGAGCAGAGATCGTGTGCGTTCGGCGAAGTCCGCGACCAAAGGATGTGGACCGAAAGCGACCATGCGCCGCTGGATGTCGCGTACGGCTTCCACGGAGCGAGAGGACTTGACCTTTCGGGCGAGATCCAGTGTCCGCACGCCGGTGGCGTGAGCGGCCTCGAGGTCGTGTCTTTGCAGGTGGGTGACCGCGAGCGCGGCGTGCGAGAGCGCTCCTCGCCGTGCTCGGTTCTGCGCACGGGCGTAGGCGATCGATCGGCGGGCGTGCGATGCGGCTTGTTCCGGCTGTCCCAGATCGCGAAACGCGTTCGCCCACTCACCGCAGATGTATGCCTGATCGATGAACAGTGCCCATTCGGGTTCACGATCGGGCTCGATGCGAGCGAACGCGTTTTCCGCGGCGTTGATCGCACGCGCGGCACCTGTCTTGTCACCGATGACGGCGAGCGAGCGGGCCTCCAAGGTCCACAAATCCGCGAGGCAAGCGGGCGCGTCCACCTTCGCCAGGCCTTGGCGGCCCGCCTGCGCGAGGCGTCGGCCTTCGTGCGGATGCCCGAGCAAGGTCGCCTGGTCGGCCAGTCCGGCGAGGACGTGCGCGCCGAGCGCGGGATCACGTGACTCTTCGGCCAAGCGCAACGCCTGGATCAGATACCGCTGCGCCGTGCCGTGCTCGCCGTTGTCGAACGCCATCCATCCGAGCAGGTAGGTCTGTTCGGCCGCCGCACCGCACAGCGCCACGCGGACGTCTTCTGTGTGCGTGCGCCGCAGCAGCGGGTACACGTGCTCGTTCATGTAGGCCGCCAGCACCAGCCGCCCCGAGCCACCGCCCTGGAAGATATCCATTTCTTGGAATGTGCCGAACATGTTCTTCACGGCGGTGACGTCCTCGAGCCGTACTCGCCGACGTTCATCCGGTAGCTGATCCAAAGTGTTCAGCAGCCAGTCGCGGGACGGCCCGATCGCCGTGACGGCGGCGAACGGAGCTGTGGCAAGGAGCTTCCTGCGATCCACGTCTGCCCTCCCGAGGTCTGCGACCGCTTCCAGTGTCCGTGTCCACGATGGGTGGTAAACGAGGGCGCGGTCAACGGCCGGCATCTCACCCAGACCGAGGTCATAGGTCGTCACGCGATATCCGAAGTGCGCCGAGAACAGATCCGCGAGGATTGCCGGAACCGGCGGGCGCGGGCGTTCTCCCTCGTCCACCCAGCGCCGCACGCTGGACGCGTCGGGCCTGATCTGGGGCTCGCCCCATTCGACCGCCAGCGTGCGCACGCGGCGCGCCAATTCGCTGCGACTCCAGCCGGAACGGGCCAGCCACTGGGAAAGGTGCATGTTCGCACTGTTCATCACGCCCGCCATTTCGTCACCGGAAGAAGCCGATCCACCACCTTTCAACACCCGCTGCGACCTTACTCGCCACGCATCCGAAGTGTGTGCTGAATACGCGCCCGGTCAGGGGGAGCTCAGCGCGAATCTCACCGCGCGCCCCCTCCCGCTTCCTGGTGGTTTCCGCATATCGCGGTACCGGGCGCATCTCCACCGTCGATTGATCTGAGCAGGGGGTTTGATGATAGGCCGGGTACTTTTCGGGAACACACCGCTGTCCCGGTGCGCCTACTACCGGCAGGTGTGCGATCTGCCTGCGGAGGTCGATCCGCCTCAGGTGGGGCGCATAGTGCTACGCATGGGGGTGGCGTGGGCGGTGATCATGCCCGCCATGCTGGGGCAGGACGTGAAGGTATGGATGCAGCGGCACCACCACGCTATCGGGCCGATCATGTCGCATCCTCGGTCGAAGCGGTGGACGTATCTGACGCAGCCCGACCTTCCCGATGACATCACGCTGTTCGCGGAGATGTTCCGGCTCAATGTCTCGCTCGTGGGCGCTGGTGGAACCGTGGCGTTGCCGAGTCCGGCCGATCGCGGTACCACGTTCCGTGCGTGGGTCACTCGACCCGCCAGCGCTTTTCGTCCCTCGGGAAGCGTCGTTGTGGCCGCTATCCGTGGATGCGTGGCCGAAAGCATTGCTCGCCGGAAGCGGGGCATCGCGTATGCATGATGCGCCTGCGGTGTGGAACACGTTGACGCGCTGCGGGATCGGCGGATGCGAACGCTGCGGTCTCCATGTTCGACACGCGCCGACGGAGCCGCAACGGTGAACGGCGATCAGCGCGGCGTGTCTCCGCTGCCGTCCGAGCCGGATGTCCATTTGTCGGTGTTCTGGCACGGCGTCCGGATGGATTTCGTCGCCTGCGTGACCGCCGCGTGCTTGTTCGTCCAGGAATGGCGCGCCCGGCACTGGCACGACGCGGTCGAGGTGTCGATGGACGACACCGACGGGCATCCGCGCCTGCCGTGCGAGCGGTTGTATCTGGAGCCGTGAAAGTCGGCCCGAACGCGCTGCGGCCCCGGGCAGGGTTCCGGTCGTAGTCGCGCAACCATCGAAATTCGGGTAGCTGCCGGTCGATGTGGGTGTTCGGCGCGAGCGCGCGTTGACAAGCCTGGTTTTTCAACCGATCCGGAGGGAAGCTGGGTTGCCGATCAACGCGCGCCCGCGTCAGGTACGAATGCCCGACGGAGTGGCTCGAGGTCAGGGGGTGTGCTCGCGTGCGGTGAACGCGGCGACCAGGCCCTGGGCCGTTCCGTCGTTCCGGTCCCCGAAGAGCTCGGCGGTTTGGGTGGCGACCTCGGTGCTGCGGGCGAACATGTTCTGCTCGTATTCGCTCAGGGCGGTCTCGATGTCGTCGGGGTGCGCGGCGAGGGCGTTGCCGAGTTCGGCGCCGTCGAGCAGGGCGAGGTTGGCGCCTTCGCCGTTCGTGGGCATGAGGTGGGCGGCGTCGCCGAGCAGGGTCACCCCTGGTATCCGATCCCACCGGTGCCCGATCGGCAGGGTGTAATGCGGGCGCCAGACCGGCGGTAGGTCGGCGTCGGTGATCAGTGCGGTGAGTTCCGGTGCCCAGCCGTCGAACTCCTGCGCGATCCGTGCGGTGGCCGCGGCGGCATCGGTGAAATCGATGGCGGCGAACCAGTCGTACGGCCGGGCGAGCACCACGTAGGCGTGCAAGGTGTCGCCTCTTTCCCGGTGCGCGTGGATCTCTCGGCCCGGCGAGGGCGCCATCATCGACCCGCCGCCGACCGCTTCCGCGGCGGCGGGATGGCGGGTGTCGGCGTCGAACAGGTAGGTCTCGACGAACGACTCGCCGGTGTAGTCGGGTACGGCGGTGGACAGCAGCGGCCGGACCCGTGACCACGCGCCGTCGGCGCCGACCAGCAGGCTCGTGACGACCGTGCTGCCATCGGCGAAGGTGACCTCGTGGCGGCCCGCGCCGAGAGCGCGAGCGCCGCTGAATTTGTGACCCCATCGGACGGTGCCTGCCGGCAGCGAGTCGAGCAGCAGTTGTCGCAGTTCGCCACGCTGCACCTCGGGGCGTCCACCGGTGCCGTCGTCGGGTTTGTCCAGCAGGACGGTCCCGTTCGGGTCGAGGACCCGCATCGCCTGGCGGCCCTCCAGGATGAGGCCGCGGAATTCGTCCATCAGTCCGGCCGCCGCGATGGCGAGTTGGCCGTTGTAGTCGTGGATGTCGAGCATGCCGCCCTGCGTGCGTGCCGTCGGGGTCGGTTCGGCCTCGTACACCGTGGCCGGGATGCCGTGGACGTGCAGGACGCGGGCCAGAGCGAGTCCGCCGAGTCCGGCGCCGATGATCGTTACTGACTTGGTCATGGTGACGAGAGTGCTGGGCAGGGATTGCACCGTCCTTGCGCCCGGCTTGCACCCGCATGCGTCCATCCCCCGTATGCCGCATACGGCCACGCGCAGCGTGAAACTCGTCAGGCATCCAGCCATGAAACGCCTTGCCTGCGTTCAGATCTGCGCTGGGAATGGATCGACCGGACTGACAGCCCCGGTTGCTCGACAGCTTTCACGAAGGGCCGGGCGCCGGGGCCTACCGGGCCCGTACACGTTTGCGGTGCAGAGCACCTCATTGATCTGTGTCCCCGACTTGTCCGCGGAACCGACGTTGGCCAGAATCGTCGGCGGGTAGGGGGTTGAGGTCCAAGTCCGCGGAATTCGGCGCTGAGGAACCACCGATAGCTATTCGCGTTGTGCGGCAAGGAGTTTCAGTGGTGTCGTCTTGCGGCATCGACCTTCCTGCGCGGGTCGACATCTCGACACCGGCGTTGACCCCTGCTGGTTCGTTACACGGCGGGCAGCAACCGCGTGCGGGGTGCATGATGCCGGCGAGGGGCGGGCATGTTCCTTCCCGTGCCTGGTGGGGGGGGGTTCGATGAAGGAGCCGAGGACAATGAGGTCGCGTGAGGATCGGAACGAACCCGTTCGGGCGGAGCGGGGTAGCGGTGTGTTCGAGCGGCCATGGATGAGCACCGGCGTGACAGGCTGTCGATCGAATCTGCCCGCCGGCTCCAGCGCCAGCTGCCGGCCGAGATCACACCGGGGCTGACCGACAGCGAATTCGACGCCATCGAATCCCGCTACAACTTTCGATTCGCCGACGACCACCGAGCCTTCCTGGCGGCCGGACTTCCCGTGGACGAGCCTGAGTCCGGATGGCGAGGCTGGCCGGACTGGCGACGCGACGACACGGAAGTCTTGCGTGCGTGGCTCGCTCAACCCGCCGAGGGTGTGCTTTTCGACGTTGAGCACAACGGTTTCTGGCACCCGGCATGGGGTGACCGGCCCGCTGATCCGATCCGATGTCTGGGGATCGCGCGCCGCGGGCTCGAGGCCGCGCCGCGGCTGGTTCCTGTTTTCGGTCATCGGTTCCTGCCCGGCATCGCGGGGCAATGGGGTCACCCGGTGCTGTCGATTGTCCGGACCGACGCGATTTACTACGGCCTGGACCTTTCCGACTATCTTCGGCATGAATTTCTGAGACAGGCCAGCGACCTCGACTTGGCTCACGCAACAGTTCCCTTTTGGAACTACCTGCTCGGCGACAGCGGCGGACCACCGACCTTGCGGGTCGTCGCACCGTCTGATCCCTACGCTGTCAGTCCCGACCAAGCCGTAGAACAACTGCGCATGCTGGCGCTGGAACGTCTCATCGGACGCCCGGTGGAACCGCAAAAGCTCATCGAAGCTGCCCTCGTCGCACTGGTTGTCGATATCGACAGCGAGTCCCTGCCTCTGCTCGGCGGACTCACTCGAGCAGAGCAAGACCGAGCCGAGGAACTGTTCGACCAGGTGCTGGACGAACTCGACATCGTGGCAACGATTCCCACCGGTGAGCGCGATGTCCGGCACCTGCTGGTTCGATGGTGGCTTCGTCAGATCATACAGGGCCATCTGCCGCCCGTGATCGGTGCCGAACTGATCGCGACCCAGGCTTGGATGCAGCTCGACCGGCCGCAATCGCTGCGCCCGCTGCTGGAGCTCACCGACCGCTACAGCGACTGGGAAGCCAACCAAACCGCCACGCCTTCCCAGCTTGCTACAGACATCGTCACTGCGGCGCAGGGGCTACTGAACAGCTCGTGGGCGTACTGATCAACTCTCGGGCAGGCGAAAAACAGCTCGACTTGGGGTCTGGGCTGGGACATCCAGCGACTTCGCGGCCGATGGTGATGCTCCGGATAAGCGCGCCGCTAGGGCTGTGATCAGTCACTTTTGTCGTACATTTGCCGATCCGGACACACCTCCCGGGGGCCGAGTCCGGGGTTCTGGCCGCCAGTGGGTCCTCGGGCTCTGGCTGCGGCCAGCCCGTCGCGGGTGTGTTCGGACATCAGGGCGAGCGGAACCCGACCCCGTGCTTCCAACTCTGGGAGGTGGATAGCCTCCAGCGAGAACGGACGGCTGATGGGAGTGGACGTGAACATCGAGGAAATGCTGGACCGGCTCGGCTCGGTGATCGGGCCGCCGCCTGTGGGCGGAGTGGTCCCGGTTCCGTGGGAGCTCGGGCCCGAGACGATCGGTTTCCAACTGCCCGCGGACTACCGGGCGTTCGCCGACCGGTACGGGATGGTGAGCATCAGGGACGAGCTGCACATCTACACACCATCAGCAGCGCCCAGCCCCCAGATCGGGGCGCCGCTGGGTTTCGAGGGATTCTTGTACTTCACGACGGAGCCCTACGGATACTGCGCCATGCTGGCCCAGGCCTACCAGGGCGGGGACTACGACGAGTGCCCGTATCCGCTGTTCCCGGCCGAGGGCGGGCTTTTGAAGTGGGGCAACAACTGGAGCTCCGACCAGTTCTTCTGGCTGATGCGGGGCCCGGACTCGGACCGGTGGCCGGTCGCCGCGAAGTTCGACTCGATGCGGGAGTGGGACCTGTTCGAGGGCGGCTTCCTGGAGTTCGTGCTGGCGGCGGTGACGGAGCAGTACCCCTACCACGGGGATGTCGTTCCCGGCGGGACGACGCAGATCGGCGATGGCCGTGCCTATCGCGTTCGGGGTGACTGGTCGAAGCAGTTGTGGCAGTGAGCCCGCGAACATCGACCACCGCGGGTCGGGGCGGCTTCGCGCCGAGCGCGCAGGCGTGTGTGGCAGGCCGGATGCCTGCCATCCGTCAAGGATGCTCCGACGATCCGGCTCGGCACTCCAGCTCAGAGTGCGGGGCGCTCGCGGAACGAGCTGTGGGCGGTGGGATCCGGAGCCGGGGGTCGGCGTTCGTCCGCGCTTTCGCGCCTTGGGCACTCGGGTCGGCGGGACGCGCGATGCCGCCGAGTCGGCCCAGCCCCCACAGCATCAGTGCCGACAGGGCGTAGATCGCGCCGACCCAGCAGGAGCCCAGCCATCCCCACGAGCTGTATGCCCAGGTGGTCGTGATGGCGCCGAGGGCGGATCCGAGGGAGTAGAAGGCCATGTAGACGCCGATGACGCTGCTGGCGCGGTTCGGATGGGCGGTGGTCAGCAGGTGCTGGCTGCTCACGTGCACGGCTTGGACGGCGAAGTCGAGCAGGACGATACCGGCGATGAGCGGCCAGAGGCTCGATCGGGCTTGGGCGATGAGCAACCAGGAGCCGGTGAGCAGAGCAAGTGACCAGCCGGTGATCGTTTGCGCGCGACCGGAATCGGCCCATCGTCCCGCACGGGCGGCCCCGAGCGCTCCGGCCAGCCCGGCCGATCCGAACAGCCCGATCTCGGTGGTGCCCAGCTTCCACGGCTCGGCGCCGAGTGGCAGCGCGAGCCCGCTCCACAGGGTCCCGAAGGACGCGAACAGGAACAGGGCGATCAGGCCCCGGCTCAGCAACAGTCGATCTGTGCGCACGAGCCGTCCCATCGATGCCAGCATCTGCGTGTATCGCACCTCGCTCGTCCTGTGGTCCGGGTGCAGCCTCGCTCGGGCGGTGATGGCGAGCACCGCACAGGACGCGGCGAGCAGCGCGTAGACCGCTCGCCAGCCGACCGTATCGCCCAGCGCGCCCGCGAGGACACGGACACCGAGAATGCCGATCACCACGCCCGAGGTGACGGCCCCGATATTGCGGCCCCGCTCGCCCGGCTCGGAGACAGCAGCGACATACGCGACCGTCACCTGCACCACGACTGCGAAAAACCCCGCGATCGCCAACCCCGCCATCACGGAAACACCGTTCGGTGCTGCGGCCGCGATAGCGGTGCCCACCGCGGTGAGTGCCAGATGCGCGGTGATGAGGCGGCGGCGGTTCACCACGTCTCCGAGCGGCACCAAGACCACCAGACCGGCGAAGTAGCCGATCTGTCCGGCGGCGACCAGCCCGCCCAGCGACTGCGGCGACAGCCCCAGATCCCGTCCCGCCGCTTCGGTTACGGGCTGGATCGCGTAGATGGTCGACACCGCCACGGCGCAGATCAGCGCCAGGATCCATCGCTGCGATCGTGTAACTCCGGTCGACACCACACCTCCATCATTGGTAGCAAAATGAAACCATTGAAGCGTAGGCATAATGGTTTCGTATTGCAACCGATAGGGAGGAGTGCGATGACGACGCCGCTCGGTTCCGCACGCGAGTGGACCGACCCCACCTGCCCCGTAGCCCGAACGATCGACCTGGTGGGCGATCGGTGGAGCTTGCTGATCGTGCGCGAGGCCATGGACGGCGCGGCCGCGTTCACCGAGTTCCAGCAGCGCCTGGGCATCGCGCGGAACATCCTCGCCGACCGCCTCCGTCGGCTGGTGGATCACGGCATCCTCACCAGCAGCCCGAACCCCGGCGGCAAGCGGCACATCTACGAACTCACCGAAGCCGGGCAGGACCTCTTCACCACGCTTGTCGCGTTGCGCCAGTGGGGAGAACGCCACGCCTTCACCGGCAACGAGCCGCGCTCCACACTCCTGGACCTCGACGGCAGCCCGGTCGCCGAACTGCGCCCGCAAACCCCGGCAGGCAAGACCCTCACCGCGGCAACGACCCGAGTCGACAAGGTCGGCTGAGCAGGAGTTGGCGGTACCAGCGGCGCGCGGCGGGTAAGTTCGATCGACCGCCCATCCGAAACAGGAGTCAGCAGTGCCCATCGAGCACGAAGCCAAGATTCTCGACATCGACCCCGGCGCCATCGAACAGCACATCATCGACAAGGGCGGCCGGAAACTCGGCGAGCGATTCATGCGCCGCTACGTCTACGACATCACACCGGGCGATGACTCGAAGTGGATCAGGCTGCGCGACAACGGCAATGGGACCACACTCGCCGTCAAGCACATCACCAGCGACGCCATCGACGGCACCCACGAAGTCGAGGTGAGCGTCGACGACTTCGCCGCCGCCAATGCCCTGCTCGAGATGCTGGGTTTCACCGCGAAGTCCTATCAGGAGACCAAGCGGATCAGCTTCGTCCTCGACGGCGCGCAGCTCGAGATCGATACCTGGCCGCGGATCCCGCCGTATCTGGAGATCGAAGCCGCGACCAAGGACGACGTCATCCGGATCGCCGGACTGCTCGGCTACACCGAAGCCGATCTGACCGGCGAGAACACGATCAAGATCTACGCGCGGCACGGCATCGATCTCAACACTGTCGGCGAACTACGGTTCTGAGTGTTGGGGGTTCTGGTAGTAATCGCGCGAAAAACAACGAAGTTGTCTTCACCAGCGGTGATCGACTGATTCGGACTGCGGCGCAGCATGTTTGGTGCTCGGCTCGGGTGCCGATGAGGTTGGTCGGCGTGGTGGAGGTCGGGTTTCGTGGCGACGCAGGTGTTCGCGGCCGCCCGCAGCCCGAACCGATCACAACGCCATCGCCACTGGTCCAGCCATATGAGGTGTTTTCCGCGCGATTACTACAAGTGTTGCCTATTGCGGTGGGTGCAAGCCAACTGCGTGAGGTCCAGACGTCGCCACGAGGGCAGCAATAACGGTGCCTGCCAGGGAGATCCATAGGGATCCGCTGCGGCGGGAACTTTCGAGGAGGGCCTGGGTTCTGCTGCGCACACCTCGACCCGTCGGCGAGCGACCTCATGCCTGTTACCGCCACCGGCCCGACCACAAGCTCCGATGCCAGGCTGGGGCTCGCCCGGTGAGCGGCGGCAGCGGCCACTTCAGGTAGGCGAGACGCGCGCTTATGGGCCGACGGTGAACGACTCACCGCAGTCACCTTCCAACCCTGACCTTGCTCGGGAAGCTACTCGGCAGCGCACGAGCAGGGAAACCGCTCATACTGGGCCGGCCGCCGTGGTGTCCGGACCGAGTGGCGGCACCGGCACAGCGAGCGCGAGCCTGGAAGCGCGCCCGGTCATGACGGTTCAGTGGCTGCGGCGGGCAGACTGAGGCTCCGCTCTGACCGGCTAACGCACTGTCATGCCGCATATCGCGCGCCAGGACAGCTTGGCCGGTGCCTCGGAGGCAGGCGCGCTCGTACCAATGTCACATCAGTTCAACCGACTCCAGGCCAGCCACTGCTCACGGTAGGCGTGCTGTTGCTCGACAGTCGAAACCTTCGACGCGGGCGCGGGCGAAAATATGTACCGGTAGCCGCGACCTCGCGACACACCTGCGATCGCAGTACGAAAAACGTTACGAAGGCCACACCGGTAGCGGGCCCACAACTCGAACCCACCACCCATCCCACTGCTCATCGGGGTCGGCCAATACTCCGGCCGTGCGCCGACAACGAGAAATCGAAAACCACTGCCCTCCGGAAGTTTTCGCACCGCCGCGAACCCATCGAACACATCGTCGCTCTCAGCGACCCATTCCCCGCCGGCCCCATCGGTCAACATGACTCGCCACCGACCTGTGACAAGGGCTCGCGCTGTCACCGACCAGCGCTGGATGTGTCCGTCGGGCGAACGCACCGCCACCAGATCGCGGCATTCGCCGCGCAACTCATCGGACGTCACAAAGTCCCCCTGTCCACCGCCATTTCAACGAACTCTAATGCCACGTGGCGCGCGATACTTGGCGCGAGCTCTGGTCGACGAGAAAACGACGCGCCGAGAACATCTCGAGCTCGGCGACGCACCATTATGCCGATGAGTGACTGCTCAAATTGTGTCGTAGGACCGGGTAGTGACAAGCGCACCCGTTGCGCGAAGCGCAATCGCTAGAACTTCCAATTCGACCCGGCTCCGTTGAGCCCCCGGGTGACAGAGCTCCTCGGCCATCGCAGGGGCTTCGGCGAGGGAGAGCGCTCCGAACTTTCGAAGAGACTGCATCACCGCCACGGGCGTGGCGCTACCCGCGGCAAGCTGCAGATCGGTCGGGCCGTCGGCGGCCAGGATCGTGACCGTGACCTCTATCAGCGACCCGCATTCCGATGCATTCGGTCGTGTAGGTCGCGGATTCGAGCACGGTGTTCACCTGTCGAATCCTGGATTCGACGCTCCACCGGGCGTGCCGAGAACGCACGCTCATGCCGCATGCCGCGCTGCCTGAAGCGGCCAGCCAGTCGGCGGAACGCACGATCATGCTCCGCATACTGCCTACATGTTCGGTGGGCTGGGCCTGCGCATCTCCTTCCCCGGATGACAGTCTGCTATCCGGGGAAGTGTCAGTGCCGTACTGCGGCGATCGGACTGCGACGCAACATGCCCGGTCCCCTTAGGGCCGATGGCCGCGACCGTGACCCGGCCGCGCACCCCGCCGGCTCGGACCCTGCGCAGCGCCGAGGCGTTCCTGGACACGATCGGATCGGCGAACACCCGCCGCGCCTCCGGCTTCGCGATCGTCAAAACCGTCGACGCCCTCGACGGACACGGCCCCGAGGGACTGATCGCGCGCTCGCGCGCCTTGGACTCGGTGTCCGACGCCGAGATCGGCGCAGCGCTGGAATCGCTGTGGGGCGCAGCGGCGGTCAACACTCGGAACGCGCGCCGCGCCGCGCGGTAGGCAAATGGCTGAGCTGGTGCGCCGAACAAGGCTGGGACGGACCGGAACTGCCCGCCTCGGCTGCGCGGTCGACCTCGCCCGGACTGCGACACCCCGGCGCGCTCGCGCGCCGCGATCGACCGGCTCATCGCCCGCCGCGAGGTCCATGTCCAGGAGAAGACACTGTGGCGGATGCTCTACGAAACATGCGCTCGCGCAGAGGACTGCTCCAACTCAACATCGAAGAACTGGACCAGGCGGGACGGTGCGCCCGGGTGAAGTCCAAAGGCGCCGAACACCGCACCCACCGCCGCGGTGCCGCCCACCATGAGCACGTCTTGGAAAAGGTGTACTGGGACGCGGGCACCGCCCGACTGTTGCCGCGACTGCTCCGAGGACGCACCCGGGACCGGTGTTCGTCACTCACCGCCGGCCCGGCAAGTACCTCGCCGAGCGCGACCTCTGCCTGACACCGGCCCGGCGCAGCTGTCCTACGACCAGGCCCGGGACCTGCTCGACCCTGCCACCGCGATCGAGGGACCCGCAACCGGCTGGGATCTGCACGAACTCCGGCACTCCGGCCTGACGCACCTCGGGGAGTCCGGGCCAGCCTGCTGGAACTGATGGCCAAGTCCCGGCACCGCAAAGCCGAGAACCTGCGCCGCTACTTCAAACCGTCGCCGCAGGCGATGCGCGATCTCACCGCGTTGCTCGGTCCGGGAGCCAACCGCCGCCGCTGAACTGCGCCTTCGCCGTATCCGTTGCTTTTCGCGCGGTTACTACCGGAACCACTGTTGATCTCGTCGCGCGTGGCGACAGTCGCATGACGGCCACGATCTTCGTCTCTGGGGCCCGGGACCACAAAGCGCTGTGGACCCGGGCGTGATGCTCTGGGCCACAGCGCTTTTCGCCGGGCTTACTTGACGCTGACCACCTGGCCGGAGGGTTCCTTGGCGTACAGCGCCTCGATCTCCGCGCTGTACTTGGCCGCGATGGGCGCGCGTTTGAGCGACATCTTCGGCGTCAGCTCGTCGCCGCCGGGTTCCCAGACCGCGCCCAGGACGGTGAAGCGTTTGATCTGTTCCACGCGGGACAGTTTGGCGTTGCCCGCCTGGACCGCGGCGAGTACTTCCTCGACGATCTGCGGCCGGGCGGCCAGGGCGGCGATGTCCTCGCCGGTGGCGTCGAGTTCCTTGGCGCGCAGGGCGGCGACGTCGGGGTCGAGCACGATCAGGGCGGCGATGTAGGGCTTGGCGTCACCGATGGCCACGACTTGACCGATCAGCGAGGAGGCGGCCTTCACCGAGTTCTCGATGTTGCTGGGGGCGATGTTCTTGCCCCCTTCGTTGATGATCAGTTCCTTCTTGCGGTCCACGATCCGCAGGTAACCGTCGGCGTCGAAGGTGCCGATGTCGCCGGTGTGCAGCCAGCCGTCGGAGTCGATGGCCTCGGAGGTCTTGTCCGGCATGTTGCGGTAGCCGCGAGTGACGATCGCGCCGCGCACCAGCACCTCACCGTCGGCGTCCAGTCGCACCTCCACGCCGTCGGCCGCGCGCCCGACCGAACCGGGGCGAGGCTTGTCCAGTTCGGTGTAGGTGCCCACGCCGGTGGTTTCCGACATGCCCCACACCTCGCTGACGGTGAAGCCGAGGCCGAGGAAGTACTCCAGGGTCTCCGGCGGGATGGGCGCGGCGCCGGAGGAGGCGACTTTCAGGTGATCCAGGCCCAAGGCGTGGCGCAGCTTGGACAGCACCAGCGTCTCGGCGATCCGATGCTGCGCGCTCAGCAGGGGACTGCGTCCTTTGCCCGCCAGATCGGCGCGTGCGGCGGCGATTCCGGTGCTGATCGCCCAGTTGGCCAGCGCTTTCTTGACCGGGCTCGGTTCTTCGGCGAGTTTGCCCTCGACACCGGCCTTGATCTTCTGCCAGACGCGCGGGACGCCGAAGAAGGTGGTCGGGCGCGCGTCGGGCAGCGCGGCGGCGACTTCGCGCGGGTCGGGGACAGTGGTGATCTGGATGCCGGTGAGCAGGTTGAGCGCGTGGGCGGAGATCCGGTCGGCGACGTGCGCGGCGGGCAGGTAGGACACCACCCGGTCGTCCAGGCCGACCTGCAGCGGGCCGCTGACCAGGACGATGATCTGGGCGAGCACGTTGCGGTGGGTGATCTCCACGCCCTTGGACGGTCCGGTGGTGCCGGAGGTGTAGATCAGGGTGGCCAAATCGTCGGCGCCGACGGCCTGCCAGGCGGCGTCGAAATCGAAGTCGGCGGCGGGCGCGGCCTCCACCTCTTCCAGGGTGACGGTGCCCTCGGCGGGGCCGTCGACCAGGATGATGTGGTCGACCGGCACGCCGGAGGCGGTGATCCGGTCGA
Organism: Nocardia sp. NPDC003999; assembly: GCF_053604885.1. Lineage (NCBI taxonomy): Bacteria > Bacillati > Actinomycetota > Actinomycetes > Mycobacteriales > Nocardiaceae > Nocardia > Nocardia sp. NPDC003999. The sequence continues at coordinate 34,664 of NZ_JBSGIB010000020.1, forward strand.
GGAAGACCTGTTCTGTCACCACGATTTTGTTGCCCGCGTTGGTGAACAGGTGGGTGATCTGCTCGGGGGAGCTGGTGTTGTAGACGGAGAACGGGGTGGCGCCCAGATGCAGGGCGGCGGTGTCGACGAGATTGAACTCGGGGCGGTTGGTGAGCATGATGCCGACGGTGTCGCCGTGGCCGACGCCGAGCCCGGCCAGGCCCGCGGCGATCGAACGCACCCGTGCGGCGTACTCGCGCCAGGTGTACTGCTGGGTGCCGCCCACCTTGCGCAAGGCGATCTGGTCGGGGCGCAGCCGCGCGGTCTCTTGGAATGCGGCGGGAACGGTGTACACCGTTTTGCCCGACTGATGCGCGTATCCGATTTCTGTTGTCGTCATATCCCTGTTCCCGATAGCGCTGGCGTGAACCGGGCGCCGGTCCGCGCCGACGCCCGATCCAGGACTCGAAGCCGTGACACAGCGCGATGAAGGCGCTGTCAGTCCTACGAGTCGGCGCGCCACATGTGGCGCGGCTCACTCATGGTAGCCACAGGCGGGAAGCCGGGTGGGGCAAACTTCAACAATCCTTCAGGCACCGATCAGATCCGGCGCGGCGCCGGGCCCTGGACGCGGACGGACGTTCTCACCGGGTGCGAGCACGACCGCGTCCACCGCCCCCCGCAGTTCGCCGGTGGGAGCGCTGTCGTGCTCCTCGAACGCCCACGGCGCGGAGTCGGTCGGGATCCAGTGCTTGCGCCGGGTGCGCTTGGCCTCGAGGTACTCGCGGGCGCGTTCGCTCAGCGCCCGGGTACGCAACGGCACGGGGGTGACCCGCAACCCTTCCTGCCGCAGGGCCTCGACCTTGGCGGGATTGTTGGTCAACAGTTGCACCGAGCGCAGTCCGAGTTCGGCCAGTGCGCGAGCGGTGGCCACGTAGGTGCGCCCGTCGGCTGGGTAGCCGAGGGCTTCGTAGCTCGAGAAGGTATCCGCGCCCGAGCGCTCGCTTTCCCGGTAGCCCAGCGCTTTGGCGATCAGGCCCGCGCCGCGGCCCTCCTGTTCCAGGTAGACCAGCACGCCCGAGCCCGCGGCCTGGATGAGATCCAGCGCCTTGTCCAGTTCCGGCCCGCAGTCGCAGTCCTGCGACCGCAGCGCCTCTCCGTAGAGGCAGCGCGAGTGCACCCGCACCAGGCAGCCGTCGGCGACCGCGCCGAACAGCAGCAGGTGCCCCTTCTCGCCCTCCCCGGTCAACTCCACCACCCGAACTCGCAGATCATGCCCGTTGCGACGGAACCGATGCTCGGTGTCGGCAGGATCCACAACTTTGGTCAATGCTCCTCCGTAGCGAGTTTGTAAATTCGCTCGACCTCACTCACCAGTGGCATTGCCCCGGGGACATCCCCGATCGATTGCGTCGCCACCATTGCGGCGGTCGCCCAGACGTAGTCGTTGCGTTCGGCGGGGCGGCGCGTCGAAACGAGACGATATACCAGGGCGGCGGAGAAGGCAGCGTGAGCGCCCACCGAGTCCTCCAGCGCCGTCGGGAACGGCTGGAATCGGTCGCTGACCTGGTCCGACCACACCTCGCACCGGAAATCCTGGATCGCGCAGACCGCGCCGACGCCGAGCGCGCGCAGCCGTGTGGCGGTCGGCTCGCCACACCGGGTCGCGTCATCGCCGGCCATCGCCAGCGCTTGCAGGTCCTTGTCGCCGCCGACGAGGTAGTCCACCGCCCCGAGATGCTGATACAGGTACTGCGGGCGTTCCAATCGCGGCGCCGGATGCACCACCACCAGCGGCCGCCGCGGCAGTTCGCGCAGCTGCCCCATGATCTGCTCGATGACGCCGGTGGGTTGCTCGAACGTCAGCAGCACCGCGTCCGCGGTGGCGATCGCCGAACGGATCGCGTCGGTGCGCAATTCCTGCGCGCTCAACCGGATTCGCTCGTCCTTGCAGCCGATCGTGCTCGCCGCGCCGGTGCGGGCCACGATCACCGCGGTCACGGGCGTCGGCGCGAAAGGCACCACTTTGACGAGTTCGGTCTCGACGCGTTCGCTGCGCAGGTATTCCAGGATGCGATCGCCCGCGTCGTCGTCGCCGACCGCCGAGATCAACCGCACCCGCAGCCCCAGCCGGGCCGCGGCCACGGCGCGGGTGAGGCCCTTGCCGCCGGGATGCTCCCGGTAGCTGCCGCGCGCGGTCGCGCCGGAGCCGGGGATACGGTCGACCACGTACATGTGGTCGATGACCGCGTCGCCGATCACCGTGACCACACTGCGGTCGTCCACCGGAACGGTTTCGGCCGCAGCGGTTTCCGTCGCGGCACCGAAGTCGACGACGTGCGCGCCGTCGAACACCGATGCCGTGGCCAGTTGCGCGGCCAGTTCGGTGAACGCCCGGCGCTCGGGGGCGCCACGCAGTGAGCGCACCGTCAGTGTGCCGGGAATCGGTTGCGCCCCAAGGGCTTCGTGCAACACCGCCCATCGCTCGGCGAGATATTCGCGGCGCTCACCCAGGTCCGGCGCGTAGAGCCGGCCGGGATCCACTCCGGCAGGCGGGTTTTCGCGCAACAGCCCCAGTGACAGTTCCGCGTCGACGACGAGCCGGTGGGTGGGGCCCAAGCGCAGCGCCAGTTCGCGCACCAGCGGCAGCACCGCCTCTTCCCGGTCGACGCCCGCACGCCGGGCGTACTGCCGCACGGCCAGCAGATCCAGCAGGGGTAGTACGTCGATCTCGGTGCTGCGCAACCGATCCGAGCTCAGGCCGGAGCGTTTGCACAAGCGGGTGAGGATATTGCGAACGGCAACCATTCCCGAATCCTGCGGGACCATGGCGATGCCACCCTCCTCTATCGGCGCGACACCGGGCCGTCGCGCGCATGTTGGCCACGCAAATCGGGTTTAGCCAGCGGGCAAATTGTCAATTACCAAATTACAACGGCAATTGCGCGCGGGGAACGGCAAATGCCACACTGTATGTGGCGATCCCCATCGCACCACCAGGCACATCGGGAGGGCTGGTGATGAGAATGATTCTTCAGATACGGCAGCCGCGACGGCGACGGCGACACCGCTCCGGCGGATCCGATACCGAGCTGGTGCCCAAGCAGGTGAGGGACTGAACCGGCCGCCGGACGCTCCCCGCGGCAACGCGCCGGTCATCACCCGCCTCGCGGCGGCACACCGGTACGCCGACCACACGCCGTAGCGCCCCCGGCCTCTCGGCCCGACGGCCGCTACCCACTCCGTTTCCCGAATCCCACAGCCGTGGCGCCTGCCACCGCGCCGATCCAGCCTCGCACGCCACCCTCGGCGCGCGACGCCCACCGACTCGCCCGATACCGCGGCGCCCCCGGCCGCCGCACAGCAGCGAGCCACCCCCTGGACCACCCGGCCCGGCAGCGGACTTCTCCGGCCCGGGCACACCCACCGCGCCCGCCGGACCGGCGGAACACACGATGCGGCGCCTGCACCGCGCCGCACCAGCGGATGCACGACAGGAGGCATTCGTGATCATCGAACTCAGCACCCTGGAGCCGGCCTCACTCCACCTGTTGCACCGGAGACCGCGATGACCATACACACCACCGAATGGACGATGACCAGTGACATAACCCCGGAATCGGCCTACCGCGACACCGACGCGACCGACAGCTGGCGGCTGAGCTGGCTACCGGACCGGCGGCTGACCCGGGGCCAGGCACTGGCCGGGATGTCTTTGGACGAACTGCTCAGCGACCCGCACGTCGTGCACGACCGCATGACCCAGGCCCGCGTCGAGGCCTATGCCGACCAACTGGGCATCTTGCGCGACCACGCGGTGATCCTGCTCGCCAAGCGAATGGCCGCTCGGCTGGGCCAGCAATTGCGGCCGAAGGGAGATCCGACACCGCCGGGGCATCGACCACGATCCCGGCGAGTGCGCACCCGCACTGCCGAACCACCGTTCGTACTCGGCTAGCTCACCTGATTCAGGCGTGGGCTTTGTGCTCCGCGCCGACGGCCTCACCGATGCTGCGATAGCCCCCGGCACGCAACCGCTGCGCCAGCCCACGATGGATCCTGCGCATCCAGAACGGGCCGCCGTAGATGAAACCGGTGTAGCCCTGCAACAACGTCGCCCCGGCCAGGATGCGTTCCCACGCCTGGTCGACGGTTTCGATACCTCCGACCGAGATCAGCACCAGCCGGTCACCCACCCGCCGGTACAGCCGCCGCAGCACCTCGAGCGAACGGTCGGCGACCGGCGGACCGGACAAGCCACCCGCCCCCATGGCGGCCACCTGCGCCGCGTCGGTGCGCAGACCGTCCCGGCGGATGGTGGTGTTGGTGGCCACGATCCCCGCCAAGCCGAGTTCCACGGCCAGATCGGCGACGGCGTCGATGTCCTCGTCGGACAGATCCGGCGCGATCTTCACCAGCACCGGCACCCGCACACTGTCCAGCACCGCCCGCAGCAGCGGCCGCAGCGATTCCACCGCCTGCAGATCCCGCAGGCCCGGCGTGTTGGGGGAGCTGACGTTGACCACGACGAAATCGGCCAGCGGCCCCAGCAGCGCGGCGCTGGTGGCGTAGTCCGCGGCCGCGGCCTCGGGCGCCACGATCTTCGTCTTGCCGATGTTCGCGCCGATCGGCACCCCACCACGCCGGTCACGCAGCCGTTCGGCGGCCGCGGCGGCGCCGTGATTGTTGAACCCCATCCGATTGATCAGAGCGCGGTCGGCGGGCAGCCGGAACAGCCGCGGCGCCGGATTGCCCGGCTGCGGCTGCGCGGTCACGGTGCCGATCTCGGCGAAACCGAACCCCAGCGGCGCCCAGGCATCCACACCGTCGGCGTTCTTGTCGAAACCGGCGGCCAGTCCCAGCGGCGCGGGGAACTCGACCCCGAACGCCTCGGCGCGCAAAATCGGATCGCGGCTGACGAGGACCTTGCTCATCGCCCAGCGCAGCGGCGCGAGCCAGGCGGCCAGCCGCATGACCGCGAAGACCAGGTGGTGGATGCGTTCCGGCGCGACCAGGAACATCAGTCGGAGTAGCAGGGCGTACATCGGCTCACATTCCGGGTTCGGGCTGGGGTAGTAGTGCGGATTTTCGCCGCCGCAGCAGCACCCGCCTGCTGCCGTCGGTGTAGGCGCGCACCCGCGAGAGTTCCCAGCCGCCGAACTCCGCCTGGATCGCCAGCCGCATGGACGCGGTCACCCGCGTGACATCCGGCGGCAGCCGTAACGGCACGTACTCGTAGTCGTCGCTGGTGGTTTCCCAGCCCGCGGGCAGTGCGCGCCCGCGCCCCCGATGTGCTGCCGGTTCGGTAGATGCCGCGGAATCCTCGTCCGCGTGTGGTGTCCGAGCCATCAGTGCCCTCTCTTCCGATCGTCCGCACCGATCCGTTGCAGACCGTCGCCGGTCGCGGACCCCACGAACAGATCACCGGTGCGTTGCTCGACAGCCACCGAGTTCGGTTGCCTGACGGTGGCGTAGCGGCCCACTTCCTTCGGTATACCAGTCGACAGGTCGAATCCGACGACCTCGTTGCGCTGCGTGCACGTCACCCACACGGTGTCCGACCGCTGGTCGTAGGCAAGTGCGTAAGGCGAAGATCCTACCGGGAAACGCTGCCGCAACACGAGTGGTCCCGCGGTGTAGACCAGCAGTTCGCCGCCCGCGGTGTCGGTGACCACGAACCGTCCGCGCGTGTCGCCGATCAGCTGCGTGGCCCCGTCACCGGCGCGCAGCGCCAATCCGGGGCGCTGTTCGCTCGGGTCGAGTTCGAAAATGGCGGTCTGATGCCGGTCGAGCACGGTCAGGTTCCCGTCGGCTTCGGCCAGCACATCGGCGGAGACGAGCCCGGACACCGTGCGGGTCACCGCACCGTCGGGTGCCAGGTCCAGCACCCGGCCGTCGGCGGTGCCGACCAGCAACCCGCCGTCGGGGCGTGCGCGTACCGACCGCACATCGCCGTCGACGGCCACCGCGGACACCGCCCCGGAGGCGAGGTCCACCCGCAGCACCCGCCCCGGTGCGGCCGCCAGCATCTCACCCGGCTTGCCCGGCGTGAGACCGCCCGCGCGATCGGGCAACGTCACCGTGCGCACCACCGGCGCGGCGGCGGCGGGATCGAGCACGGTGAGGACCGAACCGTCCAGACCGGCCAGCAACCCGCCGCCGGAATCGGCTTGCAGCTCGGCCAGCGGACCGGCGGGCAGCACCCGCCCGACCGGCGGCGTCGTCACCGCAGGCGCGACCGCGGGGGTGGCCGGTTCCCTGGTCGGCAGATCAGGGCCGCCCGAGCCGGAGGAGCAGCCGGCCAGCAACACCAGCACCGCCGCACCCGCGAACACCGAGACGAGCGAGCCGCGAGGACGCATCCACCGAACTCCTTCTACCGACGAATTTTCCGCAACCTCACCATCTGACCATGATGCGGCAACCAACCGACCGACCGGGGTGGCGGCTCGAGCGGAATGTCGGCGGCGGCGGCTACGGTGGAGACCACACTGTCCGATACAGGGAGATCCGGGTTGAAAGCCGACCATACGTCGGGATTTGTCATCGACGACATCACCGTAGGCCCCCACGCGCACGGCTTCGGGACCACCGCCGAGGGCCACCCCTTCGCGTTCCGCACCATCCGCGCCACCCTGACACTGGAGATCTACCGCCGCGATCTGGGCGATGCCGTCCCCGGCCCGGAGGACGTGCTCGCCACCGCCGACGCCACGGTCACCGACATCGACCTCGACGACGAGCGCAGTGTCGCCGCCCTGGTGCGGGATATGATCCCCGACACCGCGACGATCGAGGCCGCCGCGGGACGGGACGTCACGACCGTGCGTGCCCTGCTGGGACGGATCAGCTCCGTCATCGAAGGTATGTAGGAAGTGATGACCCACACACCACTCGCCCGCGCCGCGCTCACCGCCGCCGGTCTGCTGCTGACGGCGGTCGTCGCCGCGTGCGACACCGGAACCGACGAGGCCGCCGTCGACGCCGCCCGGTCCTCGGCGAACGCGTCGCTGTCGTCCTCGATCGCCGTGTCCTCCCGTGCCGCCCACCCGCCGCTGCCCACCGCCGCCGACCTGGACGCCCAGATCAAGCGGGCACTGGACCCTGCGCTGCCCGACAGCGAACGCACCGCCCTCATCGAGGACGGGGAATCCTTCCGCCAGGCCATCCCCGACATGTACAAGGCGCTGCAGGACAACCCGCGCGCCGTCTACGGCGTCACCGACCCGGTGTTCGACAACCACGACGGCACCCTGACCGCCACCATGCGGCTGGACAAGGACGGAACCGGCGCCGCGGTCCGCACCACCGTCGTGCACTTCGTGCTCGTCGACGGCAAGTGGAAGATCTCGCGCACCGACCTGTGCGGCATCCTGCGCTCGGCCGACTACCGCACCCCGGCCTGCGGCTGACCCGCGACGCGATGCGCCGTTCCGGATCACTGCGGTGGGGGCGGTGGGTCCACCGCAACCGCTACCTCGTTCTCGCCCTGTTCGTACTGTTCGTGCTGGTCTCCGGCTGGTACGGCCGCGACCTGGCCGGGCGGCTGACCCAGGAGGGCTGGTTCGACGAGAGCAGCGAATCGGTGGCCGCGGCCGAACTGGCCGACCGCACCTTCGGTCGCGACACCGACAGCGACCTGATCCTGCTCTACACCGCACCCGACGGCGCCACCGTCGACGACCCGGCCGTCCGCGGCCCGGTCACCCAGCACCTGGCCGGATTGCTGGCCGCCTACCCCGACCGCATCCAGAAGATCGACAGCTACTGGGACAGCCCGTTCTCCGCCCAGGCCACCGACGCCACGCACACCCACGCCTTCGCCAGCGTCGGCCTGCGCGGTTCGGGCACCGCGACGGTGCAGAACTACGCCGCGATCGAAGACCATCTCGGCGCCGGACGCGCAGGCGGCGGCCCGGGCGGCACGACCGTGCAACTGGCCGGATTGCAGCCGATCGTCGAAGGCATCAACACCGGCATGCAACGCGACATCAAACGCGCGGAAATGATCGCCCTGCCGTTGGTGGCGATCCTGCTGTATTTCGTGTTCGGCGGCGTGATCGGCGCGCTGCTGCCGGTGCTCATCGGCGGCATGACCATCCTGGGCACCCAGGGCGCGCTGCGGGCGCTGACCGACCACCTCGACGTCAACGTCTTCGCCAGCGCCGTGATGACCCTGGTCAGCCTGGGCTTGGCGATCGACTACGGCCTGTTCACCGTCACCCGCTTCCGCGAGGAACTCGCCGCGGGCCACACCGTCGAAGAGGCCACCGCCCGCACCGTCGCCACCGCCGGGCGCACCGTGCTGTTCTCCGCGGCGATCATCGCCCTCAGCCTCGGGGCGCTGTTCATCTTCCCCAACGGGGTGCTGCGCTCGGTGCCGCTGGGCGGTATCAGCTCGGTGCTGCTGGCGGCGCTGCTGTCGGTGACCGCGCTGCCCGCGGCGTTGAGCATCGTCGGACGCCGCATCGACTTCCTGGGGTGGAAACGCTTCTCCCGCAGCAAGACCGAGGCCCAGATCGACGCCGGTTTCTTCTCCCGCCTGGCGCTGTGGGCGATGCGCCGCCCCCTGGCGGTGGCCGTGCCGATCGTGCTGGCCCTGCTGGCGTTGAGCATCCCGATACGTCACATCGAATTCGGCGGCCTGAGCGAACGCTATCTGTCCGACGACAACCCGGCGCGAGTGGCGCAGGAACGTTTCGACGCCCTGTTTCCCAGCTTCCGCACCGAGCCACTGAAACTGGTGGTGCTCGGCGCCGACCCACAGCAGTTGAGCGACATCCGCTACGCCGCCAACCAGATCCCCGGCCTGACCGGACGCTTCGAACCCGCCGCACCCACCAAGGACGGCATCAACGTGCTCGCCGCCGGGCTGACCGACAAACGCGACGCCGACCGGGTGATCGCCGCACTGCGCGCCATTCCCGAACCGCCCGGCACACAGGTGATGGTCGCGGGCGTGCCGGCCCTGGAACGCGACAGCATCAACGGCCTGCTCGACGGCCTGCCGGTACTGCTGGCCATCCTGGTCGCCGCGGCGCTGGCGCTGATGTACGCGGCGTTCCGCTCGCTGGTGCTCGCGCTGAAAGCGGTGGCCATGAGCGCGCTCAGCCTCGTGTCCACCCTCGGCATGCTGACCTGGATGTTCGTCGAGGGGCACGGCGCGGGGATCTTCCAGTTCACGCCAGGACCGCTGATGTTCGCGGTGCTGGCGTTGATCGTGACGGTGGTGTTCGGGCTGTCCACCGACTACGAGGTATTCCTGCTGTCGCGGGTGTCGGAAGCGCGTGCCGCCGGCGCGGACGCACCCGAGGCCATCCGCTACGGCATCGCCCACACCGGCGGCGTGATCACCTCCGCCGCCGCGATCCTCATCGTGGTCACCGGTGCGTTCGGGTTCTCGGATCTGGTGCTGATGAAATACATCGCCTACGGCATGATCGCCGCCCTGATCCTGGACGCCACCGTCATCCGCATGCTGCTGACACCCGCGGTGCTGAAACTGATCTGGCGGTAGGACACCGGCAATCGTTTACGCTTTCGGGCATGTCCGGCACGTTGATCGTCTATGCCCGCTGTTCCACGGGCACAAAGGATCTCATCGCTCAGCGCGACCGGTTGTGTGAGCTCGGCAGCAGCGGGCAACGCAGCTGTCCCGTCCACGGATCGACAGGCACCAACCGTGAGCGCCCCGGGCCCGACCAGACGCGCGCGGCGGCCCGCGCCGGGGACGCTCTCGTGGTCCCGGGACTCGACCGGCTCGCCCGCTCGGTCCCGACCGCGCGAGCGGTCGGTGACGACCCCGCCGCCCGCGGCCTGCCAGACGCGACGACCAGATCTCCCTGACGGCAGCTTTGGGCTCGACCCGGCTGTATCCCCGGCACGGCTGACGGTCGCGAACACAGGACCACACGGACGTCGGCGACGGTGCCGGGAGAAGACGGGGAAGCTGCGGTGATCGAGCCGAGGGCGTTGACTTGCTGACCAGATCCGAGGTGATCGCACGGGCGTATGCCCGATTCGCCCAGCACTTGAGCAACGAGATCAGGAGATTGGCCAGAGCTGATGCCGAACACGGCGTCAGGCCCGTCGCTGGTGAAGCCGCGGCGGCAGCCCGAGTGTTTTCCGACGCCGACAGAGGTTTTCGCCATGCTTTCGATACCGGCGACCCGTCGTTCCCGCGTCCGCTGCTGGAACCCGGTTCCGCGCCGCCGGATCGTTTCTACAACGGAGCACGCCTGTGGCAGGTCGACCAAGTTTTTCCCCGAGCTTTCCGTGGACCAGAAACCACAGCCGAGGAAGGCTATATCCGCACAGCGTCGCACAGCACCGCCGGAGACGTTGTCTACCTGACCGACGGCCCCGATATCGCCGGTGTGTACGGAACGATCACGAGCTGGACCGATGTCCGCGACGGCACGATGCGGTTCCATCCCGCGGGGATGGTACTGGGTATCGACGCCACCCGTATCCGGGTGAATCCGATGGCCGCGGAAGGGCATTCGGCGGCCGATTACGTCGAGGGAGTCAGCGACCGCGTATTCACCACACCGGGTCGCGTCGACACATCCAAGATCGTCAGCGTGGAATTCCAAACCTACGACGACATCATCACCAACCCCGAGGTAAACCTGGTCGCCGACGGGTTCCCCGGCTTCGACGGCCTTGGGCAGGATTCGTTGCGCGACCCCGCAGTAGTCGCCGATCGACTCACCGGCATCGCCGAGGCCGTGCGCAGAAACTACCCGACGATCGACGTCACCATCAGTGCCAACCACCTCTCCAGCGACGAAGCCATCAGAACCTTCCTGGCGACATGAGCACTGCAACAGCTGTGGTCACGGTTCGTCATGTACCCGAGGACACGATCCCTGACCGCACCCCCGGCAGGCGGTGCCGCTGCTGCGGTCAGCGGCGCACCGGCAGCACCAGTTGTGCCCCGGTGACCGGGTGGTCGAGCACTTCGACCGGGTGCTGGTAGACCCGCGTGAGCAGTTCGGTGGTGAGCACCTCACGGGGTGGACCGTCGGCGGCGATGCGACCTGAGTCCAGGACCGCGACGCGGTCGGCGTAGGCGGCCGCGACACCCAGATCGTGCAAGACGACCACCACCGCGGCGCCGTCGTCGGCGCGCTCGGCGGCCAGACGCAGCACGGCCTCTTGATGGCCGAGGTCCAGCGCGGCGGTCGGCTCGTCCAGCAGCAGGGTGGCGGTGTCCTGCGCCAGCACACGCGCCAACGCCACCCGGGCGCGTTCACCACCGGACAGAGTCGGGAACGATCGCGTGGCCAGATGAGCGACATCGGTGGCGGCCATCGCGGCGGCGATCTGTTTCTCGTCGTGTTCGCGGCGTTCGGTGCGCACCCACGGCGCGCGGCCCATCGCCACCACTTCCCGCGCGGTGAAGGGAAACCCGACGGTGTGGGTCTGCGGCAACACCGCCCGCCGCCGGGCCATGTCCAACGTCGTCCAGTGCGCCAACGGCTGCCCGTCGAGCTCCACCGTCCCCGCACTCGGCGCCAACTCACCGGCCAACGCGGCCAGCAACGTCGACTTACCGGCCCCGTTGGGCCCGACGAGAGCGACGACCTGCCCCGCCACCGCCTCGAAATCCACACTGTCGAGCACCCGCCGCGCCTGCCCGCCCCCGCGCCGCTCCACACTCACCCCCGACGCCCGCACCGTCACATCGCCCCGACGCGGCCACCCCGGCACCTCGTGCACAACCCGCACCTTCACCCCACATCTCCCGTCGAGTGGCACACCATCGAGAGGTCTTCTCGGCGTTCACCGCAGCCATGCGCCACTCGGCGCGGCCCGCTCATGCCCAGCCTCCGGCCCGGGCGCGGGTGCGGCGCAGCAGGTAGAAGAAGACCGGGCCGCCGATGAGGGAGGTGAGCATGCCCAGCGGCAGGTCGGCGTTGTCGACGAGGGAACGGGCGGCGACGTCGGCGGCCAGCAACACCACCGCGCCGACCACGGCGCTGAGCGGGATCAGGATCCGGTGGGCAGGGCCGACCAGCATCCGCACCAGATGCGGCACGATCAGACCGACGAACAAGATGATGCCGGTGAACGCGACACCGGCGGTGGCCAGGATCGCCACCACCACGATCACGTTGCGCCGCAACCGCTCCACGTCGACACCCAGATGGCGGGCCGCCGACTCTCCGAGCGCCAGCAGATCCAGCCGCGGCGCCAGCAGCACCGCCGCCGCCACCCCGACCGCGGCCAGCGGCGCGACCACACCCACCGACTCCCAGGTGGCCCCGTTGAGCGACCCCAGTTGCCAGAACACGATCTGATCGCGCGCGGCGGGGGAGGCCACGAACAGCAGCAGCGCGATCAATCCGCCCGCGAACGCGTTGATCGCGACACCGGTCAACACCAGCGTGACGACCTCGGTGCGCCCACCCGAGCGCGCCAGCAGATACACCAGCAACGTGGTCGCCAGCCCCGCCACGAACGCCGCCGCCGCCACCGACCACGCCGCCACGAACGCCCCACCCACCACGATGACCGCGCCCGCACCGACCGCAGCCCCCGCCGACACCCCGATCACGCCCGGCTCGGCCAGCGGATTGGCGAACACACCCTGCAACAACGCACCCGCTGTCGCCAGCGCCGCACCGACCAGCATCGCCAGCACCACCCGCGGGAACCGCACCTGCCACAACGTCACCTCACCGGCAGGATGCGCGGGCATCGGCCCCACATCCAGCCCGATCCGGTGCAATACGCTGCCCGCGACCTCGGCGGGCGTCGTCGGCACCTGACCGATCGCCGCCGACGCCACCGCCAGCGCGACCAGCCCGGCCACCGCCACCGCGAACACCAGCAGCACCCGCGAACGGCCCCGCGACTTCGGCAGCGGCGGCACCGGCGGCCGCGCGGTGTCCGTCTCCGAGACGCTCATGCGTGCCCGGTGCCGTACACCGCCGCGCTCAACGCCGCGATCACCCGGCCGGTGTTCGGCCCGAAACTCAGCAGCACCGCATCCGACATGTCCACCACACGCCGGTCGCGGCCCGCCGGGGTCTGCGCGATCCCCGGCACCTTTTCCAGCCCCTCCACACCGCCGACGGACTTCAACCCGTCCGACATCACCAGCAGCACATCCGGCGCCGCGCCGATCATGGCCTCACTGGTGATCGCCGTGAACGGCTCCTTCACCCCGGCCACCGCGCCCGCGTCCCGCGCCCGCAACGCCGCGATCAACGCGTCCGCACCCGACCCCGGCCCGGCGAGCATCGTGATCGCGGTGGAACGCAGATACAGGAACGCGATGGTCAGCTGCGGGTCCTGCGCGGGCACCGCGGCGCTCGCGGCGGCGATCTCGTCGCGGGTTCGCTGCGCCAGCGCCTGCCCCCGCTGCGCCACCCCCAACGCGCCCGCGACCGCCTCGATCTGCGGCACCACCCCGTCCATCGTGCGCTCCGGATCGAAGTACACGACCGTGACCCCCGCCGCACGCAACTGCTCACGCACCGCGGGCGCCGCGCTGGTGGTGTCGGTCAAGAACACCGACGGCCGCATCGCCAGCACCGACTCCACATTCAGCGACCCGTTGCCCCCGGCCACGTTCGGCACATCCCGCACCGCGGGAAACGCCGCCGAGGTGCTGCGGCCCACCAGCTTGGGCCCCAGCCCCAGCGCGTACACGATCTGGGCGAGGGTGCCGTAGCGATCCACGGCGATGATGCGGGAGGCGTCGGTGACGGTCACCTCGGCGCCGTCGAACGAACGCACCGTCACCGGCAGCGTGGGCGTGGGCTCCGGCCCGATGGGCACCGGATCCAGATCGGTCAGCGTCGCCGTAGTCGGCCCGTGCCCGCCGTGCGAGGACCCGGCGTCGGTACCACACGCGACCACCACCGCCAGCAAGCTCACCGCGAACAACATCGGCAGGGCGCGCCGCCATCCGGTTCGGATCCGACTCCCACCCCTGGCCGCTGCAGTGCTCATGCAGGCAAGGCTAATCTGTGTCACTCCGCGCGTGCACTGACGTCGTCCAGGGCCGCGGCGATCGCCCGCGGCAACTCCAGGGTCTCGGCGGCCAGCACGCCGGTGAGCTGCCCGATATCGCGGGCGCCGACGATCATGCTCGCCACACCCGGCCGGTCCCGGATCCAGGCCAGCGCCACCGCCAGCGGCGAGGTGCCCAACCCGTCCGCGGCGGTCACCAGCGCATCCACCACCCGGGTGGCGCGGTCGTCGAGACCACTGCGGATCTCCGCCGCGGTCGCCTCGTCGGCGCCGCGCGAATCAGCGGGAACACCGTCGCGATACTTGCCGGTGAGGATGCCGCCCGCCAACGGCGCCGAGGCGATCACCCCGACACCGTGGAACCGCGCGGCGGGCACGACATCGGTCTCCGCCCCCCGCGCCAGCAGCGAATACGGCGTCTGCGCCGCGGTCACCGGCGCCACCGCGGCCAGACTGGCCAGCTGCCAGGCCCCGAACCCGCGCACCCCCGCGTAACGCACCCGGCCCGAGCGCACCACCTGCTCCAACGTCGAGGCGACCTCCTCCAACGGCGTCCGCGGATCCCACACCGCGACATTCCAGATGTCGAGATGGTCGGTGCCGAACTCCAGCAGCGTGCGGTCCAGCTGCCGCAGCAGCGCCCGCCGCGAGGTGTCCACGGTGACCTGCGCCGCCTCCGGCATCCCCGCCGCGGCGAATCCCCACGGCGCGATCCCGGCGCAACCGCTGAGTACCAGCTCGTCGCGGGAGACCAGGTCACCGAGCAATTCGGCCAGGATCCGCTGCGCGGCCCCGCCCGCGTAGGCGGGGGAGGTGTCCACCAGTGTGCCGCCCGCCTCGACGAACGCCACCAGTTGCCCCGCCGCGTCCTCGGCGTCGGTGTGCGCACCCCAGGTATGGGTCGCCAGGCCCATCCGCGACACCCGCAGGCCGCTGCGGCCCACCGTCCGCTGTTCCATCACCGTGTCCGCGCATTCGTCACGGCGCCAAGCCTAGAGTGTGGATACGCGACTCGGCGGCCACCAGCACAGTGGGTCGCGCTCGGGTGCGGCGAGCACACCCGCGACCCGCGCGGCGGCGGCAGCGCCACGGCCGGGCACGCCGCCGCGGCCTCGACACTGTACTGTCGCTGCGTGATTGGCGCGGTGGTCAGGAAGAATCGACCGATCGCCGCACCAATGCCCAGGTAGCAACGCGTATTCCGCGCGGAAGTGGAGGATGGTTCGTGGTCGGCGAGTCGATGACCTGGGTGCAGGCCTTGGTGCTGGGTCTGGTGCAGGGACTGACGGAGTTCCTGCCGATCTCCTCCTCGGCGCATCTGCGCATCGTCTCGTCGGTCTTCTTCGGCGACGACGCGGGCGCCTCGTTCACCGCGGTCACCCAGCTGGGCACCGAGGCCGCGGTGCTGGTGTACTTCGCCAAGGACATCTGGCGGATCCTGTTGGCCTGGTTCGCGGGTCTGCGCGAGCAACTGACCACGCGCGGTCGCCAGCAGATCCCGCTGCACGATCAGCCCACGACGAGACTTCCGGTCATCACCGCCGACCACAAGCGCGTCTTCGACGAACAGGCCCAGCGCGAACTCGACTACCGCATCGGCTGGTATGTGATCATCGCCACCATCCCGATCGGTGTGCTGGGATTCTTGCTCAAAGACGAGATCCGCACCGGCGCCCGCAATCTATGGTTGGTGTCGTTCATGCTGATCTTCTTCGCCCTGGTCATCGCCGCCGGTGAACACTTCGGCCGCAAGGATCGCCCGATCGAGCAACTGACCACCCGTGACGGGCTGGCCATGGGTTTCGCGCAGTGCCTGGCGCTGATCCCCGGTGTCTCGCGCTCGGGCGCCACCTCCACCGCGGGCCTGTTTTTGGGCTTGGAGCGCGAAGCGGCCGTACGGTTTTCGTTCCTGCTGGCCATCCCGGCCGTGACCGCCTCGGGCCTGTTCAGCCTGCCGGACGCGTTCGAACCCGCTGGTGAGGGCCTCAACGCCAGCGGACCGCAACTGCTGGTGGCCACCGTGCTGGCGTTCGCGGTCGGCTACGCGTCGGTGGCGTGGCTGCTGCGTTTCGTGGCACGGCACTCGCTGTACTGGTTCGTCGGCTACCGCATCGTGCTGGGCGCGATCCTCATGGGTCTGCTGGCGGGCGGGGTGGTCTCGGCGACATGATCGCTAGGCTGACCGCATGACGGTGATCCTGTTGCGGCACGGTGTGTCGACCTCGAACACCGCCCGCACCCTGGCCGGTCGCAGCACCGGCGTCGAGCTCACCGAGCGCGGCGAGGAGCAGGCGAGGGCCGTGGCCGAACGACTGGCCGGGCTGCCGATCGAACGAATCGTGCACTCCCCGCTGCTGCGCTGCCAGCGCACGGTCGCGCCGCTGGCGGAAAAGTTCGGGCTGGAACCGGTATTCGACGACCGGCTGGTCGAGGTGGACTACGGCGAGTGGACCGGGCGGCCCATCGCCGAACTCCTGGAGGAACCGCTGTGGAAGGTCGTGCAACGGCACGCCTCCGGCGCGGTGTTCCCCGGCGGAGAAGGGCTGGCGCAAGTACAAGCCCGCGCGGTCGCCGCGATCCGCGAACACGACCGCGCCCTGGCCACCCAGCACGGCCGCGACGCGCTGTGGGTGGCGTGCACCCACGGCGACGTGATCAAGTCGGTACTCGCCGACGCCCTGGGCATCCACCTCGACGGCTTCCAGCGGATCCTCGTCGAACCGGCCTCGCTCAGCGTCGTGCGCTACACCCCGACCGCACCGTACGTGTGGCGGCTCAACGACACCGGCGCCGACCTGTCGGCCCTCGCCGCCTCCGGCGCTCAACAGCAAGCGGCGTCGTCGTCGACGCCGGGACCCGAGGTCTCCGGACCAGTCCCCGGTGGCGAGCTCGGCAATAGCGCAAGTGCGGATAATGGGAATGCGGAGCGTCGAGATTCCTTGTAAACAACCGAGCGGTCGTTGTATGGAATCCCCGCGCCGCGGGTAGTCGATCAGGGTCATATCAGGAGGTGCATGTGTCACGCGCAATCCATGTATTCCGCACCCCCGATCGTTTCGTCGCCGGGACCGTCGGTGAGCCGGGCGATCGCGCGTTCTATCTGCAGGCCGTGCAGGAACCGCGCGTGGTCAGCGTGCTGCTGGAAAAGCAGCAGGTCAAGGTGCTCGCCGACCGGATGGGTCTGCTGCTGGACGAGGTCGCGCGCCGCTTCGGCGCCGAAGTGCCCCCGCAGGCCGAGGACGTCGCCGACAACGCACCGCTGGTCACCCCCATCGACGCCGAGTTCCGTGTCGGCACCATGGGCCTGGGCTGGGACGCCGACGCGGGCGCGGTGGTGGTGGAACTGCTGGCGATCACCGAGACCGAGGTCGACGAGTCGGTGGTCCTCGACGACACCGAAGAGGGGCCCGACGCGGTGCGGGTGTTCCTCACCCCGATCCAAGCCCGCGAATTCGCGCTGCGCTCCACCCGGGTGATCGCCGCGGGCCGCCCGCCGTGCCCGCTGTGCGGTGAGCCGCTGTCGGCGCGCGGGCACATGTGCGTGCGCACCAACGGCTACAAACGCGGTGAGATCTTCGGCGCGGCCGAAATGGAGGAGTGATTCGGTGGCCGAGGCCGGGGACGGATTCCACAACGGTGAACTGACCGTGATCGGGCGGGTCAGCACCGCCAGCAACGTCACCCTGGTCTGCGACGTGAACGACACCGCCACCGGCGAGACACCCCTGCGGGTGGTCTACAAACCGATCCGCGGCGAACGACCGCTGTGGGATTTCCCCGACGGCACCCTGGCCGGACGCGAGGTGGCCTCGTATCTGATCTCCGAGGCGATCGGCTGGGGCGTGATCCCCGAAACCATCTTGCGCGACGGCCCTTTCGGCTTCGGCATGGTGCAACGCTGGGTCGTGGGCGTCGACAACCACACCGACCGCGGCGACCGCCTCGACCTGATCGACCTGTGCCCCGCGGGCGCGGTGCCCGACGGCTTCCGCGAGGTGCTGCGCGCGGTGGACGACGTCGGCAACGAAGTGTCGCTGATCCACGCCGACGATCCGCGGTTGCAGCGCATGGCGGTGCTGGACGTCCTGCTCAACAACGCCGACCGCAAGGGCGGGCACGCGCTGGAAGGGGTGGACGGGCAGGTCTACGGCGTCGACCACGGCATCTGCTTGCACACCGACCACAAACTGCGCACGGTGCTGTGGGGCTGGGCCGGGCAGCCCATCGACGACGGGCTGATCGCCGACATCACCGCCTTCGCCAAGCAGTTGCCGGGCGCGTTCGCCGACACGCTCGGCGAGCACATCACCGACGCCGAGATCGACGCGTTGATCGAACGCACCCAACAGGTGCTCGACGACCCGGTGATGCCGCTGCCGCGCACCTCCCGGCCCATTCCGTGGCCGGCGTTCTGATCGCGACCGCTGCCGTGCGCGGGGTTTCCTGGCACAGTTGAAGCTTCGAGCGCTCGGCGCGACGACGAGGAGGACGCGATGCCCCACTCCACTCCCGATCGCGCGGCGCCGGTGGTGCGGGTCGCCGTCGGCGCGCCGACCTACCGCATCGCATTGCACTACGTGCACCTCTACGACAAGAAGCCCTACCCCGACACCGACCTGCACCTCTACGACAACGGCGTCTACTGGCTGAGCTCGGCGGGGGAGAACCACTTCGGCGTCTACGTCATGACCGAGGGTTCGGTGGACTCCGGGCGGTTCACCATGCGGTTCATCTCGTTGCCTTCCGCGGACTGGGGCGATACGGTCGCTTATCACGAACTCGAGTTCGACGTCGCGCGCGGCGAATTCACTCAGCTCGCGCTCGCCGACACCGATCCCGACATCCCCGAACTGGACGGGACGTTCGCGATCGGCCCCAACACCGTCACCGATCCCACCCGCGGCACCGACAGCTGATTCAGCGAAACCGTAATTATTGACATCCCACGATTTGCTGGAAGACGCAGGTCGCGGCAGGCGACCCTACCGGCCGCATGGGCGCGGCGACCGGGCCGGGGCCCGATGATCTCCACCACACCTTTACCCTCGTAAGCATGCAGTCCTGGTCCGATACCGCCCTCCCCACCGTCCCTGGAGCAGGACCGCCGTTGCGGTTGTACGACACCGCCGACCGTCTGGTGCGCCCGGTCACCCCCGGCCCCACCGCCACCATGTACGTCTGCGGCATCACCCCCTACGACGCCACCCACCTCGGGCACGCCGCCACCTACCTGACCTTCGACCTGGTCAACCGGCTGTGGCGCGACGCGGGCCACGACGTGCACTACGTGCAGAACGTCACCGACGTCGACGACCCGCTGTTCGAACGCGCCGCCCGCGACGGCGTGGACTGGCGCGACCTCGGCGCGGCGGAGACCGACCTGTTCCGTGAGGACATGGCCGCGCTGCGGATCGTGCCGCCCCGCGACTACGTCGGCGCCGTCGAATCCGTCGACGAGGTCGTCGAATTCGTGCAGAAACTGCTGGCTTCCGGCGCCGCCTACGTCGTCGACGACGCCGAGTACCCCGACATCTACTTCCGTGCCGACGCCACCGACCAGTTCGGTTACGAATCCGGCTACGACCGCGCCACCATGCAGCGGCTGTTCGCCGAACGCGGCGGCGACCCGGACCGTCCCGGTAAACGCGACACCATCGACGCGCTGCTGTGGCGCGCGGCGCGGCCCGGCGAGCCGTCCTGGCCCGCCCCGTTCGGCCCGGGCCGACCCGGCTGGCACATCGAGTGTTCGGCGATCGCGTTGAACCGCATCGGCCCGGAATTCGACATCCAGGGCGGCGGCAGCGACCTGATCTACCCCCACCACGAATACTCCGCCGCGCACGCCGAGTCGCTCATCGCCGGCCGCCGCTTCGCCCGCCACTACGTGCACGCCGGCCTGATCGGGCTGGACGGGGAGAAGATGTCGAAGTCCCGCGGCAACCTCGTGCTGGTGTCCACGCTGCGCCGCGGCGGCGTCGACCCGTCCGCCATCCGCCTCGGCCTGCTGGCCGGCCACTACCGGCAAGACCGGATGTGGACCGACGCCCTGCTCGAGCGGGC
Source organism: Nocardia sp. NPDC003999 (assembly GCF_053604885.1). NCBI lineage: Bacteria > Bacillati > Actinomycetota > Actinomycetes > Mycobacteriales > Nocardiaceae > Nocardia > Nocardia sp. NPDC003999. Next base: position 54,689 of record NZ_JBSGIB010000020.1, read on the forward strand.
GCAGCAGCGCTTGGAGCTGTGGCGCGAAGCCACCGCGTTGCCCGCGGGCCCGTCGGCCACCGACACCGTCGCCCGCCTGCGCCAGCACCTGGCCGACGATCTGGACACCCCCAAGGCGCTCGACGCCCTCGACAACTGGGCCCGCCAGGCACTGGACTACGGCGGCCAGGACACCGACGCCCCCGCGCTGATCACCACCGCCGTCGACGCCCTGCTGGGCGTACGCCTGTAGCCGGTCTCTTGCCCGCATCCCCCGCACGTGATGGGGTACGGGGGTGTGCAAGCTTCCCGGCCTCGGCCTGTTCGGCCCCGGCGGCAAACTGACCTCCCTCAGCGCAGGCGTCTTGCGGCCGGCGGCCGATCCCGCCGACCCGCGCACGATCGCCGCGCGCGCCCGCTTCTTCGGCGCCGACACCGTCGACCCGCAGACCGGCGCCCTGCGCACCGACCGGGTCGTGCTGTCGTGGGTCGGCTGCACCACCTTCGCCCTGGCCATCGGCGGTTCGGTGTTCCTGCTCGACGCGTGGGTGCCCCGGCTGACCAGCACCGGTTACGTCCCCGCCACCCCGCAGGACCTGGTGGACCTGGCACCCGCGGCGATCTTCATCGGCCACGGCCACTTCGATCACGCCGCCGACGCCGGACGCATCGCCCAGGCCAGCGGCGCGGTCGTACACGGCACCGCCGAGCACTGCGCGAGCATCGCCGCACAGGTCACCGATCCAGCGTTCCCCACCGCCGTGCACGGTGACGCGGGCACCGCGATCGGCACCCGGGAGGATTTCGCTGTGGGCGCGGTCGAGGTGACCGTCGTGCGGCACCTGCACTCCGCACGCACCCCGTCCGATCCCGTCGGCGGATCACCGCGCTTCTTTCCCCGCCCGCAACCGGGCATCGTGCTGACCCACCCGCCGACGCTGAGCGGTCTGCTGCAAGGTGTGCCGCGGCTGCGCGACCCCGAAGGAGGGGTGCTGCTGTACCAGTTCCGGGTGCCGGGCTTGTGCCTGGTGTGGCACGACTCGACCGGACCGCTCACCGAACGCGCCCCGCAGGTCTTCGACACCCTCGCCGCGCTCCCGGCCACCGACGTGCAGATCGGCGCGGTGCAGGGCTACAACCAGATCAGCAACGGGCTGCGCGATCCCCGCACCTACATCGAAGCCCTCACCCCCGCGCTGTTCGTGCCGAGCCATCACGACAACTGGCTGCCCGGACTCACCGCGAGCGCGGCGACCTACGACGCACCGTTGCGCGCGGAACTGGAACGGATCACCGCGCCACGGCGACCGGAACTGCGCACCCTGCACGATCCGGCCGACTACGTGCGCCCACAGCGGCTCACCTTCCAGCTGTGAGCGTGTCCGCGCCGCCGGCGCGGGATCGCTGCCCGTCGGGTTCGTGCACGGTCGCGGCGAGGTCTTCGGCGTAGAGCTGTGCGATCTGTTCGGCGTACTTGTCGGCGATCGGCTTGCGCCGCAACTTCATCGTCAAGGTGACCTCGTCGCCGCCGGGCTCCCAGAACACCGGCAGCACGGTGAACCGTTTGATCTGCTCGACCCGCGACAACGTGGCGTTGCCCGCCGCCACGCCGCGCGCGATCGCGGCGATCACCCCGTCCTCGGCCGCCAACGCCGCCGCCGAGGCATCCGGCAGCGCGTGCTCGGCGGCATACAGTGCCGCGGTCTCGGCGTCGATGACGATCAGCGCCGTGTTGTACGGGCGCGCGTCCCCGATGGTGGCGATGGCGCCCACCAGCGGCGTCGAGGCCTTGATCGCGTTCTCGATGTTGGCCGGGGACATGTTCTTGCCCGCCGAGTTGATGATCAGCTCTTTCTTGCGGTCGACCACCCGCAGATACCCCTCGGCGTCGACGGACATGATGTCGCCGGTGTGCAGCCACCCGTCCGGGTCGAGCGCTTCGGCGGTCTGCCGCGGCTGTTTGCGGTAGCCCTTCATCACCAGTGGCCCGCGCACCAGGAATTCCCCGTCCTCGGCGATCCGCCACTGCATTCCCGGCAGCATCCGGCCCACCGAACCCAGCCGCGCCTGCTCCGGCGAGCAGGCGCTGGCCACGCAGGTCAGTTCGGACATGCCCCAGATCTCCGAGATCGGGATGCCGATGCCGAAGAAGAACCCGAGGGTCTGCGGTGGAATCGGCGCGGCGCCCGACATCGCCCACTTCAGTCGGTCCAGACCGATTCCGGCGCGCAACGCCGACAGCACCTGCTCGTCGGCCCGCGCCCATTCGGCCGCCAGCTGGTCATCGATCGGTTCGCCACGCAGCTGGGCGTCGGCCTTGCGCGCCGCCACGTCCAGCGCCCACCGCAGCGCACCGCGCCGGGCGTCGTCGGGTTCGGCGGCGACGGAGAACTCGATGGCGGCCTTCAGTTTCTCCCACACCCGCGGCACCGCGCCCCAGATGGTGGGGTGCACGTCGGCCAACGCGGCCGGCAGCAGCGACCGGTCGGGCACCACGGTGATCTGCGTGCCGTACACCTGCTGCAGATACAGCGAGCAGAACCGGTCGGCCATGTGCGCCGAGGGCAGGTAGGAGGTCTGCCGGTCGCCGAACTCCACCGGCAGCACCGCGTGGAACGCTCGCGCTTCGGCCAGCAGATTGGCGTGGGTGATCTCCACGCCCTTGGGGTTGCCGGTGGTGCCGGAGGTGTAGACGAGGGTGAGCACGTCGTCTGGCCCCACGGCCCGCCAGGTCGCCTCGAAGTCGAAATCGGGGCGGCCCATGGCTTTCAGTTCGTCGAGCCCCACGGTGCCCTCGGGCGTGGCGTCGATGCAGACGATGGTCTCGATCGGCGTGCCGCAGGCACGGATCCGCTCGAGGTACTGCTGCTCGCAGATCACCACCCGATTGCCCGCGTTGGCGAACACGTAGGTCAGTTGTTCGGGCGAGAGGGTGTTGTACACCGAGAACGAGGTCGCGCCGGTGTGCTGCGCGCCGACTTCCAGGGGATAGAACTCCACCCGGTTGCCCATCATCAATGCCACCGTGTCGCCGCGCCCGACACCCAGCGCGGCCAGGCCCGCCGCGACCGCGCGCACTTCTTCGGCGTACACGCGCCAGGTGAGCGTTTGTCCGCTGCCGATGGACCGGACGGCCACCGCGTCCGGATCGATCGCGGCGCTGTGCTGGAATGCGGCGCAGGACGTGTTCGGTTCGGTCATCGCACAACCCCGTTCGGTACACCCGGCTTTCCCAGACCGTAGGTGTCCGACCGTGCTCGGCGGGGCGTTTTCGCCCGTTTCCGGATCCACGACCGGTTCGTCCGCGCACGACCGAACCACTCTCCGGCAACGGGATCGGCGGTTCCGGCCGTGCGGATTCCGCTGCCCGCCGCGCCGGGCGATGGGGTCGCGGACCGACCGCCGCGGCGGGGCGGGTCAGGCCGCGCTGCCGCTACCGGCTTGGAACACGGCGGTCATGAGGTCGGCGAGAACTGTCAGCAATTCCACGATCGCTCCCTTTCAGTAGAAAACACGAAGTCAGCAGCGTGTATGACGCGATCGTCTTTCTCGTGAACGAGGAATGAATAAACAGAAACCGGCCTGCACCGGGCGGGGTGACCGCCGGTGTTCCACCTCTGATACGCGCTGAGCTGGGATTCATCGCCATCTCTCCGGCTTCGGCCATCACCCGGTCCGATGACAAGATTCCCGCTCCCACCGTGCCGCATTCCGTCGACGACTTCACCGTGAAGCCGAGGAAAAGGCGTGACACAGCAATCCATCAGGAATTACCAACCCACGGAATAAGGGAGAATTATTGCGACGCAGCAATTTCGAGTGCGCCCCGCACGGTGGCCGGAGCGCTAGGTGGTCAGTCCCGTGACGGCGGCGGCGTACATGGTGTTCTCGATCGCACCGAGAGTGCCGGGGTCCTTGCCGCCCAGCGGGGCCAGCAGCGCTACCGCGGCGTCGACGCCGCCGAAGCGGCGGCCGGTGGTCATCGAGGCGACGGCGCTTTTCGGGGTGAGCTCGACCTGGATCAGCGCGGCCATCGCGGGGTGAAGGGAATGGTGAAAACAGGGGTCAAAGGGGTGGGGGACCGACGGCGAGTACGGCCCGCACGCCGCTGCCGGGCACCTCGCTGAGCAGATCCGCGCGCGATCCACCCACGCGCGCTAAATATTTCAGCAGGTAACAGGTACCGAAGCGTCTTCTCGGCGTACGCATCGGTACTTCCCGAGGTCGGTCCAGCCGACGCTACGATGGGGTACTGTTCGGTCCCTCCCCTGACCGAACGAAGAGAACGGCGCGCGTATGTCACGAGTGGTCACCAAGGAGCAGTACTTCGACACCGGCTTGGAAGTGCTCGCCGAACTCGGCTTCAAAGGTCTCAACATCGGCGTCCTGTGCCGGCAGCTCGGCGTCACCAGCGGATCGTTCTACCACCACTTCGGCAGTTGGCAAGGATTCGTCGACGCCCTGCTCGAACACTGGGAGAACCGCCAAGTGCGCATCCTGGGCACCATGCCGTTCAACCAGGGCAACCCCGATGACGACATCCGCGCCATGTCCGACCTCGCCGCCGGACTGCACCATTCCGCTGAAGCCGCCATCCGCGCCTGGGCGGCCAACGACGAATCGGTCAACCTCGCACTCAAGCGCGTCGACGAATCCCGCAGGCGCACCGTGCACAAAGCGATCAAGGGGGTCGTCGGCGACGACGACACCGCCGCCGTGGTCACCTCACTGGGCATGGCGATGCTCGTCGGCTACCAGCAGATCGCCGCGGGCGGGGAGAACCTGTCACTGGACCAGCTGCTGGCCGAATACGCGCGCCTGATCTACTCCCACGCGCAGCGCTGACCCACTCCGGCTAACCGAGCAGCTCGTCGACATAGCACCAGCGCCACGCCTCTCCCGGCTCCACACTGCGCATCACCGGATGCCCGCTGGCGCCGTAGTGCTTGGTCGCGTGATTGCCCGGAGAAGAGTCGCAGCAGGCGATGTGCCCGCACGACAAGCACATCCGCAGATGCACCCACGCCAGTCCCTCCGCGAGACATTCGCCGCATTCGTCCGGCCCGCCGTGCGCACGCACCAGCGGCGCGTCCCGCAGATGCGCGCAAGCGTCGTCGGCCCCCGCCGCCGCCAGCGGTTCGACCCGTTCTTCCTCGGTCTCGTCGTAGCGATCGATGATCGACTCCTCGAGATCCAACTGCGCCAGCACATGCTGCAGGATCTCGTAGTCGACGGTGCCCGAATCCCGTACGCGCAAGACGGTTTCGCGTTCGGCCTGCAACATCGCCAACCGCAGCCGCCGGTACTCCGCGGTGGGTGTCACCAGCTCCGACTCCGCCCGCCCCAACCGCTCCCAGGCGGCGTTGGCCTTCCACAGGACCCGATCACGCAACGTCTGCACCACCCCCGACGGCGTGTCCGGCGTGACTTCCCGCTCGAGAGCGGCCAAACCGGCCGCGGTCGCCTGCTGCAACACGTTGGCCTTCTGCAACGCGTCCTCGGCGCGACTGGGCGCGCGCAACCGCAGCCACCGCACCAGCCACGGCAACGACGTGCCTTGCACCAGCAGCGTTCCCGCCACCACCACCAGCGCCAGCAGCCGCAGCACGGCCAGCAACGGAGTGTCCTGCGGCAGCAGCAGCACCGCCGCCAACGTCACCACCCCCCGCATCCCCGCCCACGACACCACCACCAGATGACTCACCGGCACCGCCTCGCCACCACCGAGACTGCGCGACAACAACGACGACCCGAACACCCAGACCGGACGCGCCAGCATCGTCGCGGCCAGCACCGCCACCGCCGACCACAGCAGGGTGGCGTGGTCGAGCTCGCTGTGCCAAGCACCCTCCACGATGCCGCGCACCTGCAACCCGATCAGCACGAACACCGCGCTCTCCAGGATGAACTGGATCGTGCGCCAATTGATGCGCTCGGCGATCCGCGACGCGGCGCTCTGCCACACCGGCGCGTTGTGTCCGAGGATCATCCCGCACACGACCACCGCGATCACCCCCGAGGCGTGGATGCCCTCAGCGGGCAGATACGCCGCGAACGGCGCCAGGAACGACAACGTCGTGTCCATCACCGGGTCGGTGATCCGCCGCCGCAACATCGCCAGCAGATAGGCCACCACCACTCCCACCGCCGCGCCGCCACCGGCCGCCAGCGCGAAATCGGCGCCGGCCGCCCACACCGACACCGTGCCCACCATCGCCGCCAGCGCCGTCCGCAACGCCACCAGCGCGGTCGCGTCGTTGAACAGCGACTCGTCCTCCAGGATCGTCACGATCCGCCGCGGCATCCCGATCCGCCGCGCCACCGCCGTGGCGGCCACCGCATCCGGCGGAGCCACCACCGCACCCAGCGCGACAGCGACCGCGAACGGCACCGGCAGCAGCCACCACACCACCACCGCCACAGCGAAGGTCGTGAACAACACCAACCCCACCGACAACAACCCGATCGTGCGCGCATTCGCCCGGAAATCCACCAGCGACGTGCGGATCGCGGCGGTATACAGCAAAGGAGGCAGGAAACCGAGCAGAATGATCTCCGGCTCCAAATGGATCTCCGGCACGAACGGCAGATACGACGCCGCCACCCCGCCCACCGTCAGTACCAGCGGTTCGGAGATCCCGAACCGTCGCGCCAGCGCCGCCAACGCGGCCGCCGACGCGACGAGAACAACCAGGCCGATCGCGACATGCACGGTGAAATTCTCGCAGAGCGCACGATCGGCTATCGGCCGGCGCGGTAGATGACACGTGCACGGCCGACCGAACTAACGTGCCCGGGCGCACACACGCGCCATGCTTGTCGACGACAAGGAGGTAGACATGGAGGAGTTCGCGTCCTGGCGGGCGAACGGACGACGCCACACTCATCGCGGCCACCAGATCTTCTGGCGCGACGGAGGCGCAGGCACCCACGGGACGCTGGTGTGCATCCACGGATTTCCCACCGCGTCCTGGGACTGGCATCGGATCTGGCCGGGCCTGTGCGAACGATTCGCCAGGGTCATCGCCCCCGACATGATCGGCTTCGGCTGGTCGGCCAAACCCCGCCACTACGACTACCGCATCACCGACCAAGCCGACATCCACGAGAACCTGCTGCGGGAACAGGGCATCAGCCGGTACCACATCCTCGCCCACGACTACGGCGACACCGTCGCCCAGGAGCTTGTGGCCCGCGACGCCGAACGCCGCGACGCCGGTGACGAATCCCTGGTGATCGAGTCGGTGTGCCTGCTCAACGGCGGCTTGTTCCCCGAAACACACCGCCCCCGCCCGGTGCAGCGACTGCTGGCGAGCCCGCTCGGCCCGCTGGTCGGCGTCCTGGGCAGCGAACGCACCTTCCACCACAGCTTGGCCGCGGTATTCGGGCCCGACACCAAACCCACCGACATCGAACTGCACCAGTTCTGGCTGCTGTGGTGCAGCAGGCACGGCAAGAGCAACGGCCACAAACTCATCCGCTACATGGCCGAACGCCGCAAGCAGCGCAAGCGCTGGGTGGGCGCACTGCAGCAGGCCCAGGTCCCGGTCCGGCTCGTCGACGGCCTGTCCGATCCCGTCTCCGGCGGCCACATGGTGCACCGCTACCGCGAACTGATCACCGACCCCGATGTCGTGGAACTGTCGCGAATCGGGCACTACCCGCAACTGGAGGCACCCGAGCAGACCCTCGCGGCATTCCTGGAATTCCACGACACCCGCGTCCACAAGCCCACGGCCTGACCGATGTTGCGGACCGGCCCCGCCGGTCCGCAACATTAGGGTGTAGTCCACGACCGCGCTGGACCGCTTCCGAAACGCGTTCGCGTGGAACCGTTCTCGCGTCCCGACCGCCGATATGCGCACCGAAGGAGCCGCCGATGTCCGCCGCCGACCTGCCCCTGGAAACCATCGAACTCGACCAGTCCGGGCGGGTACTCACCGCGCGTGTGGTCGCGCCCCCGTGGAACTTCGTCACCACCGCGGTCGTCCGCGACCTCGACCTTCTCACCGCCGCGGTCGATATCGACGACACCGTGGGCGCGGTCGTGCTCACCGGAGGACTGCCCGGCCGCTTCCTCACCCATGCCGACCCCGCCGCCCTCGGCGGCATGATCGAGAAACCACGCCCCTTCGTCCCCGCTCGCGCCGCCGCACCGTTCCTGCGCGCCGCCGCTGCCGTCTTGCACGTTCCCGGCGCCACCGACCTGGTCGAACGCCACGGCGGCGGTCTCGGTGCGGGCCTGGTCTGGGGTTACCGCTGGAAACGCACCACCTTGCGGATGAACCGCTCCGGCGTCGCCTACCTCGCCGCCATCAACGGACCCGCACTCGGCGGCGGGCACGAGATCGCGCTGGCCTGCGATCTGCGCTACGCCGCCGACGCCGACCACGTGCGCTTGGGCCAGATCGAGACGCTGGCCAACCTCATTCCCGGCGGCGGCGCGACCCAACGCCTCACCCGCCTGCTCGGCGCCGCCAAAGCCATCGAGGTCACCCTCGAAGGCACGCCGTTCACCGCCCAGGAAGCGCTGCGTCTCGGCCTGGTGAACCGCGTACTGCCAGCCGAGGACCTGCTCACCGAAACCCAGGCCACCGCGGCCCGGCTGGCCGCCCGCAACCCGGTCGTCGTCGCCGAACTCAAACGCGCCGTCTACTTCGGCTCCGACAAATCCCTCTCCCGCGGCCTCGACGCCGAACAAGCCGGATTCGTCTCCGTCGGCACCACCACCGCGGCCGCCCGCACCACCAAAGCCTTCTTCGAAGACCTCGACCGCCTCGCCGACACCCCGTTCCTGGCCGACCCCCAACCCTGGCTGGACGGCACCCGCGTCGACCAAGTGAGCAAATGACCCACCTCGCGCAGGTCGCCTCCCGTGCGCAGAGGGAACACCACGCCGGTCGACCGGAAAGCGGCGACTGCTCGGGCTCTACCGCATAGAAAGTGCCGCACGACCAGCCCCATAGCGGGCAGATACTGCTCGAGCGGGGGCGGAGGGTTTGCCTAGCTCACCGCCGCCCCGCCCGCATATGGCACATTCCATCACCTGGACGGTGACCGGCATCGGTTCTGCCTCGGCAGCGCCAGGAAGCAACAGTGCCAGACCATCCCATCGGCAGATGGCGCCAGCCAACGGCGATGACGCTGCCGAACAGACGGTCCACACTCGTCAAGCGGTCGGCGCGGGTTCGCGCTCGCTGAGGTCCACACGCTCCCCGGAATCGACCGACGCCCGCGTCACCGTCACCCACGTGTTGTTCACCGCCGCCGTCCCCGAGAACATGTCGGTCACCGCCGGATCGTGCAGCAGGTTCACATTCGCGCCCGGCAGCGACGCCGCCACCGTCCACCCGACACCCGGCTCCTGATGTCCCCACCCGTGCGGGATCGCCACCGTCCCGACCCGGATATCGTCACTGACCTCCAACGGCACCACGATCGCCCCGGTGCGCGAACGCACCGTCACCGGCTCACCGTCGCACAACCCGCGCGCCGCCGCATCCTGCGGATGCATCAGCGCCGTGCAACGATCGCGCCCCTTCACCATCGACGGCACATTGTGCAGCCACGAATTGTTGCTGCGCAGATGACGGCGACCGATCAACTTCAAGTCGTAGCCGTCGGCGGGCGCGGTCACCGCCTCACCCCGCCGCGCGGCCGCGAGAACTTCACGCGCGGCCGCCACGAAATCCTCCGGCGCCACATGCACCTTCCGATCCTTCGTCCCGAGCAGCGACCGCAGCCTCGGCCGCAACGGACCCAGATCGATACCGCCCGCCGCCGCACGCGCCTTACCCACCGTCAAACCCTTGCGACCCCGCCGCAACACCCCGTACGGCCCCGCCGCCACCCCCAGCGCGGCGATCCGCACGGGGCTGACCCGATCGAACACCGCGTTGAGCACCCGCGCGGTGAGCCGCCGCGCAGGCAACGGCACCATTTCGGTGACCAACCGCGCCATGATCTGCCAATCCTCCAGCCCATCGGCGGGCGGCTCGAACACGCGCGCGTCGAAACGCAGATTGTTGCGCACACTGAACACCGGGAACAGGATGTTGACGTCCTCGCGCTCCAACGGCGAGATCGGCGGCAGGATGATGTCCGCGTGCCGCGTCGTCTCCGTGACGTACATGTCCACGGCCACATAGAAATCCAGCCCGTCCAGCGCCGCCCCCAACCGGCCGCGCTGCGGCGTGGACAACACCGGATTGCCCGCATACGTGATCATCGCGCGGATCCGGCCCGGCCCCTCGGCCGACATCTCCTGCGCCAGCGCCGCCACCGGCAACTCCGAGCGGAACGACTTGTAGGTCCCGGAGCTGTCGGTCCACGCCCCATACCCCATCGGCAGGTACTTCGCATACCGCGGCGCATCGATCGGCGGCGTCGCGAACATCTGCCCACCCGCCCGATCCAAGTTGCCCGTCACCGCGTTGATCGTGTTCACCAGCCAATGCGTCAACGTGCCGGTCACCTGCTGGCACACCCCGATCCGCGCGTACAGCACCGCCGAGGGCGCCGCCGCGTGCTCCCGAGCCAGCCCGCGAATCGTCTCCGCGTCCACTCCCGCGTACTGCGCCATCTGCTCCGGCGACGCCTCGGCCACCAGCGCACGCAACCGCTCCCAACCGGTGCTCGACGCGCGAATCGCCTTCTCGTCGCACAGATCTTCGGCGACCAGCACATGCAACATCGCCAGCAGCAGATACACATCCCCGCCCGCAGCCACCGCGACGTGCTGATCGGCCAGCCGCGCCGTCTCGGTCCGCCGCGGGTCGATCACCACGACCTTCCCACCACGCCGCCGCACGTCCCGGATCCGCTGCTTCGCATTCGGCATGGTCGTCACCGACCCGTTCGACACCGCCGGATTCGCCCCCAGGATCACCAGGCGGTCGGTCCGATCGATATCGGTCACCGGCATCAGCACATTCGAGCCGAACATCCGCCACGCGACGAACTCCTGCGGGAACTGATCGATCGACGACGCCGAGAAAAAGTTCCGCGTCAGCAGCACCGACCGCAGCAACACCGCGTACAGCACCGACGAGCTGTGCGCGGCCGGATTCCCCAGATACATGCCGATCGCGCTGTTGCCGTGCTCGCGACGCACCTCGCGCAACCGCCGACCGATCTCGTCGAATGCCTCGTCCCAGCCGATCGGCTCGAACGACGAACCCACCCGCCGCACCGGCGTCCGCAACCGATCCGGGTCATGGTGCAACCCGCCCATCGCCGTCGCCTTCGGGCAGATGTACCCCTTCGACAGCACGTCCTGCGGATTGCCCTCGATCCGCGTCACCTGGTCACCGGAGACCGTGACGAGAATTCCGCAGTGCGCCTCACACAACGTGCACTGCCGGGCAATGGTGGTAGCACTCATGAATTTTCACCTTCTGCCGGATCGCTTCCCACAGGCTATCTGGGACAGCTGCTTCCGTACAGGGATCTATGCCGGGCGGAGGCGGGCATGCAAATGCATGTCGTGCCAACCGTCCGCGTGCAACCCAGCACTGCGCCGGACACCCTCCGGCGCGAATCCCGCCTTCACCGCCGCCCGGCAGGACGCGGCATTACGCACCGAGTGCGACACCTCCAGCCGATGGAAACCCACCTCAAACGCCCACCGAGTCACCGTCTCGACCGCGGCGGGCGTCACGCCGCGGCCCCGCCATCCCGGAGCCGTCCAGTACGCGATCCCCGCCACGCCATCCGCGGGTGCCATATGCCGCAACCCGACCCTGCCCGCCACCACGTCACCGACGACGACAGCCCACTGCGGGCCGTCACCATTGCTCCACCCCGCCTGCCAGCGGGCGATCAACTCCCGCGCCTCGGCCTCGGAGACGACATCGCGAACATGCCAGCGTTGGATATCCGGATCCTGGTAGACGGCCTGGATCACCGCCGCGTCGGCGTTCGTCCAAGGCCGCAACAACACGGTCTCACCCCTCAAAGCGGGCTGCGTCCCGGCTGCGAACACTTCGGCGGCGACCACATCGGGCATCAGAGCGGACACATCCGGATTGTCACTCACACGCGCGCTCTGCCGCCACGCATTTCGTCGATCGAATCGCCGAAGACTATTCGCACCAACCTGTTTCGCACGTGACGACGCCGCGCGGCCGCCCACAGTACCCACCGGCAGGATATGCGCCGTCACCAGGCGAGGTACGGCCAGCCGCACGCCTGCGCCCGAAACGTGCTCATATCGACCCGAGCACCCCGACGGACAGCGTCTCGTTTCCCATCGTGCCCGGCCGTGGCCACTCGGTGCGCCCCACGCGGTGAGACGGCGCGGGACGTCGTGCCGGATCCGCAGCACCGCGCGGTTGCTACGTCGTGCTCTGCGCGGCGCGGTCGCTCGCTACCGGTACACCGGAGTCGAGCAGAATCGAGGCGAGCAGGTGGCGGGAGCGCGCCAGATCCGAGGCAAGCGCGTCCATTCGGTCGATCTCCGACTTCAAGATCGCTACCACCTCGGCACACGGCTCGAACCGCGGAACGGTGTCGCGGGCGCATGGCAGTACCCGCCGGATGACATCGGTGGGCAACCCGGCTGCCAGAAGAGCACGGATACGAAGAACGGTCTCGACGGTGGAGTCGTCGAATCTGCGGTAGCCGTTGCCGCCACGCGCTGCCGTCAGCAAACCCTGCCGCTCGTAATAGCGCAATGCCCTCGTGCTGCAACCAGTGCGCTGCGCTAGTTCACCGATCCGCATTCCACTCACCTCGACCTTGACCTTGACGCTGGCGTCAATGTTTACCGTAGCCCAATGCAGATCGGAATCTTCACCGGCGTGACCGACGAAAGCATCGGCCCGGCCGACCTCGCCCGGGCAGTGGAAGACCGCGGCTTCGAGTCGCTGTTCGTCGCCGAGCACACACACATACCGGTCACGGTCACCACGCCATACCCCGGTGGCGACGAGATCCCACACGACTACCACCGCAATCTCGACCCGTTCGTCACATTGTCGTTCGCAGCCGCCGCGACACAACGGCTACGGATCGGCACGGCCGTGACGCTGGTCGTCCAACGCGATCCGATCATTCTGGCCAAGGAAGTGGCGAGCCTGGACCTGGCCTCGGGAGGACGGTTCGAACTCGGCGTCGGCGTCGGCTGGCTGCGTGAAGAGATGCGCAACCACGGCACCGATCCCAGAACACGAGTTGCGCTACAGCGCGAACGACTCCTCGCGATGACAAACATCTGGACCCACCGACAAGCCGAATTCCACGGCGACTTCGTCGATTTCGACCCGCTGTACTCGTGGCCGAAGCCAGTCCAGCAGCCGCGCCCCCCGGTGTGGCTCGGCGGCTGGGGACCATCCACACACCAACGCATCCTCGACCACGCCGACGGATGGTTGGCCCCCGTCGGCCTACCACTCGACGAGCTGGCGAGGGGGATCCACGAACTACAGGCCCTCGCCGACCGCCACGGTCGAGCGCCGGTGCCGGTGATCGCGACACTGTTCCAACCACAGCGCCACCAACTGGAATACCTGGCGGAGTTGGGAATTCACCGCACATTGCTGGGCATCGTTCCAGTTCTGCCACACGATGCGGCGCTTCACGAGTTGGACCGGCTCGCCGAGGTGAGCGTCGGACCACACCGCTGAACCGACATCGAAGTCACGCCCTGTCGTCACTGTGACGATTCGAAGACGCTTCGAAGAGGAGTAGGGGAGTCGAGCTACCCGGCCGGAACTTCCACCGCGTCACCGCCGACGGCAACCACCGGCTTCGACGGCGAAAACCCCGGCAGGAATCGGTTCACAGCAGGGATCATCAGGTGGATCAGCGGTCCGATCCCGAAGGCGTAGACCAAGGTCCCCACACCGACGCTGCCGCCGAGAACCAATCCCGTCGTCAACACCGTCACCTCGATCGCCGTGCGCACCACCCACACCGATCGCCCGGTGCACCGGACCAGTCCAGTCATCAGTCCATCCCGCGGGCCCGGACCCATACCCGCGCCGATGTACAACACACTCGCCACCGCGTTCAACACGACAGCGGCCCCCATGGCACCGGCCCGCACCGCCAGCGCATCCCACGACGGCAGCCAGGCGAGCCCGGCATCGACCGACACGGCGATCACCACGACATTGCTCACCGTGCCCAGACCCGGCAACTGTCGCAGCGGAATCCAAGCCAACAGCACCGCGACACCGGTCAGTGCCGTGACGGCACCGAAACTGATCGGCACGTGCCGCGCCACACCTTGATGAAACACATCCCACGGATCCAGCCCGAGCCCCGCCCGCACCATCACCGCCATCGAGAACCCGTACAACCACAATCCGACATACAACGCGACCAACCGACGAACCAGCACCGACCCAGCGTGCCCGCAACTGGCCCCCACAACCAGAGCCAATCACCAATCACTGGACTGTGCGACGACAGCCATCCAGCAACACCACGCGGTTACACCCGCCGCACTTCCTCACCATCCCGTTCCACCAAGCCCGCCGCTAGCCCCAACGAGCCCGATCTAGGAAAATTCCAAGACTCGTCAACCAACCCACTCCAACCATCCTGGGGTAGGGGGCAGGTCCGCAACGATGCGGTCGACGTCGCCCAACCGTTCGTTCCACGACGTCGCCGACCAACCATCCACTGCCGCAGAGCGTCATACGTCGACGGCATATTTGCCAAGATCTTCGTATCGGCGCGCACCTGGCTACGCAATACGTCACAGTGACAAAATGGCGGTGCGAAATCTGTACGCAGCAGGTTATGCAATAAGGTCACTCCCGGAATCGCAGCAGAAGCCCGGCAGCCCTTGAACTCACCGAATCGTTCTCGCCTTACCGGATCGGACAGACAGACAACGAATACGCCGCACAATCACTGCTGCGAACCGCCCCAAAATTGCGCCGATAATCAACATTATGTCAACTAGAGGACTGGTAACCGCTCCTCCGGTTCGAAGAACCCTCATCTCCCCGGCGCATCCAAGTGAGACGTGTCGGCGAGGCTGAGCATCGCGCGGTTGCGAACGGCACGAAACCGCCACCCTCCACCGGCAGCATCATCCACGTGGTGATGACGAAGGCCAGCGCGTAGCCGTGCGTTACGACGATGTGGTCGTGGTCGGTGTCCGCGCCGGTTCGCGACTCGGCGCCGGGCCCAACCCCGAAATATGACCCGGCGTCGAGGAGGCGGATTCAAGCCAGCAAGTCCGCGAGTTCCGCGTGCAGATCCAGCAACGTGGAAATCTGACCGGCCGGACGGCGGCCCATACCGCACTCGGTGGCGATGCCGAACTCGCCGACCACCGAGCGGGCAGCTTCGATCCGTGCCAGCGCGCCGGCACGGCCGTCGGTCGCGTGCACCAGCCCGAGGTGCAAGTCCGTTCCAGATGGCAAAACAAGATCGGCGAGAGGCTTGAAATAGTCGGCATCGGTACGCGAGCGCGGAACCGGCAGGTGAATCCAGTCGACCCGCCGCTCCAGCCCGCCCAGGATACGGCCGGCGACCGCAGCCAGCTTGCCGGTATCGGCGGGTTCGGCGAAGTGCCGGTGACCGAAATCGCCATAGCAGAGGTGATAACCAAGATCTACCGACTCGGGCACAGCACCGCCCAACCGAACGAGCCGCCGCCCCACTTCCTCGAGCTGCGTCGGGTAGTCGGAGCCGAACCACGACGGGAAGACGCCCTCGAAGATCGCGAACTCCACCGCGGCATCCCACTGCACCGCAAGATCTTCCGCCGGAATCGTGCCGAGGATGACGGCGAGTTCGTCCAGCAGCCGCGCCTCGTACCTGCGCTCCAACTCGCCCTGCGGACCCGCGACGAACGCACCGATCACCGCGATAGGCGTTGGCAAGCTCACCTGGAACCGAATGCCCGCGGGGATCGTCCCGTCCTCACGCAGCCGGTGGAAGACTCGCCAGGATTCCAGCGCCGCCTCCGCGTAACCCAAGGGACCGAAGTCGATCGACGCCGGGTCCACGCCGGGCTTGGGCCGCACCCGCTCGCTCGGCCCGTACTCGGGGCTCGGCGGCGGAATGGTTTCCAGATCCGGATGCGCCTGCATCTTGGGCAACTGCCACACTACCCAGTTGTCCCGAACTCCGGTCTCCCCATCCGGAATGCGCTTCAAGTGCTTGCCGATTCGCCGCGCCGCCTCGGTGAAGACTGTTTCCGCATCCGCCAACGGCACACTGCCGCACAGATGAACTCCGCGCCCCTCACCCACCACAACCTCCTCCGCAGGGCCTACCACTGGTTGAGCCGATCTGATCGAAACCAGACATTTGCCACGCTCCGTCCAGACGTCCGGATCGAGATATAGCTATCGATCATCTAGCGCTATGCGATGCAGCGTATGCGCGGAGTGCGAAGTGAGATCCCCAGGTCTGGGAACCATCGGCGATAGGTTCACTGGCCGAACACTCCTCCTTCCGGCTTGCCGGTCATGGCGCTGCGCAACGAGAATCAGGCCCGCCGACTTGTTCTTCTCGATCGCCCCGGAGGTTCGTCGCCATCTGCGAACTACTCGTTCTCGTCAACGGACTACCAGGCTCCGGGAAGTCCACCTTGGCTCCGGCGCTGGCGCTCGAACTCGGTGCGCACTTGATCACGCGGGACGCCATCAAAGAGGCGCTGGGCTCAGGGCTCGATCACACCGCGGTACTACCGAATATCGGGGCGATCGCGACAGAGGCCGCTTGGGCGCTGGCCGCCGCGCTTCCCGGTGTCGCGCTGATCGACTCGTGGTGGTTCAAACCCCGAGATGCGCGCTACGCCGCCAACGGCATCGTGAAGTCGGGCGCGACGCGAGCAGTGGAGGTCTGGTGCTCGGTTCCGCCGGAGCTCGCCCGCGACCGATACCGCGGCCGTACACGTGCCGCCGTGTACCACGACGACGCGCACCTCGCGCACGACTGGGACCGCTGGGCGCGCCTGGCCGAACCGCTCGCGCTCACGCCGGTCGTCGCCGTCGACACCACCGGCCCGGTCGACGGATCCGACCTCGCGCGCCGGATCATGGCCGCAGCGACTGTTGCCATCGGCGACGTCCTCTAGAACTGGATTCACATCACGCCTGGTCCCCCGGCCTCGATGTTGCTCTGGTTTGAGTCCGGCTGGGTCGGAACTTCGGTGGTAGGTGGGAATCATGCATATATACGCAAAGGAACGTATCGCAATTTTTTTCCTCACGCGCTAATGCACGTGCACCACGGATCGTTTCAAGCGACGCTGATGATGTCGCGAGGTATGCATGAACGGTTCTCACGCCCGCATCCCGCGCTGAACCGGATTGTCCACCTACAGAACGTTTTACGCATCGCCACGACTCTTACCAGCACTCCCCTACCTCATTTCCGCGCAAGCCCGAACGCCGGACACGCTTCCCGCACGACTTCCGACCTCGCACAGCGGCATTCGCGAACCGATAGCAAGCTGAACTAACGTTCGAATCGTGCTTGGACATTCACATGCGACCAGTGGCGCGTTGGCCTGGTCGGCGGCAGCGGCGACGCTACCGGTCACGATTTTGACGTTTCCGGCTCTCCAGGATGCGACGGGACACCTCGGTACCGTCGATCTGCTGCTCGGCGTCTTTCTCACGGCCGGGGCCGCACTGCTGCCAGACGCGGACCACCCCGACGGGACCATCTCGCACACTTTGGGTCCGATCACGCACACCGCATGCAGGCTCATCTCCTGGGCCTCCGGCGGCCATCGCGGCGCCACGCACTCCCTGGCCTTCGTCGCGGCCGCTGCCTACGGCACGTGGGCCGGCGAGCACTGGCTCGGGCACTGGTTCACCCTGAGCCTGGTTTTCTTCCTCCTCGCCCTGGCTGTGCGCGCACTGCATCTGTGCCCGTCCGGCAACAACTTCAAGGCATGGGGACCGATCGTCGTGCTCGCCTCCGCCGGCACGTTCGCCATGGAGCATTGGATCGCCGACAAGCCGGTCTGGCTGCCGTTCGCGGTCGGACTCGGCGCACTGGCCCACCTGCTCGGCGACTGCCTCACCGAGCGCGGCTGCCGCCTGTTCTGGCCCTTCGGCCTACGAGTCAGCCTTCCCGTCATCGAGCGCACCGGGAACAAGGTCGAAACCTTCATCATCGCACCGCTTTTCACGGTCGGTACCCTGGCAATTCTCTGGTACACCATCACCCACCAGCCCTGACGTCTCGATGCCGCTGCCCAGGCCGCCGCGCTCCCGGCGGCGCGATTGCCGCGACAGGCGGCCTGGGCAGCAGCGTGAGAGGCCGCCCGTTCCGCTCCGCGTAGTCGTCGCCGATCTCGCGCGCTCCCCTCCCCCTTCAATGCTGCTTTGGTCTGTCGGGTTGAGTGAGGCGGGCTGGAATGATGAGGGTAAAATTCGTAGATGCGCATATCTACGTATCGACATGTTTTTACGCGCAGTCCGTACGCATCCGTCCTTGGACCTCCGCCTCCGCCCATAAGCGGTCCCCGACCGCGCACCGTTTCTCGGAGACCTCCGCACTCCCCCGGCTACCCTGATGCCATGCTCGCCTCGACCATGCAGCCGCAACGCTGGACACCACCGCGCTCCCCCGCACGAGCGCATCAAACTCGTAGTGCTCCACCTCTTCCCGACATCCGGCGCCTCGAGCTGCCTGGTGCCGGCCCGGAAGATGTCGTCCTCTCCCCCGACGGCAGGATCATCGCGGGCGTCGAAGGCGGTGCGGTCCTCAGCATCGATCCGGCGACCGGCGACGTCCGCGAACTCGCGAACACTGGAGGCCGCCCGCTCGGTCTGCACGCCGACGCCGACGGGCGCGTGCTGATCTGCGATTTCGAACGTGGACTGCTGGAGCTGGACGCCGAGGGCGGGCTGAACGTCCTGGTCGACGAAATCGACGGCGAGCGACTACGGTTCGCCAGCAATGTGGTGCGCGATGCCGACGGCACGATCTACTTCTCGGCGTCGTCGCGCCGGTATTCGCTCGACGAGTACATGGGTGACATCCTGGAGCACTCCGGCACGGGTCGCCTGTTCCGCCGGGACCCCGCGGGCAACGTGGAGACGCTCATCGACGATCTGCAATTCGCCAACGGCGTGGTCCTGGCACCCGATCGCTCCAGCGTGGTCGTCGCGGAGACCGGCGGCTACCGTCTCACGCGCTATTGGCTGACCGGCCCGAAGGCGGGAAAGCAGGAACGTTTGATCGAGAATCTGCCCGGATTCCCGGACAACCTCGGCCTCGGCAGCGACGGCCTGATCTGGATCACGCTTCCTTCGCCGCGTAATCCGTTGCTGGATCGCCTGCTTCCGCTGCCTGGCATTCTGCGGCGCATCGTGTGGACGCTGCCGAAGTGGGTGCAGCCGAAGCCTGCGCGGACGGTGTGGGTGCTGGCGGTCGATTTCGACGGCAACGTCGTGCACGACCTTCAGGTCGAGGGCACCGACTATTCGATGGTGACCGGCGTGGTCGAGCAGGACGGCGTGCTGTATCTGGGCAGTCTCACCGAGGCGGCGGTGGCCGTGTCGCGGGTGCCGTAGGGTTCATTTTTCAGTGCACACTTGTACACTGAGGTTGTGACGGAGGATGTGCCCCAGCGGCAAGCGGAGGTCAGGGCGCTGGCCCGGCTGGCCGGTGACGAACTCGGCGGTGCGGTCGACGGGATCGCGGCCGTGCACCGGGCGATCGCGCAGCGCGTGTTCGCGGCGGTGCGGTGGGGCGTGGGGCCTGCGGCGGCTCCGGTCGAGTTGATGCACGATGCGATCGCGCAGAGCGTCTACCGCGTGGTCGGTGGATCCGCGGTGGCGGCGGGCATGGTCGCGGAACGGGCAGCGGATCTGCCCGGCGTCGCACCGTCACGCACGGTGTACGGCTCGGGATTGCTGGCCGCGCTGCAGGGTTTGATCGGTGATGATCTCGAACGGACGCGGCCGATTCTGGCCGGGCCGATGACGTTCCGGATCGACGGCGCTCCCGTGCCCGCGGAGCTCGTCGGTGCGCGCGTTCAACGGCCCGCCGCGCACATCGTGGTGTTCTTGCACGGCTTGGTGGAAACCGAGCACGCGTGGGGTCTGGGCGGCGGGCCGACCTATGCCGAGCGTCTGGAGTCCGATACGGGATGCACGTCGTTGCAGGTCCGGTACAACACCGGTCTGCATATCTCGGAGAACGCGGCGCAGTTCAGCGAGCTGATGCAGGGCTTGGTCGACGGGTGGCCGGTGCCGATCGAGCGGGTGTCGCTGGTAGGTCATTCGATGGGTGGGTTGGTCGCCCGGGGTGCGTGCTTTGTGGCGAGTGAAGCCGGGGTGCCGTGGGTGCGGCGGGTGCGCCACGTGGTGTGCCTGGGTTCACCGCATATGGGCGCGCCGCTGGAGCAGTTGGTGCATTACGCGTCGGCGGCGCTGGTGCGGTTTCCGGAAACTCGTCCGTTCGGGCGGCTGTTGCGTCGCCGCAGCGCGGGTATCCGGGACCTTCGGGACGGCTCCCTGGTGGACGAGGATTGGCGTGATCTGGACGCCGATGCGCTGCGTCGCCGGGCGGTTCGGGAGGTTCCGCTGCTGCGGGACGCGGAGCATTATTTCGTTACCGCCACGGTCACGAGGAATTCGCGGCATCCGCTGGGGCGTGTGATCGGTGACGGGCTGGTTCTCACACCGAGTGGTGGGGGCCGGGCTCGGACCCGGCGCATCGGGTTCGATGTCGACAAGGGTATGCATGTCGCGTCGGCGCATCACTTCACGTTGCTCAGTCACGCGGCGGTCTACCGCGCGTTGCGTACCTGGTTGGCCTCGGAATCGGCTGGGTCCGATGAAGTTTCTCGCTGAACTCCCGGCGGGGCAGGGCGTGGCCGTGCCCCGCCTCGGCGTTCAGAGAAGGTCTTCGGGGTCGGCGTCGGCTTCGAGGCGCACGTCTTCGGCGAAGCGGCTTTCGGTTTCGGCGTCGTCGTGCTCGGTGTGGGCGGCGTAGAGCAGCAGGCAGCCGCGGATACCGTCGAGGAGGTCTTCCAAGAGGTCGAGAGCGGGGCGGGCGGGGTCGAGTCGGCTGATGCGGAAGCTGGTGAGCATTGCTTCGCGGGTGTCGGCGTCGACGCCGAATCGGTGGGCTTGGGCTTCGATGTCGGCGACGCGGGCGACGAGGCTCCAGGGGGCCGGGACGCGGCCTTCGTGGACGGCCATCGCTTCGGCGATCAGGTCGAGGACGACTTCGGTCGGGGTGTCGCCTGCGGCGAGTCGTTCGAGGACGAGGGTGGGTGTCTCGACTTGGAGTGCTTCGATGTCGTCGGCTTCGGCGACGACATCGGTGGTGGCTACGTTCGCGGCCTCGCCTGCGACTTCGGCGGCGGCGTAGAGCCAGTGTGCCGCGGCGACGGAGGCGGAGGCGGGGTCGAGTTCGGTGAACAGTTCGATGCTGCCGAGTGGGTCGTTGCGCAGGAGTGCGTCGGCGGCGTGGACCTGGGCCGGGGATACGTCGGGGCGGGACAGTTCGACGGCTTGGCGGGCGCGGCCGGAGAGGTCGCCGCGTTCGGCGGATTCGATGGCTTCCTGTTCGGTGCGTACCTCGGCGGCGACGGTTTCGAGCAGGGCGGCGTGGTCGATGTCGTGCAGGGTGCGGCCGATGCGGTGGGCGGATTCGACGACGCCGCTGTAGGAGACGAGCAGTCCTTCGTCGGTGGGCAGGTGGGGATTGCGCAGTCCGGCTTCGACTTCTTTGAAGTTGCGGCGTTCTTCGGCGCGGCGCCATGCTTCGCTGTTGGGGACGTCGGGGTCGCCCGCGGCGCTGGCGGGGTGGGTGTAGGTGCGCCATTGGAACCGCGAGAGGGTGGTGAGGTTCGACGCCAGATCGGTTGCCTGGTCCGTGGTCACCTGCGGGGGCAGGGTGGCCACCGTCTGGGCGAGGTCGCCTCGTCCGGTCGCCCAGGTGGCGACGAGGGCGGCGCGGTCGGCATCGAATGCGTATCTGGTCACCTGGGCAAGTCTGGTCGATCGGCGGCGGATGCGCTCGGTCAATTGATTCGCTTGTGTGATGTTGTGCGGCGTTTCCTGGGGACGCGCTGGGCGGATGGGGCTATGACTGTCGATCATGGTGATCCGGGCGGCGGCTCTTCGGCAGCCGAGGCGGCGAGAACTATTGCGGCCGGGTCGAATACCGCGAGGTCGGCGAGTGCGGCGGAGGATGGTTCGCCGTGGGCGTGGAGTTGGCGCGGCGGTCGGGGTCGGGGTGGGCCCGGATTGTGACGGTTGTGGGATCTACGACACGCGAGTTCTTCCCCCGATCGCCAGCAATCTCACAGTTACGCTACGGCGATGCGTACACGCACTCACCGGCGCGGGTTCGCCGCGTTGTCGGCCGCTGCGGCGATGCTGATGGCTTCGGGGGTTTCCGCTGCTCAGCCGGGCCGGGAGTTGCCCGCGTTCGGTAGGGATTTCTTGTGGGGCGTGGCGTCGTCGGGGTTTCAGTCCGAGGGTCATGCGCCGGACAGCAACTGGTCGCGTTTCATCGCGTCGGGTGGGACGGCGGATCCGTATCTGGATTCGGTGGACTTCGCTCGCCGCTATCTCACCGATATCGATCTGGCGGCGCGGCTGGGTGTGCGGGTGTATCGGGTGGGTATCGAGTGGGCGCGGTTGCAGCCGGCGCCGCATGCCTGGGATGAGGCGGCGTTCGGGTTCTACGACGATGTGATCGCCCGGATCGTCGCGGCGGGGATGCGGCCGATGCTGACGTTGGATCACTGGGTGTATCCGGGGTGGGCGGTGGATCGGGGCGGGTGGCGCGATCCGGGCATGGTGGAGGATTGGCTGGCGAACATGCGCAAGGTGGTGCAGCGGTATGCCTCGCGTGATCCGCTGTGGGTGACGTTCAACGAGCCTGTGGCGTATGTCGGCACCGAGTTGCGCACGGGCGGGATCGGTGTCGATGAGGCGCCGGTGATGCTGGATCGGATCGCGCAGGCGCACAACGAGATCTACGACGTCATCCACGGTTATCGGCCGGGTGCTCAGGTGACCAGCAATCTGGGGTATGTGGCGGGTGCGGAGACGGAGGTGAATCAGCCGATCGTGGACCGGATTTCGGCGAAGTTGGACTTCATCGGTCTGGACTATTACTTCGCTCCGTTGCCGCAGACCGGGGAGGCGGCGCAGGGCGGTGCGGAGGGGGGTCCGCCGATGTGGGAGCTGCCGGTGCATCCGGAGGGTATCTACTACGCGTTGCGGCATTACGCGCGCCGGTTTCCGGGGCGGCCGCTGTATGTGGTGGAGAACGGGCTTCCGACGGAGAACGGGCAGGTGCGCCCGGATGGGTATACCCGCGCCGATCATCTGCGGGACACGGTGTATTGGTTGCAGCGGGCGAAGGCCGATGGGATGAATGTGGTCGGCTACAACTATTGGAGTCTGACGGACAACTATGAGTGGGGTTCCTACGCGCCGCGGTTCGGGCTCTATACGGTCGATGTGCTGACCGATCCGACGTTGGCGCGCCGCCCGACCGATGGGGTCGACGCGTATGCCCGGCTGATCCGCGCGGGTGGTGTGGCGCCGGATTATCGGCCGACGCGGGCTCCGGTTCCCTGTGTCCACATCGATGCGGCGGAGACCTGTGTCGGGGAGGATCCGGCCTAGCGCGGTTGTCGCCGGGTGGTGGTGGGGTTCCGGTAACGTCGGGCGGAAGTGCACGTGTTCGCGGGTGGGGCACGCTCCGCCCGGAGAGGTGATTCATGACGACCGATAGTCACCTGCCGCTCGGCTTGCGGTACCCGGCGGCGTCCTTCTCGGAGTATCTGCGCCGGTATGCGCCGCGGTTGTTGCCGGATCCGGATTTCGGCGGTGGCGCGAGTGGTGTCGCGCCGCACGGGACGACGATCGTCGCGATCGGTTATCGCGGTGGTGTGCTGGTGGCGGGTGATCGGCGGGGCACGATGGCGCATCTGGTGTCGACGCGCGATATGCAGAAGGTGTTCATCACCGACACGTATTCGGCGGCGGGTTTCGCGGGCACGGTCGGGATGGCGGTGGAGATGATCCGGTTGTTCGCGGTGGAGCTCGAGCATTACGAGAAGATCGAGGGAGCGTCGCTGACGTTCGACGGCAAGGCCACGAAGTTGTCGGCGATGGTGCGGGCGAATCTGCCTGCGGCGCTGCAGGATATGGCGGTGATCCCGGTGCTGGTCGGCTACGACCCGGACGCTGCGGAGCCGGAGCGGGCGGTGCGGATCGTGTCGTATGACGCGGTGGGTGGTCGGCAGGAGGAGCGTTTCGGTTACACGGCGGTCGGTTCGGGGTCGGTGTTCGCGAAGTCGTCGTTGAAGAAGACCTATCACCGTGCGATCGATGCGGAGGCGGCGTTGCGTCTGGCGGTGCAGGCGCTGTTCGACGCGGCCGATGACGATACCGCGACGGGTGGCCCGGATCTGTTGCGCGACATCTATCCGACCGCGGTGCTGGTCGATGCCGACGGCGCGGTGGAGGTGCCGGAGGAGCGTCTGGCGCGGATCGCCCGGGCGGTGGCGGATGCGCGTGCGGCCGCGGAGGGGCACTAGCGGCGGGATGTCCGCTTCGGGCGGTGCTGCGGGGAATGCGTTCGGGCGGCGGGGATTCGCGAATTTCCGGCCGTGTCGAGTTCGTGCCGCGTGAATTTTGTGACCGACGTCCTAGTGCTGTCTTGTTAAGCGTGTCACAGCAATCGGGGCGCGGCGCGTTGGGCATCGTCGCGGTGAAATCTGTGAATGTCGAGTTCAACGCCGTGCGCGAAAAGTTACTCGCCGGTTGGGTCACTCTTCGTCGGTAGGCCGTGGGAGCTGCGGCGATGCGTGGGAGATCGATCACGCTTGCCTGCTGTCGCGCAGCTGCTTACGGTGATTTTCGTCGATGGCCGATGATGCCCGATCGAATTACATCTTATCGATGTGCCGCGATATTCGGCTTCTGGGGCAATTCCACTGTTATTGCTCTGGGCGGCAGAGTTATTCATGCGGCACCGGCGAAACTGGAGCAATGGTACAACCAACCCCCTGGCAGGCAAGCAAGACGCGCGACCGTCGGAGCCGTGGCTCCGGAGGCACCGGACGCGGGGCGACGCCACCACGGGGTGTGGATTGGGGCTTCTTGTTCGCCGCGACCGCGAGCGCGGTCGGCTTCGCCTTGCTGTTCCAGCCGTGGCTTTCGGCGTCGGGTTCGGGTGGCGAGGCGCGCTCCGACGCGTTCGGCCGGGTGACCGGGGCGACCAATGGTTTCGACGAGTGGTCGGTGTCGAAGTTCCGTGACGTGAACATCAGCGGCGCCTGGGGTCTGCTGGCCGCGGCAGCGATGGTCGTCACCGTGTTCGCGGTGGTGGCGCAGCTGCGGTTGCGGACCCGCGGGTTCGCGCACCTGGTGGTCGGCTCCAGTGTGCTGGCGGCGATCGTGGTGCTGAGCGCCTTGCTGTACCTGGATGCCAGGGGGCCGGAATTGCGGATCCTGGTCGATCCGGGTGAAGGTCTCGGCGCGGGGTTGCTGCACCGTATCTTCGGCGAGGGCGGGTCGGGCAGCGGGGAACGGCGTATGGCCAGCGCCGGACTCACGCCCGTGGCGTTGGTCGCCGGCGTGCTGAGCTGCGCCGCCGCGGTGGCCGCGATCGCGCAGGGCGCTCGCCGCTACGGCCTCAGCCCGATGCGGGCCCTGTCGTGGTTGGTGACGCCGCCGCCCGCCGAGCCCGAGCAGCCCGCGGCCGTCGCGGCGGCGCCGCGGCCGGCGGTACAGCCGACGCCGGACGCCGCCGAGCGGCTGCTGTGGGACGAACTGGTCTTCGATGACGACTTGGTCGCCAACGTCACGTGGGTGCGGAACACGAACCCGCCGCGGCCGGAAACCTCAGGGCATCGGTCGACGCCGGTCCTCACCCGCTAGCGCCCGATGCTGTGGTCCGGTCCCAGTACGAGCGCTCGTGTCTCGGGCGACCACTGCACATATTCCAGCTCGGCTCCGTCGGCATGCCGGACGTAGACGAATGTCCCGGTGGCGCTGGTGAGTGGTCCTGCGATGAGTTCAGCGCCGTAGTCGGTCACCGTCCGCAGCAGAGCGTCGAGATCATCGACGATGACCGGGCCGACGGTGGTCCGGTAGCGCTCGACATCGTCCGGGTGGCCCGCGATGAGCAGGAAGTCGCCGACGGCGGCGAGTTCGGCGCGCTCGAAGCCGAAACGGAGATCGGCCTTCGCTCCGGCCAGCCGTTCGTAGGTCGGCAGGGCGGTGTCGAGGTCGGTGACGAAGACTCTGGCATAGGTTTTCAGGATGCGCACCGGTCCGACGCTAGGCGCGGATCGGCACGACCGGCAGTACGCACTCGAAGGTGAGTGGTGAGGGTGTCCGAGACCGAGGAGCAGCAGGCCAGGGCGGTCGCCCGGCGTGTTTTCACGGCGCTGTCGACGAAGTGGGCGTTGCGGGTGCTCGAGGAGATCGGGGACGGTGAACGCCGTTTCGGCGAGTTGCATCGGTCGATCGAGGGCGTGAGCTACAAGATGCTGACCGAGACACTGCGTTCGCTGGAACGGGAGGGTTTGGTCGCGCGGCGCGATCACCACACGGCCAACCCTCGGGTGGAGTATTCCCTCACCCCTGCGGGAGACGAGTTGCTGCGGCTGGTGCACGGTATGTGCGCGTGGTCGCGCGCCCATCTCGCCGAGTTGATGTGACAGCGGCTGCGTGCCGCACGTGTCAGTCCGGTAGCGGGGGTAGTTCGAGGTTTTCGCGGAAGGTCGCGCCGACGTAGTCGGAACCGGTAATGCCGCGGCGGCGTAGTTCGGGCAGCAGTCCGTTGACGACGAAGTCGCGGGTGCGTTCGTCGGCGAGTCCGCCGAGGGAGATCACATCGAGAACGCCTGCGTCGTAGCGTTCTTCGATCGCGTCGGCGAGTTGTTCGGGGGTGCCCGCGACGGCCCAGTGGCCGGTGTCTTTGGCGGCGATGATCAGCTCTCGCAGTGTCTTTCCCGACCGTGCGAAGTTGCTGAAGATCTCCACGCGGCCGCGTCGGCGGTGCACGGATGCCACGTCGGGGAGCACGTTGTCCGGGAGGGGCTTGTCCAGCGGCAGGCCGGACAGGTCGACGCCGCCGCCGAGCATGTCGGCGAGGGCGGCGCGTCCCGCTTCGAAGTCGGTCGCCTCGGCCTGTTCCCGCGCGAGGCGCTTCGCTTCGGCTTCGGTGGCGCCGTAGGTGGCGTGGAACGAGCTCATGATCAGCGGCAGGCCTTCGGCGCGGCCGAGTTCACTCGCGCGTGCGCGAATGCGTTTGGTGTAGGTGACCGCGTCTTCGAGCGTCGGCAGTGAGGTGAACACGACCTCGGCGAATCGCGCGCCCAGTTCGATGCCGCCCGCCGATTGCCCGGCCTGGAATTGCACGGGTCTGCGCTGCGGTAGGGGCGGGATGTTCAGCGGTCCACGGACGGTGAAGTACCGCCCGGCGTGATCGATGGGCCGCACGCGGGTGGCGTCCAGGATCGCGCCGCCGCGCCCGTCGGGAGTCAGCGCGCCGGACTGCCAGCTGTCGAACAGGGCGTTGACCACCTCGAGGGATTCGGTGGCGCGGGCATACCGGTCTTCGGGGCTCGGCAGATCCTGGTCGCCGTAGTTCTCCTCCCCCACCGAGGAAGTCACCGCGTTCCATGCCGCGCGGCCGTTGCTGATGTGGTCGAGGGTGCCGAAGAGCCGGGCGAGGTTGTAGGGGTGGTGGAAGGTGGTGGTCACCGTGGCGATGAGGCCGACGTGCGAGGTGACGGCGCTCAGCGCGGACAGGAAGATCAACGGTTCCTGGGCGCCGATGGCGCCTTGTGCGCCGAAACTGAGCAGGTCGGCGGCGAAGAGGGCGTCGAATTTGTGTTGTTCGGCGATTTTCGCGATCTCGATCGATGACGCGATCGTCGTGGCGGACGGATCGATGGCCGCCGCGTACACGCTGACCGCACCGCTGACTCCCGTGACGGTCTTCAGGGGCCGTCGTCGCCCACCAACTTTGCCCATTGCGGCGACGCTACCGGTGCGCACCGCTGTCGTAACGGGTTGCGATCAGCGAGATGTTTTCTGTCCGAGCGGAATTTGCGGGGCGGTGCCACAGAGGTGATGTGGCATGGCTTCGTACACCGGGGCCGATCCTAGGCCTGTTCTCGCCCGTCGCCGTGGTCCTCGGCGGGTGTACGGTCCGCGCGCGGCACCCGTACCACTCCGGTGTCGAGATCGATGTCGAACCGCGGTGTATGGGTCTGCCCGTCGCTGTCCTCGCTGCCCTCATGGTTCAGCTTCTTGCCAGGAAACAGCTCCCCGATGACGCCCATACGATCACCATACGCGCGAGCGGTATCCGACCGAGTCCGGCACGGCGCATCCCCGCCGATGGCGTTCGGTCGACGAGTGCGGACGTGATCGCCAGGCGATAGCGGTCGAACGGTTCCGTTTCGGCGACCGAGGGGCTGAGGCTCGGTTAGCATCATGTTCTGCTCCGATCGGCCGAGGACCGCGGCACGGGGAGCGCTGGGCGACCGATACAGGAATCGAACGACAGATCGGCCTACCGAATGGAATACGACGCCGACCTCGCCCAGGCTCGGGTCTTCTTGGAGTTGCTGGCCCGGCAGGCCCGGACGTTGGCGCGGGACATCGAATCCACTTACCGCCACGATCCCGCCGCGCGGCACGCGCTGTACAGCGAATTGTGCGTGGTGCGCCGCTATATCGACCGGCTGCACCGACGGTTCCCCGATACCGCGGGGCCGCAAGTGCGTCGGCAGCTGGTCGTCACCCCGGGTACACGGCCGGTGCTGGGTTGAGGGGTGCCGTTGTCAGTGCCCCGGCGCGGTGGCCGTGCGCTCGGGGACGGGCACGGTGAGCATGGCGACGATCATGTCCACGATCTCCGCGGCGTCCCCGGGGTGGGCGGTGCGCACCCCTGCTTCCAGGGTGCGTTCGTAGTCGGCGATCAACGCGAACATGACGGTGGCCATGGTTTCCAGGCGTTGCCTGCGCAGCCGCCGCGGCAGAGCGGTCAGCGCGGCGTCGAGGCGGGTGGCGATGATGCGGACGGCGGCGCGGTCGGCGTCGGCCAGACGGTGCGCGTCCGCCACGACGGGATGGGTGCGTACCACTTCCAGGAACCGGCCCAGATGGGTCACCCGGTCGTGGCCGAGCAGTTCGAGGATCGGGGTCGCGAGCATGGCGACGAGGGTGTGCACGTCGTTGGTGCGGCCGTCGGCCTCGTGGGCGGCCAGCAGCTGCATGCGCCGCTGTTCGAGCCAGTTCATCCGGCGCTCGACGATGGCCTCGATCAGTCCGGTGCGCGAATCGAAGTAGTAGTGCACGGCGGAGTTGTTGCGCTGGCCCGCGGCGGCGGCGATGTCGCGCAGCGGCACGTCGAGGCCGCGTTCGGCGATGAGGCGTTCTCCGGCGTCGAGCAAGGCGGTGCGCGATTCGTCGCTCGGCATGCACGCACTCTACTAAACACGAGTATTGACGATGTTAAACACAGATGATTAATTAAACGGCGTGGATAATGTGGCGGTGGTCACCGGTGCCGCGTCCGGCCTCGGCGCCGCACTGTGCCGCCTGTTGGCCGCGCGGGGCGTCGCGGTGGTGGCCGCCGACATCGACGCCGCCGGGCTGGTCGGGCCGGCCGCCGATACCGCGATCCACACCCAGGTCGTCGACGTCTCCGACGACGACCAGATGCGCCGCTTGGTGCACGGCGCCGTGGCCGAGCTGGGGCTCCACTGATGCGCGCGCAGGGCTCCGGCCACATCGTCAACGTGGCGTCGCTGGCCGGATTGACGCCGGTGGCGCCGTCGGCCGCGTACGCGATGACCGAGCACGCGGTGGTCGGGCTCAGCACCGCGCTGCGCGTGGAAGCGGCCGCCGCCGGTGTCCGCGTGAGCGTGGCCGTGCCCGGCGGGGTCGCGACCGACATCGTCGATTCCGGGATCGACCTGCCCGGGTACTCCTATCGCGAACCGTTGCGCCGGACGCCGATCGGGATGACCGGCTCCGAACGGGCCGCGCGGCACATCCTGCGTGGCATGCGGAAGAACCGGCCCTACATCGCACACCGGTGGTGTCCGGGTCTGCTGAGCCGTCTCGGAGGCCGCCGATGATCACAGGCGGCCCGATCTTCCAATTGTGCTGGGTGGTGGGTGATCTGGCTTCGGCTCGTGAGACGTTCACCACCCGGTACGGAGTCGGTGAATGGTTCACCATTCCGGAGGTCCACTTCGGGCCCGATGCGGCCGAATTGCGCGGGGCGCCGGCCGATTACACGATCGGTGTGGCGCTCGGTTATGCGGGTGGCCAGCAGTTGGAGCTGATCGAGCCGCGTGGCGGGGTGAGCCTGTACGCCGAGCATCTCGATCGGGTCGGCCCCGGACTGCATCACGCCGCGTGGGTGCCCGAGGACTACGACGCCGCGCTCGCCGAGGCCGCCGCGGCCGGTATCGAGATCACCGCGCGCGGCCGGTTCGATGGCGTCGGGATGGAGTTCGCCTATCTCGAGGGCGGGCCGATCGGCTCGCACATCGAACTGCTGCGGTTGTCACCGCAGATGCGAGCGCTGTTCGACCATTTGATTCCGGAAGGATTCACCAACCCATGGCAGTAGGCGGCGACCCACGGCAGTCCGCGATGCCGTCGCGGCGCCACGGTCGCGCCTGCGGCAGTTCCCCTCACGTCTCGGCAACCGCCCGGGACCCGCGCGGCGCGCTCGACGCGCCAGGAAGGCAGGCACCATGCGTTTCACCTACGCCGAGACGATGACCGACCCGTCGTATTACCTCGCTCTGGCCAAGGCCGCCGAGGAGGCGGGCTACACCTCCATGGCGGTCGCCGACAGCGTGGCGTACCCGAAGGAGTCCGACGCGAAATATCCCTACACCCCCGACGGGAACCGGGAGTTCCTGGAGGACAAGCCGTTCGTCGAGGCATTCGTGCTCAGCGCGGCGATGGCGGCGGTGACCACCACGCTGCGGTTCACGCCGTTCGTGCTGAAGCTGCCGATTCGCCCGCCCGTGCTGGTGGCCAAGCAGGCCGCGTCGGTGGCCGCGCTGAGCGGCAACCGGTTCGGGCTCGGTGTCGGCATCAGCCCGTGGCCGGACGATTTCGAGATCATGGGAGTGCCGTTCGACAAGCGCGGCGCGCGGATGGACGAATGCATCGACATCGTGCGCGGACTTTCGGCAGGCGGGTACTTCGAATACCACGGGCAGTTCTACGACATTCCGCCGATCAAGATCAGCCCGGTGCCGACCGAACCGGTACCGATCCTGATCGGCGGCCACAGCAGGCCCGCGTTGCGCCGGGCCGCGCAGCGCGGCGACGGGTGGATGCACGCCGGTGGCGACGGCGCCGAATTGGACCGGCTGCTGGGCGAATTGGACACGTTGCGCGCGGAGTACGGCACCCGCAAGGACTTCGAGGTGCACGTCATCTCGCTGGACGGTTTCACTGTCGACGGGATCAAACGTCTCGAGGACAAAGGGGTCACCGATGTGATCGTCGGCTTCCGGCTGCCCTACACCACCGAACAGGACACCGAGCCGCTGGAGACCAAGATCGCCAACCTGTCCCGCTTCGCGGAGAAGGTCATCGCCCGGGTCGACGGGTGACGCCGGGTGCGGGTCAGGACCCTAGCGCGGCGGCGGCCGCGGCGAGGGTCCGCGCTCGGTAGCCCGCGCCGAACAGCGCGACGTGCACCAGCAGCGGATGCAGCTGGTGCAGCGGCGTGCGGGTGCGCCATCCGTCGGCCGGCGGGTGGGTTTCGTGGTAGGCGGCGCGGATACGGTCCAGGTGTGGAGCGCCGAAGAGGGCGAGCATGGCCAGATCGGTCTCGCGGTGGCCCGCGTGCGCGGCGGGGTCGACGAGCATCGCCCGTTCCCGCGTCCACACGATGTTGCCCGACCAGAGATCGCCGTGGATGCGGACCGGTGGTTCGGCGGGGCCGGCCAGCTCATCGATGCGATCGATGACGCGTTCGATCAGGCGGGTGCCGTCGGCGCCGAGCGCCGCCGACGCCCGAGCGAGGTAGGGCGCGAGGCGCTGCTCGGCGTACCACCGCGACCACGGGCCGTCGGTCGGGGTGTTGGGCAGTGGCAGGCTCGCGATCCAGCCTTCCCACGGGGCCCCGAACTGCTCGGCGCGGGCGGCGTGCAACGCGGCCAGTTCACGGCCGAATCGCTCGGCGGCCGCTGGGGTGGGTCCGGTCTCCTCCAGCCAGGGCAGCACCAGGGTCCGGTCGTCGGCGGCCAGGACCTGCGGCAGCAAGGCCCCGGCCGGGTCGGGCGCGGTGGCGCGCAGCCAGGACAGGCCCGCAGCTTCGGCCGCGAAGACGGATGTCGGCTCGGCCGAAGCCTTCACGAAAACGGTTCTGCCGTCGACTGTTTCGGCGCGGTGCAGCGTCCACGCGTGGCGGGCGCCGAGATCGGTGACGGCGCGGACGGGCGCGTCCAGCAGGGCCGACAGCTGGGCCGCGCGGCTCACCGGGCGCCCGCGGTGAGCCGTTTCATGGTGTCCTCGTCGGCGGGGAAGAACGACTCGATGGCCAGTTCGGCGACGGTGACGTTCATCGGGGTGCCGAACACCGTCGTGACGCTGAGGAAGGACAACTCGTTGCCGTCGTGCTCGATCCGCAGCGGCACCACCGCCTGGTCGGGTTCGGGCACGGTGAGCTCCACTTCGCCACCGGGGTAGGACCGCAGCTCCTCGAGCAGGTCGGCCAGGTCTCTGGCGCCGGTGACCTCTACTTGGCGCGTCAGACGGGCGAGGATGTGGCCACGCCATTCGGCGAGGTTGCGGATGCGGCCGGCCATACCGTCGGGGTGCAGGCTCAGCCGCAGCGCGTTCACCGGCGGTTTCGTCAGTGCCGGATCGATGTCCGCGATGAGCACGGCCACGCCGCTGTTGGCGTCGATCATCGTCCAGTTCTGGTCGATGGCCAGCGCGGGGTAGGGCTCGTGGCCCGCGAGGATCTGGCGCATGGCGCCGCGGACGGCGTTCATGGCCGGAGTGTCCAGACCGGGCTGCGCGTAGGCGGGCGCGTAGCCCGCGGCCAGCAGGACGCGGTTGCGTTCGCGCAACGGGATCTCCAGATGCTCCGACAGGTGCACGATCATGGTGCGGCTCGGGGTGGCGCGCCCGGTTTCGATGAAGCTCAGGTGCCGCGCCGAGGTGTCGGCCCGTCCGGCCAGCTCCAGCTGGCTGAGCCTGCGTTCCAGGCGCCAATGTCGCAGCAGGTCACCTGCCGTTGGGGTAGTCACGCCCCGATCCTACGAACGGCCGGCCGTCGCGGCCATTACCTCTCGGGTAAGGGCCGCCGATACCTGCGGCGTCCCGGCCGTTCCGGTCGCCGTGCCCGCGCGGGAACACGAATGTCCGGCCGGAAGCGTGTGCTCCGGCCGGAACTCGGGCGCTGTCAGGCCATTTCGGGGACGCGCAGATGCGCGAACGCCAGCTCGAACTCCCCGACCTCGAGCACGTTGGCGCCGACCCGCTGAGTCGCCGCGCTCCTGATCCGAGTGCTGTGCTCGCGGGTGGCGTCCATCGCCTCGCGAGTCGCCCACACCATCGCGCCCACCCCTCGGCCGCTGTCCCGGTCGACGAACAGGCTGGCGCTGCAGAATCCGTCGAGCGTCTCGATCTGCGGCAGCACTTCCATCCGGAACGTGTCGATCAGGCGCTCGACCTGCCCCGGGTCGACCTGCACCCAACTGCACCTGGCGCAGGCGGCGTCGCCGGCGGGATGGTCGCGGTGCATCGCCGCGATGTCCCATTCCTCGACGCGCTCCACCTCGCCGCCGAGTCGGCGGGCCAGGCCGTCGCGCAGTTGCTGGGCCCGTCCTCTGCTGGCATGCAATGCCTCCTGCGATTCCCACGAGGTCGTAGCGATGCAACGTCCCGTCGACCGGTTCACCAGCAACGACATGCCGACCCACCCCTGCAGCTCCGGCAGATTCGACATCACTTCATCGCGGAGGTATGCGATCCCGTCGTCCATCGATGACGGCTGGGCCGCGATTGTGCTGGAACGTGCGTACACGGGCCACCTCCCGAATGCTCATGGCGGCGCCCCGGTGGCGCCACCGGACATACTCACCTTCCTCCAGCCCACGCCCACACGCAATGCCTCGGCTACCGTTCGGCTATCCCGTTGCCGCGGTGTCCGGTGGCCAGACGTACCAAGGCCGCACGCAGGTCCGGGCGGGTCCGCGAGGCGGTCAGCTCCGCGAGCGCGATATCGGCGATCGCGGCCACGATCAGCGTCGCGACCGGTTCCGGGTCCGCCCACCCGGCGGCGGCGAGATCGTCCGTGATGACCAGCGCGGCTTGCCGATTGCGCGCCGCGACCTGCTCACCGAGGCCCGCTTCGGAGCGCGCCTGGATCAGCAGCGCCTTCGTCGCCGGCTGGGCCAGGCAGCCGTCGAGGTAGGCGTGCATACCCGCGGTCAGCCGCTCGATACCCGGCGGCGTGCCGGAGACGGTGTCCAGCACCTGGGCGAACAAGTCCTCGTGGAAAGCGTGGTGCAGCGCTCGGATGTAGTCTCCGCGGCTGGACCAGTGCTGATAGAAGCTGCCTTTGGCCATGTTCGCCTGCGCGACGATCGCGTTCACCGACAGTTTGGCCAGATCCGCCTCCCCCAGCAGGGTGCGGCCCGCGTGCAGCAGTGCCTTGCGGCCGGGCTCGGCCGACCTCACGACCCGGCCACCGAGGTGAGCGGTCCGACGATCGGCGCGACCACCGGGCATTCCACCGACCGGGCGTGCTCGGGATCCAGCGCGTCGAGCACTTCGCGCACCGCGAC
Organism: Nocardia sp. NPDC003999; assembly: GCF_053604885.1. Lineage (NCBI taxonomy): Bacteria > Bacillati > Actinomycetota > Actinomycetes > Mycobacteriales > Nocardiaceae > Nocardia > Nocardia sp. NPDC003999. Next base: position 89,427 of record NZ_JBSGIB010000020.1, read on the forward strand.
CGGATCGGAGGTGAGCCCGTAGTGTTCGGAGTAGTCGGTGGCGCACAGGTCCTGCAGCACGATGTTGCGGGCGTTCGGCCCGTCGAGCATGCCGGTGGTGTAGGGCGTGGCGATCTCGTCGTAGCGGCTGACGATGCTGACGAACTGCACATCGGGCACCAGCCGGGCGTCCGCTTTCAACTCCCGCAGAAACGGCGAGTCCGGCGACATCTGGCAGGGGCCGCAGTCGGCGATGGCGTCCGCGGTGCCCGGCAGATCCCGCAGGGGCTTCGCCGCGGTGTCGGCGCCGCTGAGCGTCGACCCGTGATAAGGAGCGCCCAGCCCGATGTGGCGTGCGACCTTTCCGGCGCCGCCGAGGTGGTGGAAGTAGTAGAACGGCACCGCACCGCCCATCGAATGCCCCACGACATCGACCTTCGCCGCGCCGGTGGCGGCGAGGACGCGGTCGATGAACGCTCCGATCTGGCGGGCGCTCTCGGGGACCGGCGCCACCGCGCCCAGCGCCGGACCGAACGCACCGGTGCCGTAGGTGGTGGTGTACACGCAGTAACCGGCGGCCGCCAGCAACGGCGACAGGGTCTGCCAGCTCACCGTCTCGTTGCCCAGGCCGTGCAGTAACACCACGGGATTCGGATGTGCGGCACCCGGGTGGCAGCTCCAATCGTTGGCTCCCGGCGGGGGCGCCCCCGGCGCCGCCAGCTGCGCGGCCAACCCCGCCAGATAGCTGTAGGGAACGCTCGCGGGCTCCTGCGCCCCGGCGACGGGCGCGGCTCCCAGGAGGCACACCGCGGCGGTGGCCGTCGATGCGGCAAATCGAAGCAAGGTTCGCACCTGCTACTCCTTCACTGAACACGCTATGACCGACCGGTCGGTCATAGCGTACAGGTGTCGCGGCCGGGCGGGAAGGGCGAAGCGGAGCGCCCGATCGACCGGCCTGCCGCCGCCCGGTGTGATGCTCCGTCGTGGCTCGCGCGCCACGGCATGATCGATCTGCCGTAGCCTGGGGCGGGTGACCGATCCGGTGAAACTCGAGGACTCCGAATCGCTGCGGTTGGCGCGTCTATTCCTCGGCCGCACAGTGGATCTGGTCATCGACCGCCCGTACGGCAGCCACCATCCGCGATGCGGATTCCGCTATCTCGTCAACTACGGATACGTTCCGCTCACCCGCGCCCCCGACGGACAAGAACTCGACGGGTATTTCCTCGGACCGTCCGAACCTCTGGTCTTCGCCCGCGGACGCTGTGTGGGGATCATCCACCGGTTCTACGACGATGACGACAAGCTGCTCGTCGTCGCGGACGGCAGCCCCGCGCTCGACGACGCGGTGATCGCCGACGCCGTCGAGTTCCAGGAGACCGCCGGTCACTACGTGATCATCGGCAGGTGACCGGCAGCCCCTCTCGATTGGGCACGCCGATACCGGGTAGGCCCCTGCCATGGAACTGTTGGTGATTCTCGGACTCGCGGTGCTGGTCGGCGCGGTGATCCTGTATCGCAAGAGGTCCGGCAAACGGCCCGACGCACCCGAGGCACCCGGAAACGACGGCGAGTAGGGAGCGGCTATGAACGCGATGGACCCCGACCCCGCGAAAACTCCCGACCTGGAACCCGGCGGCGGGGTGTCGCCCGGCGCCACACCACCGGACACCCCGCAGACGTCCGGTCTGTCCGCGCCGGAGCCGAGCACCCGACACCACTTCCCGGTCACCGGCGTGCTGGCGATGCTCATCGGGGCGCTGGTGATCCTGCTGTTCGTCGCCGTCGCGGTCGGGCTCGTGGTGACGATGCTGTGACCCGCCGCCACCGACGGTCGGCCGATCCGGGAGATCGGCCGACCGTGGGGCTATCGCGCGCCGAGGGTCACAGGATCGGCCTGCCGCCGGTGACGGCGATCCGAGCGCCCGAGACATAGCTGCCGTCGTCGGAGGCCAGCATGACATAGGTGGGCGCCAGTTCGGCCGGTTGACCGGCGCGGCCCAGCGGGGTGTCGTCCCCGAAGTGGGTGACCTTCTCCACCGGCATGGTGGACGGGATCAACGGAGTCCAGATCGGTCCCGGCGCAACGCTGTTGACCCGGATCCCGCGCTCACCCAGTAGCTGCGCGAGGCTGGCGGAGAAGTTCGCGATGGCGGCTTTGGTCGCCGCGTACGGAGCCAGGGTGGGCGAGGGCATGTCGGAATTCACCGAAGAGCTGCCGATGATCGACGACCCCGGCGGCATGTGCGGCAGCGCCGCCTTCACCAGGTAGAAGTAGGCGTTGATGTTCAGCTTGACGGTGTGCTCGAACTCCTCGTCGCTGATCTCTTCCAGGGTCTCGTGCGTCATCTGGAACGCCGCGTTGCTCACCAGGACGTCGATCTTGCCGAATTCCCGCACTGCCCGGTCGATGACGGCGCGGCAGTGGGCGGCTTCGGACAGGTCGCCGGGCACGAGCACGGCTTTGCGTCCGGCCTGCGTCACCAGATCGGCGACTTCCTTCGCGTCCTCGTCCTCGTCGAGGTAGGAGATCAATACGTCCGCGCCTTCACGCGCGTAGGCGATCGCCACCGCCCGCCCGATGCCGCTGTCGGCGCCGGTGACGACTGCGGCCTTGCCGGTCAGTTTGCCGGAACCGCGGTAGCTGTCCTCACCGCAATCCGGCACCGGAGTCATCTTGGCCTGGATACCGGGGACTTTCTGCTGCTGCTCGGGAAACCCCATGTCGGTCCTCCTTCTGGCGTTTCGGGGCTGTGGGTGGTTCAGCTGTCGTGCTGGCGGCGCCAGTCGCGCACCGCGTCGCGGGCCCGGTCGAACAGCGCCAGCGGCGGGCCCGCCGCCAGGTTCGCGAGCGCGGACTCCCCCGCGTGCGGGTGCGGCCGGGTGGGCGCCACGGCCTCGGCGGCCCGCAGCGATCCGGCCATCCGCTGGAGCTGGCTGCTGGAGAACTGGGCGCGCAGCAGAGCGAATTCCTCGGCCTCCTCGTGCGCGGCGTGCTCGTCCACCGCGTCGGCGAATTCGGCGAGCCGGGCATCGAATTCGGGATGGTCCACCCCGAGGTCGTAGAGGTCGGCCAGCGCGCGTTTGGCCGCGTTCTCCTCCTCCAGCCGCGGTTGCACGATGTCGGCGTCGGCGCCGAACCGGGCCCGTCCGGCGACCGGATGCACGACCTCCTCCTCGGCGCTCTCGTGCACGGCCAGCAACCGCACCAACTCGGTGAACAAGTCCTGTTTCCCGTCGTTACCCGACTTCAGTCGCGCCAGCAGCGTGCGGATCTCCTCGTGCTGGGCGGTGAGCAGGTCGACGACATCCTGGCCGGTCATCGCAACACTCGTTTCTGTTGTCGTGGAATGCGTTCGTGGGCTCAGGTTTTCGTGCCCTGGGCGACCGGCCGCCGGGTCGCCGCGCGGACCGGGGATCATGTGCCCGTGGCGAGGCCCGTCGCCCGGCGGGTACCCGGGCGGACGGACGCCAATCAGCGCGCCGCTGCTACTCCGATTCCGGTGGGGGCAGCAGCCGCGGAACCAGCACCGCGGCGACGGTGGCGGTCGTCGCGCAGGTGGTCGCGATCCCCCAGCCGACCGGATCCAGCGGGCGGCAACCGAAGTAGCCGCACAGTCCCGGTGTCATCACCACCGCGCCGAGCACCGCACCGCTGGCGGCCGTGGTGAGCCACACCAACGGGCTGCGGTAACCGGAGACCAGCGTCTGACCCAGCTGTGTGCCGATGAGCGCGACCAGGCCGATGGTGGCGGCGCGGCGCTGCGTGCCGGTCATCCGGCCGAGGGTCCAGGCGACCGAGGCGCTGGTGGCCGTGGCGACGCCGCGCACGCCGAGCGTGTGCAGCAGGTCGGGGCCCAGGCGCGCGGGCGGCAGTTCGGCCAGCCGCTCCGCCGCGCGCTGCGCTTGGGCCTGCGGGTCGTCGGTGTCGTCGGGATCGACCGCGTCCCGTTCCCGCGACAGCGCCAGCGCCATGGCGGGGAACATGTCGGTGAGCATGTTCACCAGCAGGAACTGCCGGGTGCCCAGCGGCGCCTGGCCGCTGACGGCGGTGCCGTACAGCGTGAAGGCGACCTCGCCCGCGTTGCCGCCGACCAGCACGCCGACGGCGTCGGTGACCCGCTGCCACATGCCGCGGCCTTCGACGAGGGCGTGCAGCAGCACCAGGGGGTCGGGATGGGTGAGCACCATGTCGGCGGCGTTGCGGGCGGCGACCGAACCCTGTGCGGCCAAACCGATTCCGACGTCGGCGGTGCGGATCGCGGCGGCGTCGTTGCTGCCGTCGCCGGTCATCCCGACCACGTGTCCCGCGCGGCGCAGCGCCGCCACGATGCGCACCTTGTGTTCCGGGCTGACGCGAGCGAACACCGTGCTCTGTTCGATCAGTTCCGCACGCGCGGTCTCGTCCAGACGGTCGAGATCCGCGCCGGTCACCACCTCCCCCGCCTCGATGCCGAGCTGGCGGGCCACCGCCGCCGCGGTCACCGGGTGGTCGCCGGTGATCATGCGGACGCTGATTCCGTTGCGCTGCAACGCGGTGACCAGCGGCACCGTCTGCGGGCGCGGGGCGTCGGCGAGGCCGATGAATCCGAGCAGACTCAGTTCGGCGACCGCCGCCTCGACGTCGTCGGGTTCGGTCGGCAGGTCGCGCCGGGCCACCACCAGCACCCGCAAGCCCTGCTCGGCCAGATCGCGAACCACCTGTTCGGCGCGTTCACGCAGGCGGTCGTCGAAGGGATGGTCGGTCTCGTCGATCCGCACGCCGGTGCAGCGCGAGAGCACCACCTCGGGGGCGCCCTTCACGATCAGCCGCAGTTTGCGGGAGGTGTGACCGAGAGTGGCGGCGTAGCCGCGGTTGGATTCGAACGGGATCTCCTCGATCGCGTCCCAGCGGCGGGGGTCGTCGCCGAGCGCCTCGGCCGCGGCCTCGACCACCGCGCGGTCGGTGGCGTGCACGATCGGGCCCTCGGCGGGATCGGGGCAGGCGCGGGTCGCGGCCCGCAGCAGGCGGTGCGCGTGCTCGCAGTCGGCGTCGGCGGGCCACTGCTCGTCGAGATCGGCGAGTGTGGTCAGGCGCAGCCGCCCCTCGGTGAGGGTGCCGGTCTTGTCGAAGCACAGGGTGTCCACCCGGCCCAGTGCCTCGACGGTGCGGCTGGCGCGCACCAGCACGCCGTGTCGCGACAGCCTGCGGGCGGCGGCGAGCTGAGCGACCGTGGCCACCAGCGGCAGTCCTTCGGGGACCGCGGCGACCGCGACCGCCACGCCATCGGCGATCGCGGTGCGCAGCGGCCTGCCGCGCAGCATGCCCAGTCCGGTCACGATGCCGCCGCCGCTGAGCGTCAACGGCAGGGCCCGGTCGGTCAGGCGGCGCAATTGCGCCTGCACACCGGCCTTTTCCGGCGGGATGGCACCGGCGGCGGCGCGGCCGGCCTGGGTGTCGTGACCGACGGCCACGACGATCGCTCGCCCGGTGCCGTTGACCACGGTGCTGCCTTCGAAGACCATGCAGGCGCGCTCGGCCAGCGCCCGGCCCGGGGTCGCCGCGACCTGTTTCTCGACGGTGATCGATTCGCCGGTGAGGCCGGATTCGTCCATTTCCAGATCGTCCGCGCGCAGCAGCCGAGCATCGGCGGGGACCACTTCCCCGGCTCGCAGCACGATCACGTCGCCGAGTTCGAGGAGGTCGGCGGGCACCAGGTGCTCGCGCGGTTCGGCGGTGTCGAGATCGGCGCGGTCGATCACGCGGGCGCTGAGCTGCTCGCCTTCGAACAGGCGGAACAGCGCGTTCTCCGCGCGCTGGCGCTGCCAGGCGGAGACCAGCGCGTTGACGCCGAGCACCGACGACAGCAGCACCGCGTCCGACGGCGCGCCGAGCACCGCGGTGGCGACCGCGCCGACGCCGAGGATCGGAGTGAGCGGATCGGCGAGTTCCCGGCGCAACTGACCGGCGAACGACGCCGCCGCCGCGATGACGCTCACGCCGGGGATGCGGGCGACCGCGCCGGGCCGGGCGCGCTCGGGCACCGCGAGCGGCCGCGGCAACCGGCTCAGCACCTCTTGGGGTTCGAGGGCGTGCCAGGGCAACAACGGTGCGAGCGTGGCCGGTGGGGCGGTGCGCGCCGAACGCCATCCGGTGTAGGCGCCGGTGAGCAGACCGGTGTAGTGGGCGGCGGTCATGGGCGACGAGCGGCCCGCGCTGTCCGGGGCGACCGCGAGCAGCAGACCGCCCAGCGCCGCGCCGGACAGGGCCAGTGATCGGCCGCGTTCGCTCACCTGACGGGCCGGAGCGACGGCGGCGAGGACGCGGTCGGCCTGTGCGAGGTCGCGGCAGACCGCGTCGGCGGTCCACGGCATCTGCAGCGCGTTGTCCTCCCGCACGGCCAGACCGATCGCGACGTCGGCGTGGGCCAGCGCCTTGTGCGCGCGGGGACTCAACACGGCGACGACGTGACCGTCCTGCTGCAGAGCGCGCACCAGCCCGCTCATCGACGTGGACGGGGAGACGAATTCGTCGGCCATGGACCGCAACTCGGCGGCGTCGGCGCTCGCGGCGAGCGTCACGCGCAGGCCCGCGCTGCGCGCCCGGCCCAGCAGCGCGTATGCCCGCCGGTCGAGTTCCCGGCCGACCAGGACCCGCCCGACCGGTGTTCCGTTGTCGTGGAGTTCGCGCCACACTGGGCGGCGCGTCACACCGTCGTCGGGTTTTCCGGTCGCGGGGTGCACCAGTCTGCGGTGGCCGCCGGCCGACAGGTAGCGGCCGGTGTCGTCGGGCTGCGCGTCGTCGCGGCTTTCGCCGGTCTCGTGCTCCCACAGCAGCCGCTGGCTCGCGCTCCATACCTCGGCGACCGACCATCTCGGGTCGCTCGCTTCGGCCTCGAGGACCAGACGCCGTGTGGTCAGCAGCGATTCTCCATCGATGACCAGCGCCGACAGTCGGTCCAGCCGCCGCCACACCCGCGGGTGCAGCGTCAGCACACCCGCGCGGCCCAGCATCGTGGAGACCAGCGCGCCGTAGGCCTCGCGGCTGGCCCGCGCCGCCTTGGGGGCTCCGAGTTCCAGTGCGTCGGCCGCGCCGAACAGGCCACGTCCGCCGAGGACGGAGGTGACCGCGCCCGCCAGCGCACCCGCGGCCGTTTCGTCGGCAACCCGTTCGATCGGGCCCTGCGGCATGTCGACCACACGGTCGGGCGGGGTCAGCGGGTCGCACACTTCCGCTGGGCGGCGGTCGATCTCGGCCTCCCAGTCCTGCCATCGCACGTAGCGGGTGAGCGATTCGGTCAGCGTGAAACCGCGGTGCACCGCGTCGATCACCAGATTCGCCGTGCCCGCCGCCGCACTGTTGCCCAGGGCGTTGCCGATCGCGTTCGCCGTGGTCAGCACCAGATCGGTCCGTGGACGGCCGAGCTGATCCTCGAGCCGTTTGCGGAGACGGGGCTGGGTGTCGACGAAGGCGGCGGCGGCGCGCAACACACGGGCGGGTCCGCGCAACGGCAGCACGGCGCTCATGGCGGACAACCCGATCGCGCACACGTCGCCCGCGACCTGGATCCCGGCCGCCAGCAGCGGTTCCCGGTCCCCCGGGTGCTCGCAGCCGCGACTCCAGTCCAGATCGCCGACCGCGGTATCGGTCTCGACGGATTCGATGGCCGACACCAGGGCGGGCAGGTCGGCCGCACCGTGCTCGAGAGCGGCCACGACGCGGCCGGTCACCGCGTTCACCCGCCACCAACGCACATCGCGGCGGCGGTCCAGCGTCCGGTGCAGCGCCTCGGTGATGTCTCCGCTCCTGCCGGAGTCCAGGCCGCGCACCTCCACGGTGACCCGGTCCTCGTTGAGCGCCACCCGGCGCCGGGAGCGCAGCGCGTGCGGGTCGATCAGCGCGGCCAACTCGTCGCGCAACTCCTCGTTACTGCCCAGATTCAGCAGCGACACGCCTGCCCGTGCGCCCGCTGCCACCGCCTGCACCGGCGCCTGCGCCGCCTTCATTCCCACATCGACGGCCTTCTCCACGCTCGCGCGGGCCATCTCCGCCGCAACGGAGGTCGGCGCCTCGAGCCACCACGGTGAGACGACTCCGCGTAGTAAGAAGCTCATACACGGCAGCTACCCAGGCATGCGCAGAGCAAACCGTCCGCGGCCGCGGTGCGGGCACCGCCGCCGGGTCCGGTGCGGACCCGCTCCGCCGGTCAGTTCGCGGTCGGGTCGAGCACGATCTTCACCGCGCCGTCGGTCTTCTGTTGGAAGGTGGCGTAGGCCTGCGCCGCATCGGTCAGTGGGAGGCGGTGGGTGGCGAAGGTGTCCACGCCCAGCGGGTCGCCGTCGCGCAGCAGCGGCATGATGTCGTCGACCCACCGTTTGACGTTCGCCTGGCCCATCCGCAGCTGGATCTGCTTGTCGAACAACACCCGCATCGGCAGTGGGTCGAGCATGCCGCCGTAGACGCCGATCACCGAGATCGTGCCGCCGCGACGGACGATGTCGATGGCGGAGTGCAGTGCCGCGAGCCGGTCGACGCCCGCGGTGTCCATCACCTTCTGGGCCACGAAATCGGGCAGGAACGCCGCCGAGCGCTGGGCCATCGACGCGATCGGCGACCCGTGGGCTTCCATCCCCACCGCGTCGATCACCGAGTCGGTGCCCCGGCCGTCGGTCCAGCCGCGGATGATGTCGCCGAGCGGCTCGTCGACGGCGTCGAGGTCGATCACTTCCATGCCGCGCTCGGCCACCCGCGCCAGCCGCTCGGGTACCCGGTCGACACCGATGACGCGATAGCCGCGATGCGCGGCCACCCGGCAGGCCATGTCCCCGATCGGGCCCAGACCCAGCACGGTCACCGACCCGCCGTCGGGCACCCCGGCGTATTCCACGGCCTGCCACGCGGTGGGCAGCACGTCCGACAGGTACAGGAAGCGGTCGTCGGCCGGTCCGTCGGGCACGGTGATGTGGGTGGCGTCCGCGTGCGGCACCCGCAGATACTCGGCTTGGCCGCCGGGCACCTGCCCGTAGAGCTTCGAATAGCCGAACAAGGCGGCGCCGCAGCCGTATCGGCGGACCTGCGTCGTCTCGCACTGGGTGGGCAGCCCGGTGCGGCACATGTAACAGGCGCCGCAGCTGATCTGGAACGGGATGACCACGCGGTCACCGCGTTCCAGCCCGGTGACGGCCGAACCGGTCTCCACCACACGTCCCATGGGTTCGTGGCCGAGGACGTCGCCGTTGCTCATGTAGGCGCCGAGCACCTCGTACAGGTGTAGGTCGGATCCACAGATGCCGGTGGAACTGACCTCGATGATCGCGTCCGTCGGGGCCTCGATCCGAGGATCGGGCACCGTCTCCACGGCGATTTTGTGTCGCCCTTGCCAGGTCACTGCCTTCATCCGCGCGGCTCCTCGGTCGGGGTCGGTACTTGTCCCCGTCCTACCCGGACACCTGTGCCCGAAACGACCGCGCCGGGGTTTGCCGTGGGGCAACACCGCAGGCCACGGGCTCGGTGTGCGGTGGGTACGCCGGATGTGTGCCGCCGCGGATTCGGGGTAGGCGGTAACCGTGGACCATTCACGAGCTCCCCTGCTGGAAGCCCTCGCCGACTATCACCGGCTGGGCCGGTACGGCTTCACGCCCCCTGGGCATCGGCAAGGACGCGGAACCGACGAACGCGTCCTGGACGTGATCGGCCGCGACGCCTTCGGCTCCGATGTCCTGGCCGTCGCCGGGCTCGACGACCGGCTCTCGCGCGGTGGCTATCTGTCGCGCGCCGAAGCGCTCATGGCCGACGCGGTGCGCGCGGAATCGGCGTTCTTCTCCACCTGCGGCAGTTCGCTATCGGTGAAGGCGGCCATGATGACGGTGGCGGGCGGTCACGACGGCGGCCTGCTGGTGGCGCGCGACAGCCACAAATCCGTGGTCGCCGGGCTGATCTTCTCCGGTGTCCAGCCGCACTGGATCACCCCGCGCTGGGACGCCGAGCAGCATTTCGCCCACCCGCCCTCGCCGCGGCAGGTTGCCGAGGCGTGGGAGGAACACCCCGACGCCGCGGGCGCGTTGATCGTGAGCCCGAGTCCCTACGGCACCTGCGCGGACATCGCCGGCATCGCCGAGGTCTGTCACCAGCGCGGCAAGCCGCTCATCGTCGACGAGGCGTGGGGCGCGCATCTGCCGTTCCACGACGACCTGCCGACCTGGGCGATGGACGCAGGGGCGGACCTGTGTGTGGTCAGCGTGCACAAGATGGGCGCCGGTTTCGAGCAGGGCTCGGTCTTCCACGTCCAAGGCGATCTGGTCGACACGATCAGGCTCAGCGAATGCGCGGACCTGCTGATGACCACCAGCCCGAACGTGCTGGTCTACGCCGCGCTCGACGGCTGGCGCAGGCAGATGGTCGAGCGGGGGCAGGAACTGCTCGGTTCCGCGCTGCGCGTAGCCGAACAGGCCAGGCGACGGCTCGCCGAGATCCCCGGCATCAAGGTGCTGGAAGACGAACTGCTCGGTGTCGAAGCCTCCCACGACCTCGACCGGTTGCAGGTCCTCATGGACGTCTCCGGTACCGGGGCCAGCGGTTATCAGGCCGCTGACTGGCTGCGCGAGCACCGCCGCATCGACATGGGATTGACCGATCACCGCCGGTTGCTCGCCACGCTGTCGCTCGCCGACGACAAGGACACCATCGATGTCCTGGTCGACGGCATCGCCGCGTGGCGCGACCAACTGAGCGATCCGCGGCCGCCACGCATCCGGTTGCCCTCGCCCGAGGACCTGCAACTGGACTCGGTGATGCTGCCGCGCGACGCGTTCTTCGGCCCGGTGGAGACCGTGGACGCGCGCGACGCCGTCGGCCGGATCGCCGGCGAACAGATCACGCCCTATCCGCCGGGCATTCCGGTGGTCATACCCGGCGAGCGCATCGACGCCGCCGTCGTCGACTACCTGCGCACCGGGCTCGACGCGGGCATGAACGTCCCCGACGCGGCCGACTCCCGGCTGCGCACGATCCGCGTCGTCGCCCGCGATCGAACCGAAACGTAGGAGGTTTCTTTCATGGCCGGACCGACCGCGCTCGCCCTGGTGTGCACGCTGAAGAAGTCCCCCGCCGAATCCAGCAGTGATGTCATCGCCCGGCAGGTCCTCGACGAGCTGGCCGAACACGACGTGCAGGGCACGGTGCTGCGGCTGGTGGACTACGACGTGCTACCCGGAGTGACCGCCGACGAAGGCCCCGGCGACCAGTGGCCGTCCATCCGCGAACGGATCGCGGCGGCCGACATCCTGCTGGTGGCCACCCCCACCTGGGTCGGGCACATGTCGTCGGTGGCGCAGCGGATGCTGGAGCGATTGGACGCCGAACTGTCCGAAACCGACGACGCGGGTCGTCCCGCCATGGTCGGCAAAGTGGCCACGGTCGCGGTCGTCGGCAACGAGGACGGCGCGCACAAGATCGTCGCCGACCTGTATCAAGGGCTCAACGACATCGGATTCACCATCCCGGCACAGGGGTGCACGTACTGGAACGATCAGGCCATGGGCGGCACCGACTATCAGGACCTCGACTCGGTGCCGAAGGCGGTGGCTTCGGCGACCGCGGCGCTGGCCAGGAACGCCGCGCACCTGGCCCGGGTGCTCGGCGCCCAGCAGTACCCTCCCGCTGAATGATTCCCACGCCCGTCGCGCCGACACCTCCACGGGTGTCGGCGCGACCGACCGGATCAGGCCAGCACGGCGTCGACGGCCTTCTTCAAAGCCGACGGCTGCGCGGGCGAGGTCGGCGCCTTCTTCCTGAGCTCTTGCAGCCGCGCCCCGATCTCCTGGAGCTGCTTACGTCCCAGGCGTTCCCGCACCTTCGGGAACCACTCGTTCTCCTCCTCATCGATATGGTGGTCGACGTTCTCGATCAGCACGGTGGTCTTGGCGGTGAAGTGCTCGTCGTCGGGCTTCATCGTCGCCAGCTCGCTGACCAGCACGTCGGCGACGTGGTGCTCCTCGTAGGACTCCAAGATGTCGTCCTCGAGCTCGGGGACGAGCTTGCGCACCTCGGGGTACATGCACTCGTTCTCGAGATAGGTGTGCACGGTGAGCGCCGCAATGATCTTGTTCACCACGTTCGCCTTGGTCCGGATGGCGTCGTCGCCTGCTTTCTCGAACTCCCGGAAGAGTTTTCGGATCGCCTTGTGGTCGTCACGAAGCAGCACGATCGCGTCGGTGGTCATCGTTTTCTCCTTGCGTCGGGGCCGGTTCTCTGCCGACATTCCCGGCGCCGTGCCCCCGAAACCGCGACGTCCGCCGCGCGGCCGGACCCTCGGCGGGTCGTATGGTGAGCCGCGGACAGCACAGGAAGGACGAAGATGCCCCACGCCGATGACTACGCACACGAGCTGGCCGAATTGGCGCAGCGCTCGGAAACCACCGTCGCGGTCGCCGAATCGCTCACCGCGGGCAGGCTGTGCGCCACGTTCGGCGCCGCGCCCGACTCTTCCACCTGGTTTCGCGGCGGCCTCGTCGCCTACAGCTCGGAGGTCAAGCGAACGGTTCTCGGGGTGCCCGATGTGCCGGTCGTGTCACGTCCCGCGGCCGAAGCGATGGCCACCGGTGTCCGGAGCCTGCTGAATGCCGTTGTCGCCGTTGCCGTCACGGGCGCGGGCGGTCCCGACCCGCAGGACGGACAGCCGCCGGGCTCGGTGTGGTTCGCGATCGCCACCGAGCACGACGTGCGCGCATGGCACCATCAGTTCGACGGGGAACCGGAGGACGTGCTCGAGCAGACCACCGCCTGCGCGGCCGAGGCGCTGCTCGACACCGTGCGCGACCTGCGCTCGGACCGTTCGCCGAAGTGACCCGCGGTCACGACGAACGGCGATGCTTACGGTGGCTGGTGTCGCAGAACGGGTAGTTCTTCGAGCGCTTACACAGGCACAAGGCCACCAGGAACCGGTCGGAGCGCACCGTCCGGCCGTCCGCGGTGACGAACTCGACCGGGCCCTCGATCAACGCGGGGCCGTCGGCGGTGAGCGTCACTCGCCGCCACTGCTCATTGCCGGATTCGGTCGGCACGGATCACCACCAGATCTTCCATACGCTGGCCGGGTCCGATCAGCCCGGCCGATTCCAGCCAGTCCGCGCGGCGGCGCAGCACCGGCCCGAACGGCACGGTCGCCCTGGCCACGACAGCGGCCTTCAATTCTCGCTCGCGTAGCTGGGCCAGCGTCGTATCCGGATCCGACAGCGCCGAATGCACGATCAACGCGACACCACGCGGTTTCAGCAGGGCGGGCAGCGCCACGCACAACTGGTCGAGGACCGCCCTGCCCCCGGAACCCGCGTTCCACGCGCGAGCGATGCCGCGCGTGTGGGCCCCCACGGGGGCCGGGACATACGGCGGGTTGGCCAGCACCAGGTCGAAACTGCGCCCCCCGAGGACCGCGGTGAAATCGCCGCGCAGCACCTCGGCCTCGATACCGCGCATCCGGCAGTTCAGCCAGGCGGACACCACCGCGGCCCTGGACACGTCCACCGCCGTCACCTTCGAGGCTCCCGCGTACGCGGCGGCGACGGCCAAGGCGCCGGTGCCGGTACACACGTCCACCGCGTGCCCGCCGCTCGGAACACCCGCCTCGGACAGAGCGCGGACGAGCAGCCAGGTGTCCAGCTGCGGCGGATAGACACCGGGGGGTCGAATCAACATCACATTCGCCGGATAGCCCGCCCAGCGGTACTCAATCACCCCCGCTGACCGTCCCGCTGCCGGTTTCCCGCAACGAGCTGCGGCCCGCGCGCCAGGCGTCGAGCACATGATCGGCGAATCGGTCCTCGAGCAGGTTCGTCACCTGGATACCGAATACCACCGACTCGGTCAGCTCGGGCTCCCGCCGGAGCAGATCGCCGATCACGCCGGTGCGCATGACCTGCTCGTGCACCGCGTCGGCTTCGACGTGCTCGCGGTAGAACAGCAGACACGCGGGGTCGGCGGCCAAACGTTCCAGCGCCTCCACCAGGCGCCGCGCGCCCGGCGGCGAGGTGATCTCCACCGTGGCGAAATGCCCCACCAGCGCGCCCCGCCACGACCGGTGCAGCCCGAACAGCGACATCATGTTCATCAGCGCGAGCATCGGCGCGGGCACCACATCCAGATAGTGCAGATAGTCCGGGTTGAGCCCGGCGCCTGCCAGCAGATCGGCATACAGCTGCGCGTGCACGCGCTCGCCGCGCCCGCCTCCGAACTCGTCGAACTCGACCGCCACCAGCGACGCCTTGGCTTGGCCGCGCAGCCGGGGAATCACCCAGGCGTAGGGGTCGGCCTCTTTGTGGTGATAGATCGAACGGTGCACGAAGTATTCGCGCATCTGCCACCATTCGCTCTCGTCGCGCAGGAAACGGCTCAGCCCCTCCGGGTCGGCGGGCGTCACCAGCAACCGTTCCAGCTCCGCGTCGAGATCGTCGCCACCGGGCACGTCCTCGCGCAGCGCGCGCAGGAATCGCTGTTCCAGCGCGGCGCGCAGCCCAAGCAGACCCGGGTCCCATTCCCATCCCGCGTCGACGGCCGCGAAACCGTGATAGTGCAGTTCGTAGCAGGTGTGCAGCGCCAGATGCAGGTCTTCGCCGTACGGGTCCACCGAGCCCGGCACCGGCACCGGCACCGAACCACCTGATCGGCTGCCCAGCAGTTGCACCACCGCCTCCGACAGCTCGCCGCGCGGGCGGGGCAGGTCCTGCTTCGGAGCGCCTATCGTGACCGTCATACCGATCGTTTACCCCCGTCGAGCGCTGTTATCGCGGCGCGGCGCGGTAAGAATGCCGTGGCCGTCCCCGCAGACGCGAGGACGGCCACGAACCGAGACGAACTGTCCCGGAGCTACCCGTTCGCCTTCTTGTACGCCTCGACCACCTCGGCGGAGATACGTCCACGCGCCGAGACGTCGATGCCGTTCTTGCGCGCCCACTCCCGGATCACCGTGGCTTGTTCCCGGTCGTTCGCCGACCGCATGACACCGCCGCGGCCGCGCCGCGCACGGCCGACCTTGCGGGCATACGGAACCCATTGTTCGAAGAATCCGCGTAACTGACCGGCATTCTCCGTCGACAAGTCCATCTCGTAGGCCACGCCGTCCACGGCGAAAGACACGGTTTCCTCGGCCTGAGACTTGCCGTCGTAGTCATCGACCAGTGTCACGACGACCTTGCGTGCCATACAGATAATCCCTTCACGGTTACCGAGCGCGTGCAGTCGAAAAAACAATCGTAGCCAGTAAATAACAGATCGGTTCCACCCCCGGAACACCGGGGTCCCCCTCGCGGCGCAGGACGGTTCGCGGCGAACAGCTATTGCGGCAACCGTCGAGCCTCCACATATTGCCCGCGCACCCGGCGCAGTGGCAAACCGCCCTGCCAGGGCGAGCGCGACCGGAGAAAGACACGGTGGCGGGCTATCGGTGACCGATGTGCGCAATCGACATTCGCACGCTGCATTTCCTTTTTCGAGCGGCAACGCCATCGGCCGAAGCGGCTCCGGCCAGCCGAACAATCCACGCGATCCCGCCGTCGGCGACGGTGCCGGGCAAGACGACACTGGTCGGTCGCGTCGGTGAACCGGACCTCCGAAGCGGGACAACGCGCGAGATCGACGGCATCCCAACCGAATTGCGAACACCACCGCCTGCGCTTCCCCGCGCCGCCGCTGCGACGACAAGGCAGCCGAATTCGATCGCGCTGACGCGAAATATGTCTCCGCGAAGGTGTTGCTGCCAACCTGAGAGCCTCCGGCGCTTCGGCTGATCGGTGCGCCCTGCCCGCCGGAATCTCGGGCGCGGTGAACCGTCGGCCAGCAGGGAAAGGCATCGAGCACATGGCAGACAACGACGATCAGCACGCCCCGGAGCAGGGCTGCGAGCCGGACGACGCGCTCACCGCGCCCGCGGACCCGCCCGCCCAGGTAGATCCGGAGGACGAGGATCTAGCAGCACCGGCGGAACCGGACACTCCCGCACTGTCGCGGCGCAAGCTGTTCGCGGGCGCGGGCATCGCCGCGGCGGTGGTCGCGGGCGGCGGCCTGGCCGCGTGGCTCACCACACGCCGCACTCCCGGCGCCGGAGGGGTGAACCGCGCCCTGAAGATCGGCTACGGCGGCGGCGTCTGCGAGGCGCCGCTGTACGTGGCGCATCACGAGAAGATCTTCGAGAAGCACGGATTGAACGTGCAGATCGTCAAAACCGGCGGCGACGAGATCAAGGACGCGGTGGGCGCGGGCAAACTCGACGCGGCGCCGGGCATCTTCTTCTCCTGGCTCAAACCGATCGAACAGGGCATCGACGCCAAACTCGCCGCCGGGCTGCACGAGGGCTGCCTGCGCATCGTGGTGCCACCCGACAGCCCGATCAAGTCCGTCGCCGAGCTGCGGGGCAAGCCGATCGGCGTCGGCGCGATCGGCGATTCGGCGATGTCGTTCTTCTCGTTGGACCTGCTCGACGCGGGCATCAACCCGAGCGAGGACATCGACTGGCGGGTCTTCGCCGCCGACCAGCTGACCGACGCGCTGGTGCGCGGGGACATCGCCGCGATCGCGGCCAGCGACCCCAACGGGCTGCTGCCCACACTGAAGGGCAAGGCTCGCGAACTGACCAACAACTCCCAGGGCACCAACCGGCAGCTCTACTGCTGCGCGACCGCCATCAACGGGCGGCTGCTGCGCGAGGACCCGGACGTGGCGCGGGCGCTGGTGACCGCGTGGGCCGAGGGCAGCCGATGGGCGGGCGCGAACATCCCGCAGACCGCGGCCATCGAAGTCGACAACAAGTACGTGGCGGCGGATCAGCCGACCATCGAAGCGATCCTGAAGACCTACGGGTACAACCCGTCGGCGGCGCGACTCGAGAGCGAGATCACTTCCGGCATCGCCAAATTCGCCAAGACCGGCTACCTGGACCGCAAGACCGATCCGAACGCGCTGGCCGGCAAGGTCTACGCGGATCTCGGGCTGAACTGGTGACGCCGCGATGACGACAACGGCCGACACCGCCCCCGTCCGGGCCGATTCGGCCTCTCCTGCGACGCGGCCGCCGGGAACCGCGGTGACACGTTATCCGCCGACGCTCGGCTTCGCGCTCGCCTGGGCGGTGTGGGCTCTGACCGCGGTGGTGACGCTCGCGGTCCCGGACGAACTGGACGTCGCGGCGCCGCTGGCGGCCGGAGTGCTGTTCACCGCCTGGACGGCGGCGCTCACGGTGTGGGCGGCCTACGCCTACCGCGACCGCGCGGCCACCCTGCGGCTGCGGTACTGGACACCGTGGATCGCGGTGCTCGGCGTCTGGGTGCTGTTCTGGGAATTCGCCACCGCCAAGACCGGGTGGCTGCAACCACCGCATTTCGCGTCGCCGCAGCAGATGCTGCTGGTGTTCTACAGCGACGCGGGACTGCTCGCGTCGAGCACGTGGCATTCGCTGCTGCTGCTGGCGGTCGGGTTCGTCATCGGCGCGGTCGCGGGCCTGAGCACCGGCATCGCTCTCGGCTGGTCGAAACTCGCTGCCTACTGGGGTAATCCGGTGCTGCAGACCGTCGGCCCGGTGCCGGCGGGCACGCTGCTGCCGGTGGTGCTGGTGCTGTTCCCCACCACTTACAGCGGCAGCATCTTCATGGTCGCGTTCGGTGTGTGGTTCCCGGTGGCGGTGCTCACCCGCGCGGGCATCGCGGGGGTCGCGCGCGGCTACTTCGATGTCGCGCAGACCCTCGGGGCGTCCAAGCATTTCCTCGTCTGGCGGGTCGCGGTGCCCGGCGCTCTGCCGAGCATCTTCACCGGACTGTTCATGGGTCTGGGCGCTTCGCTGGCCGCGCTGGCCGTCGCGGAGTTGCTCGGCGTGAAGAACGGTCTGGGCTGGTACATCCAGTGGACCAAGGGGTGGGCGGCCTATCCGCGGATGTACGCGGCGATCGTGATCATGGTGGTGGTGTGCCGCACGCTCATGCTGCTGCTGTTCCGTGTCCGCAACCGCGTGCTGGCCTGGGAGAAGGATCTGGTGCGATGGTGAGCGGCGCGGCACGCGGCAGCGCGGTCGAGATCGATGCGGTCTCACATCAATTCGCGGTGGCGGGCGCACGCCCGCGCAACGTCGTCGAGCGCCTGCTCGGGCGGCCCGCACCCGAACCGACCCGCGCCCAGCAACTGGGCCGGCTGCGGGTGCTCACCGACGTGTCCCTGCGGATCGAAGCGGGGCAGTTCGTCGCGTTGCTCGGGCCGTCGGGGTGCGGCAAGTCGACTTTGTTGCGATTGCTCGCGGGACTCGAGCGGCCGTCGCGGGGCGTGCTGCGCGCCGACGGTGCGCCGATCGAGGGCCCGGATCCGCACCGGGCGTTGATGTTCCAGGATCCGACATTGTTCCCGTGGCGGACCGTGGAGCAGAATGTCGCGCTCGGACCGCAGGCTCGCGGCACCCTGGCCGAGGACCGGACCCGGGTGGCCGAAGCCCTCGCACTGGTCGGTCTCGACGGTTTCCGGGACACGTATCCGGCGCAGCTGTCCGGCGGGATGGCGCAGCGGGTGGCGTTGGCGCGGGCGCTGGTGAACCGGCCGCGGCTGTTTCTGCTCGACGAGCCGCTCGGCAAGCTCGACGCGCTCACCCGCGCCACGCTGCAGACCGAGATCGTCCGGCTGTGGCAGGAGGACGGGTTCACCGCCGTGCTGGTCACCCACGACGTCGACGAGGCGTTGCGGCTGGCGGACCGGGTCGTGGTCTTCTCCGCCCGGCCCGGGAAGGTGGTGCGGGACGTGCCGATCGCACTGGCCCGGCCCCGCACGCATGATGATCCGGAATATCTGCGGCTGCGGGGCGAGATCCTGCGGCTGCTCGGCGAGACAGGCAGGGCCGTCGCATGACCGCAACCCACCCGCGCACGAGCGGGGTCTTCGACTCCGTCACCGACGCGATCGGCAATACCCCGCTGGTCCGGCTGAACCGGGTCACCGAGGGGATCACCGCGACGGTATACGTCAAACTCGAGTACCTCAATCCGCTGGGCAGCGTGAAAGATCGCGCCGCGCGGTCGATGATCGACGCCGCCGAGGCCTCCGGTGAGCTGCGGCCCGGCGGCACGGTCGTGGAGGCGACCTCCGGCAACACCGGCATCGCGTTGACCGCCATCGCCGCGACACGCGGCTACCGCACGATCGTGGTGGTGCCGGACAAGACCAGCCAGGAGAAGCTCGCGCTGCTGCGCGCCTACGGCGCACAGGTGCGGGTGACCCCGGGCGGGCGGCCGGCCGATCATCCGGAGCACGTGCGCACGGTCGCGACCCGGCTGGCCGCCGAGATCCCGGGCGCGTGGTTCGCCGGGCAGTACGACAATCCCGCGAATCCGGCGGCGCATCACCGGACGACGGGTCCGGAGATCTGGGCCCAGACCGGCGGGCGAATCACCCACTACGTCGCGGGCGTTGGTACCGGCGGCACCGTCACCGGCGCGGGCGAGTACCTCAAAGAGGTGTCCGGGGGCGCGGTCCGCGTGATCGGCGCCGACCCGGAGACCTCCGTCTACGGCGGCGGCGACGGTCGTGCCTGGTACGTCGAATCCGTCGGACACTACCGGCATCCCGACACCGAGGACGACCAGTGGCCCACCTCGTATCACCCCGCCGTCGTGGATCACATCGAGCGGATCGGTGACCCGGAGGCGCTGGAGGTGCTGCATCGCCTCGCCCGCGAGGAGGGGCTGTTGCTGGGCGGATCGTCGGGAACCGCGATCGCCGCCGCCCTGCGGGTCGCGCGGACACTGCGGTCGGACGACGTGGTGGTCGTCATCGCCCCGGATTCCGGTCGCTCCTATCTCACCAAATATTTCGACGACCAGTGGCTCGGCCGTTTCGGCTTCGCGCTGCGCGACCGAGTGACCGGACCGACGGTGGCCGATGTGGTGGGCGAGGTCGCCGGAAGTCCGCGCACCATCCCGTCGGATGCGACCGTCGCCCACGCTCGAACGCTGCTCGGCGCGGCACCCGCGCTTCCGGTGCTGTTGCTGCGCGACGAGGCCGGACCGGTCGTGGTACCGGAAATCCTCGGCGCGGCGGTCGCGACGACGCTGGCCGGTGCGCCGGACGACGACCCCGTCATCGCTCATCTGGCACCGCCGCTGCCGGTGGCGGGCACCACGGAACCGCTGACCCGCGCCGCCGCCCGGATCTCCGGCCATTCCGGGCCGGTCGTGGTGGCGCACGAAGGGCGGGCCATCACGCTCGTCGACGCCGCGCGCATCACGGCCGCGGCGCGGGAACTCGGAGAACGACAGGGAGGTTCGCAGTGAGACGTCTCGCCGCCACGGCCGCGATGGTGCTGGCCGGGCTGTGCGCCGGACCGGGAATCGCGGCCGCGCACGTCACGGCCGGCGCACCGGACGCGGCCCCCGGCGGGTACAGCGTGGTCACGCTGCGGGTTCCCACGGAATCCGAGACGGCGGGCACCGTGCGGCTGGAAGTCGGCCTGCCTCTGGACCATCCGCTCGCCGTCGTACGCACCGCCACGACACCCGGATGGGATGTGTCGACGCGCCGCACCACGCTACCCGCGCCGATCGACAACGGGCACGGCGCGACGGTGACCTCGGCTGTGTCGTCGGTGACGTTCACCGCGCAACCCGGGTCCGCCGTGCGGCCGGGGGAATTCGGGGAATTCCGGCTGCTGCTCGGTCCGCTGCCGGATGTCCGGGAACTCGCGCTGCCCGCGATCCAGACCTACAGCGACGGCACCGTGGTCTCCTGGATCGAACGCAGCACCGACGGGACACCGCCCGACAAACCGGCTCCTGTGGTGCGTCTGAGCGCCGAATCCGGCCACAGCGGGCACCAGGCGCCCGGCGCTACCGCGGCGGCGTCCGCGCAATCGCCTGTAGCGGGGCAGAATTCGGATTCCGGTGGATGGGTCGATTGGATCGCGCTGGTGGCGGCGCTCGGCGCGCTGGCTCTGGCGGCGGCGCCGTTCGTGCGCGGCGCGCGCAGCCGGTGACCGTCCTGGCACGCGTACTGCTGGCCGGGCTGTCCGCGGTCGCGGCCGTATTACTGGCTCCGTCGGCGGTCGCGTCGGCGCATGCCGTGCTCGTCGCCACCGACCCCGCGTACGGTGCGACCATCCCGGACGCTCCGACGCGGGTGACGGTGCGTTTCGACGAACCGGTGACGGCGGCGGGCGCCGGTGTCACTGTCTCCGACAAGGACGGCCGCCGGGTCGACACCGAGGCGGTGTCGGCCGCCGACGGCGGCCGTGCCGTCGTGGTCGGAGTGCGGCCCGAGCTGCCCACTGGGACGTATCTGCTGAGCTGGGTGGTGCTGTCCGCGGACGGTCACACGGTCAGCGGTTCCAGTGTGTTCGGTATCCGGGTGCCGCCTGACCTGACCCTCGGCGATCCACCTCGTGATCCAATCGCGGTCACCGCCGACGGCGTAGCCAGGATGCTCACCGCCGTCGGATATCTCGGGGTGGTGCTCGCGGTCGGCGTCCCCGGGGTGACGTTGCTGGTGTGGCGTGCGGGGACCAGGACGGCGCTGGTCGCGCAACTGACCGGGATCGGGTCGGCCACCGTCGTCGCCGTCTCGCTGCTCGCGCTCGCCATGACACCGGCTCGCCTCACCGGCCCCGACGGCTGGGCCGATCCACAGGTGTGGGCGCAGGCTCTCACATCCTCGCCGGGTGTGGCGGCCGTGGTGCGCGCTGTCGCCGGTGCCGCGCTCGCGGCCGGTCGGTCGCGACCGAAAGTGATCGCCGTCGCGGGAGCGGTGATCGTCGTGGCGACGGCGGCGTCGGGCCACGCCCTGGCAGGGGGAGACCGACCCGCCGCGTTGTTCTCCACCGCGGTCCATGTGCTGGCGATGGCGTTGTGGGTGGGTGCCGTCGTGCTGGCCGTCGCGGTCCGGCGGCGGCCCGACCGATCCGCCCTGCTCCCGCGCTTCGGCCGCGTCGCGATCGCCGCCGTCACCGCGCTCGCGCTGACCGGCGTCTATCAGAGCCTCCGCTCGGTCGACCCGCTCGCGGCGCTGTGGACGACGTCGTGGGGTCGGCTCCTGCTGCTCAAATCGGCGCTGGCGCTCGCCGCGGCCGGTGTGGTGCTCGCCGCGCGACGAATCGTTCGCGGCCGCGTTCCGCAATCGGCGCTGCGCCTCGAATTCGTCCTTCTGGCGGCCGTTCTGGTGGTGACCGGCGTCCTCGCGGGCACGACACCGGCCAGGGACGCCTACGACCCGCGGATCACGGTGACCGCCGACCTCGGCCGGGCACGAGCCGAGGTCACCGTCGACGGCGCCGGTGCGGGCGAACAAGAGCTGACCGTCCACCTGCGCGACGCGAGCGGAACCCCGATCGACGCCTCCGCCGTCACCGGCCGACTGACCCGTACCGGCGATGCCTCGGGCCCCATCGACGTTCCCTTCCGACGGATCGAGCCCGTCGAACTGGGCCCGCACTATTTCGTTTCCCAACCGGTGCGCGTTGCCCTCCCCGGCTATTGGCAGTTGCGGTTGACCGTCCTCCTGGACCGCACCACCGGCTATACCGCCACCGTGCCTTATCGCGTGTGGTGACGGGATCGGTACGCCCCAGCGCGTTCCGCGCGTTCGTCACGAACGGCGAGGACACGTCGCCTCGGACGACGACGCAACCCGCAGCGCCGGGCTCAGCCGCCGGGCTTCTGCCAGACGGAGACGTGTCCGCGGCTCTCGCTGGTGAACGGTTCGCGTGTCCACCCGTCCCACCGCGCATCCAGCCGCAGGCAGGCGATCTCGGCCATCAGGTCCAATTCCGCGGGCCACACGTAGCGGAACGGAATCGATCGGTAACTGCCGCGTCCCTCGACGACCTCGAGGTAGTTCGAACTCATTGTCTGCGTGGCGATGTCGTACTCGTCGTAGGCCCATTTCGACGATCCGGTCCGAGACAGCACCGTGTTGCGGCCGGGCGCCAGCCCGCGCAGTCCGGGCATCATGACTTCGACGACAAAGCGGCCGCCGGGTCGGAGGTGGGCCGCCGCGTTGCGGAAGCAGGCGACCTGACCCGCCTGGGTGGTCACGTTCATGATCGTGTTGAACACCAGGTAGACCAGCGAGAATCGTGACGTCAGCTTCGTGGACGCGAAATCTCCGACGGTCACGGCGATCTCGTCGCCGCCGGCCTTGGCACGCAACCGGGCGAGCATCGCGGGTGACGTATCGATGCCGTGCACGGGAACTCCGCGCGCGGCGAGCGGCAAGGCGATCCGCCCCGTTCCGATGCCGAATTCCAAGGCCGGGCCATCTTCGGCCGACTCTGCCAAAAAGGTCACCGCCGGGTCGACGACGCCCGGCTCGAACATCGCGGCCGAGGACTCGTCATAGCTGGCCGCGACCTGCTCGCCGAAGTAATCGTCGGTATCGCGCATCCGGGCACCGTAGCGCGCCGGATCCGCTTGACGCCCCTTGTTTTCCGGTCGGCTCGGCCGTGGGTTCCCGGGCCGCTACCTCCCAGCACTGAGAAGAACGCACCCCGGTCCGCGCCTAGTCTGGACGACGCCCGGTCGAGCCGGGATACTGGCCTGCGCCGGTTTCGCGGAACCGACCACGCCGGGTTCGGCGCGGTCCGTCGGCTCATCGTTCGAACGAAAGGACCAACTCTCGATTCTGCAGACAGGCAATCGGCCCGTTGAGAACGGCGGGGGGCCGAGTACCGTTCCGAACTCTGTCGAGCGAGCGGACGTCCGCGGGAGGCGGACCCCGACAACGAACCAGATGTCGGCCGATTCGTGGGATTCGGCCGGACGAGCCCAGTGCACGAGCGGAAGTCGATAGTATGCGTGTGGCCTTGTTGCCCGCAGGTACCCGGGGCGATCATCAACCATATCTCGCGTTGGCGCAGGAATTTCGCGCCCGCGGTCACGAGGTGGACATCACCGCCACCCGCAATCAAGCGCAGATCGTGCGCAACGCGGGCTTCGAACCCCATGTGATCCCCTTCGACGCCGCGGAACTGCTCGAGACGACCGCGGCCAAGCGGGCGCTGGCCTCCGGCAAGACGCTGCCGTTCGTGCGCATCATGCTCGACACGGTGCGGATCATCGAAGGTGAGCGCGGTGTCGCGATGCACGAGGTACTCCTGCGCGCCTGCACGTCCGCGGACGTCGTCGTCGCCTGCGCGTCGACGCTGCCGTGGGCGATGGAGTTCCGCGAGAAGACCGGGACGCCGGTACTGGGCTGCCTGCCCTATCCGCTCGAACGCACCGATGAGTTCCCGTCGTCGTTCATGGCGAAGAACATGACCTCGTCGCGCACGCTGTCACGGGCGAGCTACAGCCTGTTCGAATGGTCCTATACGTTCCTGTATCGCAAGGTCGACCGGCAATTGCGCCGTCACATGGGCCTGCCCGGCAGGCCGCGCAATCCTTTCCGGCGCCTGCGTGCGGAGCGGATACCGCTGGTCCACATGGTGAGCCCGATGCTGTTGCCCAAGCCGCACGATTGGCCGGACCGCGCGACGATCGTGGGCGCTTCCGTTCTGCCGCAGCCGCTGCGTGACGCCTGGGGCGAAGCGGTCATCGATCCGGAGCTCGACGCGTGGCTGGGCGAAGGGTCACCGCCCATCTATTTCTGCATGACCGGAATGCCCGTGCTGGATCCGGTGGAATGCCGCGAGATGATCGCGACGGTCTGCGCGCGCTTGGGCGCACGGGCACTCGTCACGGTGAAAGGCGAGGGATTCCCGAAAGGGTTCAGCGCCGACCGCAGCCTGCTGATCATCGATTCGTTCGACTACGACCGCGTCCTGCCGCGGTGCGCCGCGGTGGTGCACCACGGCGGCAGCGGCAACACCCATGACGTGGTGCGAGCGGGGATCCCGGCCGTGGTGATCCCGGTGCACAGCGATCAATTCTTCTACGGCTGGCGCATCGCCGCGCTCGGCATCGGAGCGACCTTCCCGTATCGCACGATCACCACCGATCGTCTGCATCGCGCGTTGGCGCAGGTCTTGACGCCCCAGGTGCGGCAGCGAGCGGCAGAGGTCGGCCACACGGCCGCGAAGGAGAACGGCGTGCCCGCGGCGGTCGACGCCGTCGAGAAACTCGCCGCCGCGACCCCCCGACCATGAGCTGCCGGTCGGCCGCCGCGGACCGATCGCGGCGGCGACCGGCGAGCGCACGACAACCGTGACCGTCGAGTTCCGAAGGTTGTACCGCATGACCGATTACCGTTCGTTCCTCGATATCCTGCTCACCCGCGGCGAGACCGTGCCCGCCACGACCGCGTACCGCTTCTTGCGCACCGGCGACGCCGACGGCCCCATCGACGACATCACCTATGCCGGGGTGTCTGCCCGGGCGCGGGCGATCGCCGCCGCGTTGCAGGATCGCGGCATCCGCCGGGCTCTGCTGCTGTACCCGTCCGGATTGGATTTCATCACAAGCTTTTTCGGCTGTCTGGCCGCGAACGTCGTCGCCGTGCCCGCCCCGCTGCCGCAGCTGGACCCCCGCTCCCTGCGGCGGTTGCGGCACCTGGTCGCCGATGCCGGCGTGGACGCGGTGCTCACCACCGCCCAGGTCCGCGCCGACGCCACCGCGCCGATCGAGCACCTGCCCGAACTGGGCGAGCCGGCCTGGCTGGCGACCGACGAGATCCCCGACGACGCGGCCGCCTCGTGGCGCAGGCCCGCCGTCGGGCCGGACTCGGTCGCCTTCGTGCAGTACACCTCGGGTTCGACGAGCGCGCCGCGCGGCGTCGTGGTCACCCACGCGAACCTGCTGCACAACGAACGCGCCATCGCCACGGCACTGGGCCATACGCCGGATCTGCTGGCTTCGCTCACCGACGCGCTGTTCGTCAGCTGGCTGCCGATGTATCACGATATGGGGCTCATCGCCCCCGTGTTGCAGACGATGTTCGTCGGCGCGAACGCGGTGCTGTTGTCGCCCAAGGATTTTCTGCAGCGCCCCGAGCGCTGGCCACAAGCGGTCTCCACGTTCGGCGCGCACACCAGCGGCGGCCCCAATTTCGGCTACGAGCTGTGCCTGCGCCGCATGACTTCCGAACAGATCGACCGCCTCGACTTGAGCTGCTGGAGAGTGGCGTTCAACGGTGCGGAGACGGTGCGTCCGGCCACGGTGCGCCGGTTCGCCGACACCTTCGCGAGTACGGGATTCCGGGCGGAGTCGTTCCAGCCGGTCTACGGCTTGGCCGAGGCCACGCTCATCGTCAGCGCCGCGCGGCTCGGCGCGCCGCCGACGGTGATCCTGCCGCCCGGCCGGTCCGAGCTGGTCGGTGTGGGGCGCCCGGCCGAAGGGCTGTCGATCGTCATCGTGGATCCCGACCGGCACACCGCGTGCGCCGACGGCGTCGAGGGCGAGATCTGGGTGACCGGAACCAGTGTCGCCGCGGGGTATCTGGGCAACGAGACGGCTACCGCCGAGACCTTCCATGCCGGGCTGGACGATGACGATCGCGCTTTCCTGCGCACCGGCGATCTCGGATTCTTCTCCGGCGGTGAGCTGTTCGTCACGGGCCGGCGCAAAGATGTGCTGATCATCGACGGCAAGAACCACTACCCGCAGGACTTGGAGTCGACGGTCGAGTCCGCGCACGAGGCCGTCCGCCCTGGGTGCGTCGCTGCGTTCTCGGTGGACGGGGGCATCGACGGAGAGCTGCCCGTGGTGGTCGCCGAAGTGCGCACCGAGGATCCCGCCGAGCTCGCCGACGCCGAAGCAGCGATCCGCGCGGCGATCGGCGCGGAACACGCGCTGACGCTGCGATCGGTGGTCCTGATCCGGCCCGGCGCCCTGCTCAAGACCAGCAGCGGCAAAGTTCAGCGACAAGCCTGCCGCGCGGCGTATCTCGACGACGAGTTCGCGCCGGTGTCCCCTGTCCGCGGAGAATTCGACGAGGTCGGTGCACCGCCGGGCGCACCGCGAGGCGAGGTCCTCGGCGCCGAGGAGATGCGGAGCTGGCTGGTGGAGATCATCGCCCGGCTGGCCTACCTCGATCCGGCGCGCATCGACGTGCATCGGCCGCTGGTCGAATTCGGTCTCGGCTCAGCGGATCTGGTGGAACTCGTCGTGGAGCTCTCCGACCGGGTCGGGCGGAGTCTGGACACCAACCTGTTCTTCGAGCACCCGACCATCGCGCAAGTCGTGGCGGCGCTGCACGATACCGCAACCGAGGACGCGCCCGTTCCGCAGCAGGAGCGCAGCGACGACGCCATCGCGATCATCGCGATGGCCTGCCGGTTTCCCGGCGGCGCCGACGATCCGGAAGCGCTGTGGCGCCTGCTGGACGACGGACGCGACGGTCTGTCGGAGGTGCCGCCAGGACGCTGGAGCGTCGACGGGCTCTACGACCCGGATCCGGCGGCGGAAGGCAAGGCCTACACCTTCCGCGGCGGCTACCTCACCCAGGTCGACCAGTTCGACGCCGCGTTCTTCGGCATCGGCCCGCGCGAGGCGGCGGTGATGGACCCGCAGCAGCGGCTCATGCTGGAGCTGAGCTGGGAGGCGATCGAACGGTCCGGCCGCGACCCCAGACAGCTGCAGGGCAGCACGACCGGGGTGTACTTCGGGGTGTACAGCACCGGTTATCTCGCCGACCCCGCTCCGAGCCAGTTGAACGGGCAGGTCGGCACCGGGCTCTCCCCGAGTGTGGCCTCCGGGCGGGTCGCGTACACGCTGGGTTTCCACGGACCCGCCGTCACCCTCGACACGGCCTGTTCCTCATCGATCGTCGCCATGCATCTGGCCGCGCAGGCGCTGCGCGCGGGCGAATGCGATCTGGCCCTGGCCGGCGGCGCGACGCTGCTGATGGGACCGACCGCGCACGTGGAGCTGTGCAAACTCGGTGTGCTGTCGCCGTCGGGACGGTGCGCGCCGTTCTCGGCGGGCGCGGACGGCACGGTGTGGGCCGAGGGCGCCGGTCTGGTGCTGCTGAAGCGGCTCGACGACGCCCGGCGCGACGGCGACCGGGTGCTGGCCGTGGTCCGCGGCTCCGCGGTCAACCAGGACGGGCGCAGCCAAGGTATCAGCGCGCCCAACGGATTCGCGCAGGAGCAGGTCATCAAGGCGGCGTTGCGCGCCGCCGGGCTGAGGCCCGCGGATCTGGACTACGTGGAGGCGCACGGCACCGGCACCGCCCTCGGCGATCCGATCGAAGCACGCGCCTTGGCGCGCGTCTTCGGTCCCGACCGGGAGCCCGAACGCCCGCTCGGCGTGGGTTCGCTGAAATCCAATGTGGGCCATACCCAAGCGGCGGCCGGCATCGGCGGCGTCGTCAAACTGGTACTCGGGCTGCAACACGAGCGGATACCGGGGATGGCCCATGACGGGCCGCCGACGTCGCAGATCGATTGGGACGGTAGCGGTTTGGCCGTGCGGACCGATTCGGCGCCGTGGCCGAGAGGCGACCGGCCCCGCCGCGCCGGAGTGAGCGCGTTCGGGCTCAGCGGCACCAACGCCCACCTGATTCTCGAAGAAGCGCCCGCCGTCGACGACGAGTCCGGCCCGTTCGACGACGAGCCGGGCGATCGCGGGATCGCGCTGCTGCCGATCTCGGCACGCAACCGGGTCTCGCTGCACGGTCAAGCCCGACGCCTGCTCGATCACCTCACCGAAGATCCCACACTCGATCCCGCACCCGTGTCCCGCTCGCTGGCTCTGCACCGCACGCCGTTCGAATGGCGGGCCGTCGTCGTGGCGGGCGAGCGGGGCGGAATGCTCTCCGCACTCGCCGATCTGGTCGAGCACCGAGCGGCGCCCGATGTGGTCGTGGGCGCGGACGCGGCGCTCACCGCGGGCAAGACGGCATTCGTCTTCCCCGGGCAGGGCGTGCAGTGGGCCGGGATGGCACGTGACATGCTGGCTCGCTCCGAAGTGTTCCGCGCCGAGTTCGCGCGCTGCGATGAAGCGTTCCGGCACCGCACCGGATGGTCGCTGGCGACCGCGCTGTTCGGTCTCACCGCGGCGCAACTGGGCGACTTCACCCTCGTGCAACCGCTGCTGTTCGCCACGATGGCGGCGCTGGCGGCCACCTGGCGGGACGCGGGCGTCATACCGGATGCCGTGATCGGCCACAGCCAGGGCGAGATCGCCGCGGCCTACGTCTCCGGTGCGCTGAGCCTCGACGAAGCCGCCCACGTCGTCGTGACACGCAGCCGCCTGATGGCCGGCATCACCGAGCAGGGCGCGATGGCGATGATCGGCCTGCCCGCACAGCGACTCGAAGAACGGCTGGCGTCGGACACAGCGGTATCGATCGCGGCGATCAACATCCCCCGCTCCACGGTCGTGGCGGGAGCGCGCGAGGCGGTCGAGGCGCTCGTGCGCGAACTGGAGGACGAACAGGTCGACGTGCGGATGCTGGCCGCGGGACCCGCGCTGGCCGGGCATTCCGCTCTGCTGGAGCCCATCCGGCGGCAACTGCTCGACGAACTCGCCGGGGCGGCCGCCGCCGCGCCGGTCGTTCCCTGGTACTCGACGGTGCTGGGCGGGCGGATGACCGACCCCGCCGACAGCGACTACTGGTACCGCAATGCGCGGGAACCGGTCCGGTTCGCGAGCACGATCGAGCGGATGATCGGCGACGGATACCGGTATTTCGTCGAACTCGGCGTGCATCCACTGCTGACCACGGCGGTGCGAGCCGTCGCGGAGGACACCGGTCACGAGGTCGTCGCGGTCGGCTCGCTGGTGCGTGACCAGGACGGTCCGCGCAGTCTGGCCCGCGCCCTGGCCGCGCTGTGGGTGGCCGGCCACGACCTCGACTGGACCCGCCTCACGCCCGCGCACGGCCGCGTCGACCTGCCGACCTATGCTTTCGACCGGCGGCGGTTCTGGACCGAATCGGTGTCCGAGGACGCCGCGGCGCTGGGTTTGCGGTCCGCGAGCCATCCTTTCGTGGGCGCTGTTGTGCCGCAACCGGATTCCGGCGGTGTGACGCTGACCGGCCGGATCTCCCTGCGGACCCATCCGTGGCTGGCCGAGCATGCCGCGCCCGCCGCGGTCGTCCTGCCCGGCACCGCTCTGGTCGAACTCGCCATCCGCGCCGGTGACGAGGTGGACACCGGAAACGTGCGCGAACTCGTGCTGCACGCCCCGGTGGTGCTCACCGAGGAGGCCGCGGTGCAGATCCAGGTGGTGGTCGCCGACGCCGACGCCGACGGTTGCCGACCCGTCTCGATCCACTCGCGACTCGAACGCGATCTCGACACCTCGTGGACATTGCACGCCCGCGGGATTCTGGCGGCGACGGACGAGACCGATTCCGGCGGCCTCGATGCCGACCGGTGGCCTCCGGCCGGGGCGACGGCCGTCGACGTCGAGGACATGTACGCGCGACTGTCCGATCGCGGGCATCGCTACGGGCCGCTGTTCCGGTCGGTGCGCGCGGCGTGGCGGCGCGGCGGGGACGTCTTCGCCGACGTGGCGCTCCCGGAGCACGCCCACGGCGATGCCGCACGCTTCGAGATCCATCCCGCGTTGCTCGACTCCGCGCTGCACGCGGCGCTGCTGCTGGGCGGGGACGAGAGTGGTTCGGCGCTGCTGCCGTTCGCCTGGACCGGCGTGCGCTTGCATGCCTCCGGCGCGACGGCGTTGCGGGTCCGGATCTCGCTCGACGACTCCGGCGGGGTGCGGGTCATGGCCGACGATCACACCGGACAACCGGTCGTGTCGATACGGTCGCTGCTCCTTCGGCCCGCACCCGAGGCGCAGCTGCTCGACAGCGCGTTGTCCACCGCGCACCGCACCTTGTTCCGGCCGGAGTGGGCGGCGCTTCCGACGCCGATGACGCCGCGGCCGGTCACCGCCGTCGCCTGGTCGCGGCTCGGTCCGCACGAGCCCGCGCCGGACGCGGTGATCATCGAAGCCGCTCGAGGCGATTCGATCGATACGGTGCACACGGCGGTGCGGCGCGCGCTCGCAGGCCTGCAGGCGGCACTGGACGATCCGCGACTCGCGGCGGCGACCATCGTGGTACGCACCCGCGGGGCGATGGCGCTGCCCGGCGAGGACATCGAAAACACCGCGGGAGCGGCGGTCTGGGGCCTGGCCCGCACAGCGCAGTCGGAGAACCCCGACCGCATCGTGCTGGTCGACAGTGCTGACGCCGAGGTCGACGTCGCGACGGTGCTCGCCTCCGGCGCGGCACAGGCGCTGGTGCGTGACGGCGTCCTGTTCGCGCCGCGTCTGGTGCGTCCTCCGGTGTCCGGTGGTGCCGCCCCCGATTTCGGCGACGGTTTCGTACTCGTCACCGGAGCGCCGGGGCGGCTCGGCTCGCTGCTGGCGCGGCATCTGGTGCGGGCGCACGGGGTCACGAAGCTGTTGCTCGCCAGCCGCCGCGGCGCCGACGGCCCCGGCGCGGAGGACCTGCGCGCCGAGCTCACCGGCCTCGGCGCTGACGTGGTCTTCGCCCGCTGCGATGTGGCCGACCGTGCCGCGCTGGCCGAAATGCTGCGCGGACGCACACTCAGCGGCGTCGTGCATGCCGCGATGGTGCTCGACGACGGCACGCTGGGCTCGCTGACGCCCGAACGTCTCGAAGCGGTGCTGCGGCCGAAGGTCGACGCGGCGTATCACCTGCACGAGCTGACCTCGGGCATGGACCTGTCGTGCTTCGTGCTGTTCTCCTCGGTCGCGGGCCTTCTCGGCAATCCCGGGCAGGCGAACTACGCCGCCGCCAACGCCTACCTCGATGCCCTCGCCACCCATCGCGTCGCCCGAGGCCTGCCCGCGCAGTCGCTGGCGTGGGGTCCGTGGAGCCTGGACATGCACGAGGTGATGGCGGCGGCCGACATCCGGCGCATGGAACGCTCCGGCGTGCGCCCGCTCGGCGCGCGTGACGGCTTGGCCGCCTTCGACGCGGCGTTGCGACGGAACGAGCCGGTGCTGGCGCCGCTGCGGATCGATGCCGACGCGATGCGGCGCGCACCGTATGTTCCGCTGCTGCTGCGCGGGGCGATCCGTCCGCCCTCGCGCCGAACGGTCGTGCACCGCGACGCCGCCGACCCGTCGGTGCGGTCCCGGTTCGCCGAGCGGCTGCGTGGATTGCCGCCCGGCGAGGCGACCGCGATCGCGATCGACGTGGTGGCGCGCCGGGCCGCCGACGTGCTCGGGCACTCCGGTGCGGAGGCCATTACGGCGGACCGGTCGTTCCAGGGGCTGGGCATGGACTCGCTGATGGCGGTGGAACTGCGCAACCGGTTGCGCGACGACACCGGCATCCTGGTGCCGCTGAGCGAGATCTTCGCCGGTCGCAGTCCCGCCGCGCTGGCGGAATATCTCGTCGGCGAGGCGGCGCGCACGCAGACGGGCGAGCCCGCCGCGCGCCCGGACGACCAGGACGTCCCCGAGGTCGTCACGCTGCCCGTCACCCGCGATCTGATGCGGCTGCTGCGCACGGCCCAGCAAGGCATTCCGAGCGTCGCCCAGACCGGCGGGCTGGCCATGCGCTTGCCCAGGACGGTGGAACACGCCGAACTGGACGCGATTCTCGATCGCCTCGCCGCGCGGCACGCGGCGTTGCGCACGGTGATCGTGCCCAGCGACGAGCACGGCACCCGGTTGCAGGTGCGGTCCCGACCGGGCGGGCCGCTGTTGCGCTCGTCGGCCGTCGATCGGCTCGATCACGCCGTCACGCGCGTCCGGTTCCGCGAGCTGATGCGCGAGCCGTTCGACTTGGCGGAGGGGCCGCTGTGGCGGTTCGAACTGCTGAGTTCCGATTCCGGCGAGCAGGAGCTCGTCTTCGGAGCCCACCACGGTATGTGCGATGTCCAGTCGATGGTGCTGGTCGCCGGAGAGATCGGCGCCGAGTTGTCCGGCGCCCAATTCCCGGACACGCTGTCCAACAAGGACATGCACGATCTGCTCGCCGCCCAGGCGCCGCAGGCCGAGCCCGACGCCGAGTGGCGCGCGGAATTCGCCGGATGCCGCCGCCTCGAACTCACCCTCGCCCGGCCCAGGCCTGCCCAGCGCACCCATCGTGCGGGCGAGGTGCTGCTGGAGCTGCCCGCGGGGCTGCGCGAGCGGGCGGCGCGACGCGCTCGGGAGCTGGGTATCACGCCCGCGGCGTTGTTCCTCGGCACGCTGACAGTGCTGCTCGCCCGGCGGCAGGACACCGATCGTTTCGCGCTCGCCGTGCCGGTGGACACCCGCATCCACGCCGACGCGCCGACCGCGGTCGGCTACTTCGGTGTGCCCGTGCCGTATCCGGCGGCCGTCGAGCCCGGCGAGTCGATCGACGACCTACTGCGCAGG
This sequence comes from Nocardia sp. NPDC003999, assembly GCF_053604885.1. Taxonomy (NCBI): domain Bacteria; kingdom Bacillati; phylum Actinomycetota; class Actinomycetes; order Mycobacteriales; family Nocardiaceae; genus Nocardia; species Nocardia sp. NPDC003999. The sequence goes on from NZ_JBSGIB010000020.1 coordinate 122,616, forward strand.
ACCGGCGACCGGCTGCGGCGCCTGCTGGTGCCGGGAGCGGGTTTCTCCGACGTACTCGCCACGCTCGCCGCGGAGGGCCTGTATCGGGACAACGCGCCGCTGGTCGAGGTGTACTTCAACTATCTGCGGGCCGATGCGCCGGTGCACCGCGCCGACCTGATTCCGGTGGGCACCGGATACTCCGATCTCGACCTCATGGTGGCGGTGCTCTCCGGAGCGGACCGCATCTGGTTCACCTACAACGCCGACATCATCGATGACGCGAGCTGCACCCGGCTCGGGCGCGACTACCTCGCGCTGCTCGAGGAGGTGGTGGAGCGTCCCGGGCTGCCGGTGCGCCCCGCGCGTCCGGAGGCGCCGCGCGGCGTCGCGTTCGCGGCCACGTTCGCGCTGGGCAAGCTGCCGGATCTGTATCGGGCGGCGGCACACGCTCACGGCATCGACGGTCCGACCGTGTTCGAGGCGCCGTACCACCACGTGCCGGCCGGGCTGCGCGACCCGTCCGGGGTCTTCGCCCAACCGTCGACCGCCCTGGGCATCGTGCTGTTGCGCGCGGCGGACCTGGAGCGATTCGGACCGCTCACCGACGACGATCTCGATGAACTCGCCGCACGGTATCCCGCCGCCGTCCGGGAAGCGGCCGAACGCGCGCGCGTTCCGATCATCGTCGGCGTCCTCCCGTCGCCCGAACCCGATGGGCGACTGACGCGGTGGGACCGGCTGACCGCCGAGCGGCTACGGGAGATCCCCGGCGTCGCGGTTCTCACCGAAACCGACTGGACTCGCGACCACCGGGTGGCGCATCGCTTCGACGCGCAGACCGACGCGCTGGCACACCTGCCGTTCACCGAGGAGTTCCAGGCGGCGATGGCGCTGACGCTCGCCGCCGTCGCCCGCACAGCCCTGTTGCCCGCGCCGAAGGTCATCGCCGTGGACGGCGACGACACACTGTGGAGTGGCGTGGTGGGTGAGATCGGCCCCGCGGCGGTCACTTTCGATCCGCCGCGGCGCTCGCTGGCGCGGCGGTTGCGGCAATGGCGCGCCGCGGGCACGCTGCTGGTGCTGATCAGCAACAACGACGAGGATTCCGTCCAGGCGGTGCTGGACCGCCCGGACAGTCCGCTGCGCGCCACCGATTTCACCCTCGTCTGCACCGGGTGGGACAGCAAGACCGACCGGCTCGAGGCGGCGGCGCGAACGTTGGGCCTCGCGCTGGAGGACGTGGTCTATCTGGACGACAACCCGGTCGAGATCGCGAAGATGCGTTCCCGCCTGCCGGAAGTGCTCGCGGTGACCTGTCCCCCGATCGAGGAGCTGACCGCGTTCCTGACCCGGTTGTGGCCGGTGACACCGGTGGCGGTGACCGCGGAGGACGCCGGCCGTGCGGAGTTCTACCAGTACGAGCGCGAACGCGACCTGGCCAGGGAGCACGTCGATTTCGCGCAGTTCCTGGACCAACTGGATCTGGAGGTGACCGTCGAGCCGCTGTCGGACCACGGCTTGACGCGTGCGGTCCAACTGGTCCGGCGCACCAGCCAATTCGCCCTGGGCGCGAGCACCGACCAGGATGTCGACCGCTGGCGGGAGGACGGCGAGGTGTGGACCGCCGTGGCGCGCGACCGGTTCGGCGACTACGGGACGATCGCCGTGCTGGCGGTGCACACCGACGCGACCGCGCTGTGGGTGCGCGGATGGCATCTCAGCTGCCGCGCCCTCGGCCGCGGCGTCGAGGAACGCCTGCTCGGCTGGCTGGCCGACCGCGCGGCGGCGCTGGACCGCGCGACGGTGCGTATGACCGTGCACCGCACCGCGCGCAACGTGCCCGCCCGCCGGTTGGCCGCCGCGCTCGGCGGCGGCGACATCGACAGCGAACGAATCGAGGTCGACGTGCCGCTGGATCGCCTGCGCACGTTCCGATCCTGGGCGCGATGACCATGGCCGACAAGGAGTTTCCTGTGCGCAGTCCGAACGGCGGGTATCCGCCGCCCGCCGAGCGAGCCGATCGGCGCGACCTCGCCGAGGCGATCGAACGCGGCGGCGGTCTGGACGTGTCCGCGTTGCTGGCCCGCGCGGGCGGCGACGTGGCCACCGCGACGGCGGCGATCGCGCGTCCCGGCGCGTGGGACACCGACTCGCTCACGGCGGCGGTCATCCAGGTGGCCGACCGCTTCACCGTCGAACCTCTCGGGCCGGACACCGATTTCTTCGACGGCGGCGGAACATCCGTCGCCGCGGTGCGATTCGTGGCGGCGCTCGCCAGGGAACTCGACGTCCACTTCGAGTTGGACGACGTGTTCGCCGACGCGCGGCCGCGCAGGCTGGCGCAGCGCTGGCTGGGCGCGCGAGCGGAAGCCACCGAACGCGAAACGCCGTCGCCGGTGGCGGATACCGTGGACGACGAACTCGCGCAGCTCATGGCCGACGTCGCCGGAGCCGACCGGCTGCCCTTCACGGACCCGCCGGAGCGGGTCGCGCCGCGCCGCGTTCTGCTCACCGGCGCCACCGGCTTCCTCGGCAGCCACCTGCTGCTGGACCTGTTGCGCGGCAGTGACGCCCACGTCGTCTGCCTCGTTCGCGCGCGCGACGACGCCGACGCCGTGGACCGGCTGGCCGCGGCGTTGACGCGTTTCCTGCTGCCGTGGTCGCCGGAGGTGCGCAGGCGGGTGACAGTGCTGCCGGGCGACCTGCGTGAACCGAATCTCGGCCTCTCGGAGAAAGCGTGGGCCGCGCTGGCGGACGAGATCGACGCGATCGTCAACGTCGGCGCGGCGGTCGACTTCCTGCGTGGCTACCGGTCGCTGCGCCGCGGCAACGTGCTCGGCCCGCTGACCCTGGCCCGGCTGGCGGCAACCGGACGACCGAAACCGTTGCACCACGTCTCCTCCATCGCGGTGTTCAACGAGCTCGGCATCGCCTCGATGGGCGAGGACGATCCGGTGGCGAACATCGGCAAACTCGTGATCGGCTACGACCGGACGAAATGGGCGGCCGAGGCCGTCCTGCGGCGCGCCCGCGAACACGGACTGGTCGTCACGGTGCTGCGCCCCGGTGGAATCGGCGGGCACCGCGAGACCGGCGCGCACAATCCGCGCGACCTCAACAGCGGCATCATCGCGGCGCTGTCGCGGTTCGGCACCGTCCCCGCGCTGCGCAATCTCCATGTGGCCCCGGTCGATTGGGTGAGCAAGGTCGCGGCGGCGATCGTGTGCGCGCCGACGGCGTGGGGCCACAACTACCATCTCACCGGCACGCCGACCACGCTGGAGCAGATGCTGGGTGAATCGGCGGCGATCGGCATGGACATGCGGGTGCGGCACTGGGCCGCCTGGTGTGACGAGGTGGTCGAGCGGATCCGCACCGAGCCGGTCCCGGAGCTGGAATCGCTGGCGCAGGTGCTGGGCAGCCCTACCGCGCGTCATCCGCTGGAGACGATGGCGTCCGTTCCGGCCGCGACCGACGAACGCACCCGCGCCTTCCTGCGCGCGCACAACCTGCCCCAACCGGTCCGTTACGCCGCCCGGTCGCAACACAAAACGCTGGAGATGCTCGCGGGCACCGGCCTGGCACGGCTGCCACGGCCGGAGGACCCACCGTATCTGTGGTTCGCGGAGACCCTGGTGGGCACGATCGGGCCCGTCGACGCGGCGGCGGACTCTTCCTGCACGCTCAACCTGCGGCTGTCCATCGCGAGCACCCACCAGCTGGTGGCCGGGCGCACGGTCGATGTCGGGGGCGAGCTGCGGTGCGCGCGTCTGCACGACGGCCCGCTCACGGTATCCGGTGTGGCGTCGGTGCGTCCGCACGACGGCATCCCGATGCGGCACGGACTGAAACACCCGCTGATGCACTACCGGCTGTCGCTGCGCGACGCCGATGGCGGGACGTGGTGGCTGTCGGGCTACAAATACGCCGAAGCGCGCCGCACGATCATCCGGCAGGCACGCACGTTGACCGTCGAACTCGGCCGGGAGGACCAACCGGCGAGCCTCGCGGGCGAGGTCGCGGTCCCCCTGCACACCTACCTGCACGATCAAATCGACGGCATCCAGGTGGATCCACGCCTGTCCGAACGCCAGCGGCGGACCGCGAAACTGTTGTGGCTGAGCTGGTTCGGATCCCAGCTCGGCAAGGGCCTACTGGAACCGGCGCTGCGCGTGGGCACCGAACTGCTGGATCTGCGCCGCAACGCGAAGGAGTCGCGCTGATGCTCACCCCCACCCGGCCCGGAGCCGCACCGGTCGTGGAGGAGATCCCGTTCCGCACCGCCGACGGGACCCTGCTCGGCCTGCGGCGCGTGGTCGTCGACGATCCCGAGCGGCCCTCGGTTCTGTTGGTCCACGGCCACGGCGTGTCCTCGGAGATGTTCCTGCTGCCGGAGATCCGCACGATCGTCGACGCTCTCGTCGACGCCGGATACCAGCCGTGGCTGCTGGACTGGCGCGGCAGCTGTCGGCTGCCCTACAACGCCGCAGGCCCGCGTTTCAGCTTCGACGACGTGGCGCTCTACGACCTGCCGGGAGCCGTCGAGGAGATCCGCGGACGCATCGGCGACCGGCGGTTGTTCGTGGTCGCGCATTGCGTCGGCGCCCTGGCGCTGTCGATGAGCATGGCCGCGGGACTGGTGCCCGGCCTCGCCGGAGTCGTCGCCCAAGGCGTGTTCCTCACTCCGAAAGTGAGCGCCGCGGTGCGGATGCGCGTGCTCGTCGGCGGCGAACTGCTCGGCTCCCGCGTCCATCACCTCGAGTCCGATTTCCGCAAAGTCGGGCTGTGGTCGCGGAAAACGCTTTTGTACGCGCTGCTCACCCGGAAAGGGGAATGCACAGACCCCACCTGCCGGATGGTCCACGGCGGCTGGGGCATGGGTGCCGAGCTGTTCGTCCACGACCATCTCGATCCGCGCACCCACGACCGCTTGGCGCAACTGTTCGGGCCGGTCCCGGTGCATGTTCTGCCCCAGTTGCGGCGGATGGAGCTGGCGCATGCCGTGCAGCGCTGGAACGACAACGACGACCGCTACCGCGTGCTACCGGAGAACGCGCTGGACCACGCCGACCGGATCGATTGCCCGGTCCTGCTGTTGTCGGGCAGCCGCAACGAAGTCTGGCTCGACTCCAACAAGCTGTGCCACGACGTGCTCACCGCACGGCACCCCGGGCTGGATGTCCGCTACGTCGAGATCCCTTCCTACGGCCATCTCGACACCTTCCTCGGACGCGGCTCCGCACTCGACGTGTACGGGCACATCCTCGAATTCCTCGACGGCTGCTCCACACCCCGAACGCGGGATACGGCGTGAGCGAGCCACCGGGCGACGGACGTTCGCTGCGCATCGCGATGTTCGCGGATTTCCACCCCGCCACCCTCGGCGGCATCCAGACGTCGATGCGCGCACAACGCGCGGCGCTGGAGCGGCTCGGGCATCGCGTCACCGTGTTCACCATTCCCCCGCCGGAGCCCACACCGCCGGACTCCGGGATCGTCGTTCTCACGACCACGGGCGGAATGAGCGTGAACGGGTATCCGGTGGCGCTGCCGACCCGCAGGAACGCGCGCCTCATCGACACGGTCTTCGCCGAGCGCGGTTTCGACGTCGTGCACGCGCAGACCACCTACGGCGCGGGCATCGCCGGATTGCGCGCCGCGCGCAGGCACGGACTTCCCGTCGTCCAGTCCATGCACAGCCGCGACGATTCCTTCATCGAGCGCAATTCGCCGTTTCCCTACCTCGCCGCCCTCACCATGCGCGTGCTGCACGGCGGGTTCGTCGGCTTGCGCAAGGAGCTGCCGCGCCTGCCGGAAAGCCGAACGGCGCGGCACGCCTGGCGGCCGCTCGTCGCGCAGGCACAGGCCGCGGACCACGTCGTGGTGCCGACACGGCATTTCGCGCAGCGGTTGGCCGCTCACGGGGTGGATCGGCCGCTGCACGTGGTGTCCAACGGAGTCGACGACGATCTGGTGCGCGCCCTCCCGGAGCGTTCCCGCGACCGGGGTCACCGGCTGCGGGTGCTGTGGTGCGGTCGCTTCTCCGCGGAGAAGCGACCGTTGGACGCCGTCGAGGCGGTGCGCCTGGCCGAGGGCTGCACCCTGGACATCTACGGTGCGGGAGCGCAGGAAACGCGCCTGCGCTCGGCCGTCGACCGGCCCGGCCTGCGTGAGCGAGTCCGGCTGCACGGCGAAGTGAGCCAGGCGGAGTGCCTTACGGCTATGCGTGCCAACGACGTGCTGCTGTTCCCGTCCGCCGGGTGCGACACGCAGGGCATGGTGCTGCTCGAAGCGGTCGCGGCCGGGATTCCGGTGCTGCACTGCGACCCCGACGTCACCGAAACCGTCCCCGAAGGCGGCGAATTCCGTGCGCGCGACGCCTCGACGGACGCGCTCGCCGAGGCGTTGCGCCTGCTGGCGCAGCAGCGGGACCGGCTCGACGCCATGCGCGAGGTGCTGGCGCGGCACGCGGATCGGACGCTGCAGTCCCGGTTCACCGAACGCCTGGTCGCGGTCTACACCGAGGCGATCGCCGCGTCAGGCCGGTTGCCGTAGCGGCAAACCCGCGGCCGCGTAGATCGCGTCGATGACCGTCATCGTCGCCACCGCGTCGTCCGGCGCGGTGAGTACCGGCTCGCCGTGCCGCACCGCCGCGACGAAGGCGTCGAGCTGATAGGCGTAGGTGCTGCGGCGCGAGACCTGCTCGGTGCGACTGCCGCGCTCCGAACGCACCGACAGCCTGCGCGGCAGCTGCGGCGCCACCGGATTGAGCAACCGCAGTTCACCGCGTTCGCCCACCACTCGCGCACCGATGCGCAGCACGTCCGACGACCACATCGAGCAACGCAGCCGTCCGGTGTGACCGGAAGGAAAGCGCAGCTCGGCGCTCATCGCGCGGTCGATGTCCTGGCCACGTAATTTCGCCGTCGCCGCGACGACATCCGGATTCTCGCCGCCGAAGACCCGCGCCATGTGGACCGCGTAGCAGCCCGCGTCCATCAGCGCCCCGCCTGCGAGGGTGTAGTCGTAGCGGATATCCGAGAACCGCGGCAGCGGAAAGCACATCGCGGTGTCCACCCGCACCAGCTCGCCGAGTTCGCCGGAGGCGATGATCTCCTCGGCCCGCCTGGTCATCGGGTGGTAGCGGTAGTGGAACGCCTCCATGACCACCCGGTCCGACGTCGCGGCCAGCGCCGCGATCTCCCGCGCCTCGGCGGCGTTGGCGGTGAACGGCTTCTCGCACAGCACATGCTTGCCCGCCGCGAGCGCCTCCTTGGTCCACCGGCCGTGCAGACCGTTGGGCAGCGGGTTGTAGACCGCGTCGATGTCGGGTGCGGCGATCAGTGCGGCGTAGCTGTCGAAGACCCGCGCGATGCCGTGCTTCCTGGCGAACGCGCGTCCGCGTCCGGGCTCGCGGGCGGCCACGGCGGCGACCACCACGTCCGGGCTCGCCGCGGCGGGCCGCACGAGAGCCGCGGGCGCGATGCGTGCGGCGCCCAGGATGCCGATCCGCAGGGGCGGTCCGGGTTGCGTCATGGGCGCGACTGTAGCAATGGGACCGCTTGTGCCGCCGAGTGATCCGTCAGGAGGACGGTGCGTCGCCGTATACGGTCAACCAGATGGCGCGGCCCAGCGCCTCCGCCAGTGCGTCGTCGGTGACTCCCGACCCGGACGAGAAGCTCGCCGCGATCGCCCGCTCGACCATCGAGGTGAGCACGATGGCGGTGGCCTGCGGGTCGATCGCCGGGCTGATCCGGCCCTCGGCCAGGTCGGTCTCCAATCGCGATCGCACCACTCGCACGAACTCCGCGACCCGCCCGCGCCAATACGCGCCGACGTCACGGTCATAGGCGGCCACCTCGCTCAGCGCCAGCAGCAGGGAGCGGTGCTCGCGGAAGCCCGCGATCATGGTTCGCACGGCAGCCACCACACCGGCCTGCCGCCCGCTGTGCTCGGCGAGCCACCAGCGCTCGGCGGCCTCGAACAGATCGGCCGTGGCCAATTCCGCCATCCTGATCAGCAGCTGACTCTTGTCCGGGAAGTACCGGTAGAACGTCGAGCGTGCCGACTGCGAGGCGGCGGCGATCCGGTGGACGGCGATCTCGGTGTAGGGCGTGCCATCGGCGAGCAACTCCTCCACCGCGGCGAGGACACGTCGTTCGAATTCCGCGCGCCGGTCGTCGACCGGTTTCCGCGCGCTTCTGGGGACTCGGGTCAGCGAGGGCATCCGGCTCCTCTCTGCGGCGCGGCGGCCGCCTTACTCGGCTGTGCCGGTCGGGTGCGTCCCACCATGGCGTCCATTCTGCCGACACGGCACCGATATTGACATTCGGGCACCCACGGCTCACGATCGATCGGACACAGTGTCCGAGACTATGCGACCGAGGTGTTCGGGGATGCGCGGATCCTCCGCTCCGGCAATCGAGTACACCGACGTGGTGGTGGTCGGCGCGCGCTGCGCGGGCTCCGCGGCCGCCATCGCGTTCGCCACGGCAGGGCGGGACGTCGTCGCGCTGGACACGGCGCGCTTTCCGTCCGACACCCTTTCGACACACCTGCTGTGGCCCGCGGGCCTGGCCGAACTGCGCCGCGTGGGCGCTCTCGAGCGCGTCCTTCGGCTCGGCGCGCCCCCGCTGACCACGGCCTTCGCCGATGGTGACGGCCTTCAGGTCCGGTCGTCGTTCACACCGGTGGACGGCATCGGCCACGCGATGTGCGTGCGGCGCACCGGATTGGACGCCGCGCTGGTGGCCACCGCCGTCGCGGCCGGAGCGCGGATCCGAGAGGGCGTCCGGGTCACCGACCTGGTGTGGTCCGGCGGTCGCTGCGTCGGCGTCCGCTACACCGAAGCCGGTGGCGTGCACGAGGTGCGCGCCCGCTTGATCGTCGGGGCGGACGGCCGCCGCAGTACGGTGGCCCGGCTCGTCGGCGCCGCCCGGCCCCGGTTGTCCGCACCGAGCGGGCGGGACTGCTACTTCGCGTACTGGCACGACGGCGCAACCGACCAGCGGCACGTCGCCGCGCAATGGCGTTGCGGTCCCGACCTCGGCACCGCGTTCCCCTGCGACGACGGTCTGCTGCTCAGCCTGGTCCAACCGCCCGCGCAGCCTCCCGAGCCGGGCGCCGGTCGGGCCGAGCTCCGGTATCAGGAGGCCATCGACCGACTACCAGGTCTTGGGCTGCGGCTGCGCGACTGCCGCAGAGTCGGGCGGGTGCGTGCGGCCACCGGCCTGGCGTCCTACTTCCGGCGCTCGACCGGGCCGGGCTGGGCGCTGCCGGGTGACGCGGGCCATTTCAAGGACCCGGTGACCGCGCAGGGCATACGCGACGCCTTGCGCTACGGCCGGTTGCTCGGCGAACTCGCCGCACCCGCCCTCGACGACACCGCGCATCTCGACACCGTCCTGACGGCGTGGGAACAGCTGCGCGATCGCGAGTGCCTAGGCGTCTACCAGTGGACCAACCGCCTCGCCCGGGGCACGGCGATGCGCCCGCTGGAGTTCGAGCTCTACCGCAAGGCCGCCGGCGACCCCGTGCTGGCCGACCGGGTCACCGAAGTCTTCTCCCGCACCATCGAACCGAAGGACGTCTTCACTCCCGCACGCGCCGCAGCGTTCGCGGCGGGAGCGCTGCGCGACTCGTGGCGGGCACCGTGGCCCGTCCTCGCCGACCTGGTCGGCGAATGCCGCGACACGGTCTCCGAACGAAGGGAAGCCCGGGCCTTCACCAGCACCGGGCCCGCCGACGCCATCCCGTCCCGGCCGCCGCAAGACAGTCTCGCGGCATCTTCAGGAGATCGACATGCATGACCCGCGCCCTCGGCCGACCCTGGACCTCACCCGCCGCGACCTGCTGCGCGGCGCGCTCGCGGCCGGAATATCCATCGCCGCCGCCCCCGCCCACGCCGCACCACCGGGAGTACGCCGAACGCCAGGACTACGCACCGGCGGAAAGTCGGTCGCGGTCCTGGGCGGCGGAGTCGCCGGGCTCTCGGCGGCACACGAACTGATCGAACGCGGCTACGAGGTCACCGTGTACGAACCGGCGTTCCTCGGCGGCAAGGCACGCAGTATGGGCGTGCCGGGCACCGGCGCCGACGGCCGCGCGGACCTGCCCGGCGAGCACGGCTTCCGGTTCTTCCCCGGCTGCTATCAGAATCTTCCGGACACCATGCGCCGAATTCCGTTCCCCGGCAATGCCGATGGCGTGGCGGGCAACCTGGTTCGCGTCGAGGGTACGGTCGCGGGATTCCGCGGCAGGCCGCCACTGTTCGCGCCGGTCGATTTCGGGGGCATCGACCAGCTCACACCACAGCGCATACAGAACACGCTGATCGGCGCCTTCGGCTTCATCCCCGAACTGCCCCCGGCCGAACTGGCGTTCTTCGCCAAACAGATGGCCGTCTGGTTCACCTCGTGCACCGAACGGCGGTTCGGGCAATGGGAATACGTGACGTGGGAACAGATCCTGCGCGCCGAGGGCAAGTCGGCGGCCTACCGCGAATATCTCGTCAGCGCCCTCACCCGCATCACCGTCGCGGCCAAACCCCAGTCGAGTTCGGCCCGCACGATCGGCACCATCGGGGAGGCCCTGGTCCTGGCGGGAACCGGGGCGATCCCGCAATACTCCGCCGGTATCGACCGTATTCTCAACCGCCCCACCAACGAAGCCTGGATCGATCCGTGGGTGACGCACCTGCGGTCGCGGGGCGTGCGATTCGTGCTGGGGCAGCGGGCGAGGCGGTTGGAGCTGCGAGACGGCCGGATCGCCTCGGCAACCGTCACCGATCCCAACGGCCGCTCCAGCGCGGTCACCGCGGACTGGTATCTGTGCGCGATGCCGGTGGACAAGGCGGTCGCGCTACTGAGCGACGAGATCATCGACGCCGACCCGCATCTGGCGGGCATGCGCGAACTCCGGACCGATTGGATGGTCGGCATCCAGTACTACCTCTCCCGCCCGACCGAATTGCCGGAAGGCCACATCGCCGCGCTCGGCTCGCCGTGGGCGCTCACCGCCTTGCGTCAAGCGCCGATGTGGGTAGGCGACTTCGCCGCCCGGTACGGCGACGGCACCGTGCGGGAATGCCTTTCGGTGGACATCTCCGACTGGGACTCCCCCGGCATCCGCTTCCACCGAACGGCCAAACAGTGCACCGCCGCCGAGATCGCCGAAGAGGTGTGGGCACAGCTGAGCGAATGGCTCAACACCGGCACGGGCTGGCTGCGTCCCGAGGACATCCGCTCCTGGCATCTGGACCCCGGAGTCAGCTGGACCGCGAGCGGCATCCACAACGAAACCCCACTGCTGGTCAACACCGTCGGCTCCTACGACCATCGCCCGGAGGCCCGCTGCGCTGTGCCGAACCTCTTCTTCGGCGGCGACCACGTGCGCAACAACATCGACCTCGCCACCATGGAGGGCGCCAACGAATCCGGCCGCGCCGCCACGAACGCGATCCTCGATGCCGCCGACGATCCCGCGCCCCGCGTCCCGGTCTTTCCCTTGGTGTCCCTGCCGGTCTTCGACCCGTGGAAACGCATCGACGCCGACCGCTACCGCGCCGGACTGCCGCACCTGCTCGACGTGTGAGCGGCCCGCTCCCATGGAGCCTGAGCCGCGGCCGCGTGAATCAGGGCAGCCCTAGGATGCCTCGGCGGCGGTCATGCTCGTGGTGGTCAGGATCGTCTGTGCGACCAGCTCGGGGTCGTCGATCATCGGAACGTGCCCGGTGTCCGGCAGAACGGAGAACGCGGCCTCGGGCAGCCGCGCCCGCGCGATCGGTAAGTGGACCTGCGCGGGCAGCACACGATCGTGCTCCGACCAGGCCACCGTGATCGGGCACGGCAACGGGTCCAGCGCGGCGATCTGTTCGTCGGTGCCGAGCAGATCGGCGGTGACGGTGCAGCCGAGCAGGTCCCGGAGGAACGTCATGGCCTGCGCCGCGCAGGCGCGATCACCGTGGACGGCGATGTTGCGCAACGCTGTTCGCCGCACCGCCGCGCTGCGCAGGCCCACCGGGGCGAGGAAGGCGAGCAGCCGCCCGGTGCTCACCTCGCGGGCGATGCGGCGGGTCGCGGCCGAACGGCTTCGGTCCCCGGCTTCCCAGAAGCCCGCTGGCGAGAGCGCGCAGACGGTCTCGGCTCGCCCGCGCCGGGCCAATTCGATGGCCATCCAGCCGCCCAGCGAATTACCCGCGAGGTGTACCCGGCGCAGTCCGAGCCCGTCCAGCCGCCGTTCGATGTCGTCCACCAAGTGCTCGACCCGCGCCGGACGCCGCAGGGCCTGCGGTCCGCCCCGATGCCCGACCGCGGTCGGCGTGATCACCTCGTGCCGCGCGGCGAGCAAGGGTGTGACGTCATCCCACACCCGTTCGGACATCGTGACACCGTGCAGGAGAACGAGCGGGGGCTTGCTGGGCATTGGCGTCCCTTCGAATTCGTAGTGCGGTCTCGAAGGTGGATACCACAACCTCACCTATGGGGGCAGCGGAAACCCCGACTTCACCGGGCGATCGCCGGAGTTTGCTCTCCGCAACGCTGCCCGCCGAGCCGGTATCGCCGCCACCCCCGTCCCACCCACACCGGCGGACCACGATTCCCGCACGCCGGTGTAGTGACATGCCACAATGTTCGCCCGGTCAGACGGCTTCCGGACGCCAGGTGGCGACCGCCCAGATCACGACGATGTTCAGCGCGATCACCAGGATCGACCACGCCGGGTAGTACGGCAGCCACAGGAAGTTCGCGATGATCGACAGCGCGGCCAGGCAGATCGCCACCACCCGCGCCCAAGTCGCACCGGTCATCAAGCCCAGCGCCGCGATGACCAGGAGGATGCCGAGCACGATGTGGATCCAGCCCCACGTCGTAGTGTCGAACTTGTAGACGTAGTCGGCGCCGACGACGATGAGTTCGTCCTCGGCGACGGCGGAGATCCCCTCGAAGATCGACAGCACACCGACGGTGAGCAGCAGGATCGCGGCCGCGATGGACGTGCCCGCCGCGATGCCACGGCGAACGGGGTGTGCCTCCGGTTCGGTCATGTGCGTCATCGGTCGCCCCCTTTCTCGGGAAGTAATGGACGCCTTCCGAATCTCCACCAGTCGCCCCGTCCAGCACTTCACCCGTTTCGGATGACTCCGATATTTCGTGTTCGCGCGAAATGAAAGTTCCATAACGACGACACACGATCTGATCGAGCGGACTTCGCACCGGGTATGTTCCGCTACCGAGGCGCGGTAGTGATCTGCCAGCACACGGCCCGGGAGGCACGGTGACCACATCGCACGTCCCCGCTCTACGCCGCATCCCCGCCGCGGCGCGGTCCGCTGCCGAAATACCGGCGTTGCCGTTCACCCCGATTCCCCGGCCCGATCTGTACGCCGCCGCCGACAGCAGGTCCGGCACCGGGCACGTACTACTGCTGCGCGCGCCCGCCGGGACCGGGAAGTCGGTGCTGGCGGCCGACTGGGCGGCCCGGCACGCCGCGGGCGGATCCGATGTCGCCTGGCTGACCGTCACCGAGCAGCTCGACGACGCGACGTCGCTGTGGACGGTGCTGCACGAGCGGTTCGAGATCGCGACCACGACCGACGCCTGCCCCCCTGCCGCGTACGCCGCGGCGCTCGTCGAGACACTGGCCGCGCGCACGACGCCGACGATCCTCGTGCTCGACGACGCTCATCTGCTCACCGATCCGCTCCTGCTCGCGGGTATCGAATATTTCCTGCACCACGCGCCGCCCACCGTCACGACGATGCTGTGCGCCCGCTCGGCTCCGCCGATCCGCTGGCACGTCCTGGAACTGCACGCGCGGCTGACCCGCTGGGGCGCGGGCGAACTCGCCTTCACCGCGGACGAGATCGACGCGCTGTGCCGCCACCACGGGTGCGAACTCACCGGCGCCGAACTCGATGCGCTCGGCGCCCTGACCCGGGGCTGGGCCGCGCTCGTGCGCATCGCCGCCATCCATCTGGCCGCCGGATCCGACGACCGCGCCGCGGCGCTCGCCGTTCTCGCCCGCCCGGCGCGCGCGGTCACCGATTTCCTGCTCGGGGAACTCGTCGAGGTACTGCCGCCCACGCTGCGCCGGTTCCTCACCTGTACCAGCATTCCCGTCGCGTTCACCGAGCAGCTCGCCGACGAACTCGTGGGCGGCGGTGCGGGGCACTCGCTGCACGAACTCGACCTGATCGGCTTCCCGATCGACTCGGTCGTGCGCGACGGCGACGTCTGGTTCTCCTGTCATCCGCTGGTGCGCGCCTATTTCCTCGCCGAAGCTCGCCGCCTCGGGCCGCGCGTGTGCGCGGAACTGCATCGCCGGTCGGCCCGCTGGTTGCGGACCGCGGGGCTGCCCGAGACCGCGCTGCCGCATCAGCTCGCGGGCGCCGACCACGAGCAACTGTGCGAATTCTTGTCGGCGTGCGCGCTGCGCATGGTGCTCGACGGCACGGGCCGGACGCTGTTCGATCATCTGGCCCGTTCGGCGCCGGCGTTGCTCGACGACCCCTTTCTCTGGCTGGTGCGCGTCGTCGACGCTCTCGTCGCGGGCAGCGCGGCCGCCGCGGTGGCGTGCCTGGACACCGCGGCGGCGCGGCGCGCGGCCAAGGCCTCCTTCGCCGACGCGAAGCGGCTGGACGCGCTCACCCTCGCCGCGACCATCGACGTCGCGGCGACCACCGGGGCGGTGCTGCCCGAGTCTCCGGAGGACGTCGCGCCGACCGGCGATCCCGATCTCGACGCCTACACCGAGATCCAGATCGCCACCGCCTTCGTCGCGGGCGGCGCGGTCACGCGCGGAGAACAGTTGCTGCACTCCGGGCTCGCGCTGGCCGAGCACGCGGGGCGCCCTCGCCTGGTGCTGCGTGCGCTGACCCGGCTGGCGTTCGCCGCCGACGCCGTCGACGCCGCCACCGCGATGCGGGACCGCGCGGCGCGCGCGCTGGCGATCGCGGAGGAACACGGGCTGCTGGAGACCACCGACGCCGTCCAGGCGACCGCCGTGGCCGCCTACGGCGCCTACCTGCAAGGCGAGACGCCGGGCGCGGCGCAGATCGCGTCGGTGCTCACCGAGCGGGTCGACCACGACGGATCCCACGGTCCGGTCGCGGGATGGCGCGCGCACGTCGTGGGCCGCCTGCTCGAACTCGAGCGAGCCGAGGAGCAGTCGGCCGCGGTCGACGCGCTGCGCCGCAGCCTGCTCGTCCTGCTCGAGCACAAGGCGGTGCCCGCGGCGACCGGCAGCCTGATCCTGCCGGTGGTGTGGGCGCTGCTGCGCGTACACGATGCCAGGACGGCGCAACTGCTGGTCGAACGCGCCCGCGGTATCGTCGGCGAACTGCCCGAAGTGCGGTTGGCCGATGCGGCACTGCACACCGCGGCCGATCGTCGCAAGGCAACCTGCGCGGTGCTCGAACCACTGCTGGACCGCGCGGGCGAGCTGCGTCCGGTCAGCGCGGTCACCGGGTGGCTGCTCTACTCCGCGGCACAGCACGAGTCCCGCGCTCCGGCCAAAGCCCTCGCCGCGCTGGAGAACGCGCTGGGTTCCGCGACGCCGCACCGGCTGCTGCGGCCGTTCCTCGACGTGCCCGCCGCGATGCCCTTGCTGGACAGCTACGCGGGCCGTCTCGGCCGGGCGGAGAGCTTCGCGGAGTCGATACGCCGTCATCCCGCGGCGCGGCGCAGGCCTGCCTACCCCGCCTTGACCCACACCGAGATGACCGTGCTCAAGCAGTTGCCCTCCGGTCGCACCGCCCAGCAGATCGCCGAGGACCTCGGCGTCTCGGTCAACACCGTGAAGACCCACCTGCGCGGCATCTACGGCAAGCTGGGCACCAATTCCCGCGTCGACGCGCTGCATCACGCTCGCCGCGGCGGCCTGCTCTGACGCCGCATCCGCTCGCGCGACGCCTTCCCGTCGCCGTACGCGGCTTTACGCTGATGTATGGCCCTCTCACGTCGGGAACTGTTCCGGTTCGGCGCCGCGGGGTCTGCCGCGGTCCTGGCGGGCACCGCAGCGGCGGGTAGTGCCCGTTTTCCGGCCCCGCGCCGGCTCGGCGATCCGTTCTCACTCGGCGTCGCGTCCGGCGATCCCGCCCCCGACGGTGTGGTGCTGTGGACGCGGCTGGCCCCCGACCCGCTGGCGCCCGACGGCCTCGGCGGCATGCCGCTGCACCCGGTCACGGTCGACTACGAGGTCGCCGACGACGAGTACTTCCGCCGCGTGGTGGCACGTGGATCGGCGGTGGCCACTCGCGCACTCGGCCACAGCGTGCATCCGGAGGTGCACGGGCTGACCCCGGATCGCTGGTATTTCTACCGGTTCCGGGCGGGGTCGGCCGTGTCGCCGGTAGGACGGACCCGCACCGCCCCGGCGCCCGGCCAGGCCCTGGCGCGGCTGCGCTTCGCTTTCGCCTCCTGCCAGTCCTGGAGTTCCGGCTACTACACCGCCTACGAGCACATGAGCCGGGAAGACCTGGATCTGGTCGTGCATCTGGGCGACTACATCTACGAGCGGGCCTGGCTGCGTGGGCGGGCGGGCGTCACGATGGGTCCCCGCTTTCGCGACGAAGCCGTCGACCTGCCCGGCTATCGGCTGCGCTACGCGCTCTACAAATCCGAGCAACCGCTGCGCGCCGCGCACGCCGCGTTCCCGTGGCTGGTCACCATGGACGACCACGAGGTCGACAACAACTGGGCCGGTGACGCGCCCGGCATCGGCCTCGACATCTGGCGGGTGCCCGCCCTGTTCCGCGGGCGCCGCGCCGCCGCCTTCCAGGCCATGTACGAGCACCAGCCGCTGCGCCTGGCGCAGTCACCGTCCGCGGCGGGCATCCGGCTGCATCGCCGTTTCCGGTTCGGCGACCTCGCGGAGATCACCATGCTCGATACCCGCCAGTACCGCACCCCGCAGGCCTGCGGCGGCGCCGTGGTCAGCGGCTGCGCCGAGCGCTTCTCCCCTGACCGCACGATCCTCGGTGCGGCACAACGCGATTGGCTGATCGACGGTCTGACCCACTCCCCGGCTCGCTGGCAGGTCCTCGGTAACCAGGTGGGCATGAGCCAGAACGACTCCGACCCCGGTCCGCGGGTCGCCGTCTCCACCGACGCGTGGGACGGATACGTCGCCGACCGCAACGCGGTGCTGGGCGCCGCCGCGGCGCGCGGCGCCGGAAACCTGGTGGTGATCACCGGCGACCGGCACGAGAACCAGGCCGCCGACCTGCGGCGCGACTACTCCGATCCCGGATCACCGGTTGTGGCGGCGGAATTCACCGGTACCTCGATCACCAGCAACGGCGACGGAGTGGACCTGAGCGACAAGGGCCGCGGTCTGCTCGCGGCGAATCCGGACGTCAAGTTCTTCAACGCCCAGCGTGGGTACGTCCGGGTGGAACTCGATCACCGGTTGTGGCGCAACGACTTTCGTGTCGTGCCCTATGTCCGCTATCCCGGCGCGCCGATCCGTACCCGCGCCAGTTACATCGTCCAGGACGGCATTCCGGGTGTCACCGAGGCGTGGAGTTCCGGCGATTCCCCTGCGCCGCCGTCGGCACCCGATGCCGTCAGCCGCGCCGACGCCGAGCCCGGCCCCCGCTGACCCGGCGCCCCGGGGTTCACCCGGTCGCCGACTCCGCACGCAGGATCAGCACGGTGATCTCGCTCGGGGCGAACACCCGCAGCTGCGGACCCCAGAATCCCGTGCCCCGGCTGGTGTAGAGCTGAGTGCGCTCGCCGTGGCGGCTCAGCCCGGCCACGACGGGCTGCTCGAGGCGAACCAGATAGTGGAACGGCCAGATCTGGCCGCCGTGGGTGTGGCCGGAGATCTGCAACGCCACTCCCGCGGCCGCGGCCTCCGCGACCTGCCTGGGCTGGTGGGCGAGCAAGACGACCGGAACGTCCGGGTCCGCCCCTGCGAGCGCGGCGGGCAGGTCGGGGCCGTGACCGGTCAAGCCGATGCCGGTTGGGTCGTCGATGCCCGCGATCACCAGGCGGTCGTCGCCGCGGCGCACTACCTCGTGCTGATTGCGCAACGGCTGCCAGCCGAGTGCGGCCATGTGCTCGATCCAGCCCTGCGCGTCACCGAAATACTCGTGATTGCCGGTGATGTAGAACCGGCCGAGTTCGGCCTCGACCTTGCCGAGCGGATCGACCTGCGCGTGCCGCTTCGCCACCGATCCGTCCGCGAGGTCGCCCGCGTGGCAGGCGATGTCGGGCCGTTGCGCGTTGACCACCTCGACCACGCGTTCCGACCAGCGCAGCCGGTTCAGCGCGGCGTAATGGGTGTCGGTCACGACGACCACGCGCAGTCCGTCAAGCGCGGAGCCGAGACCTGGAATCGCGACATCCACCGTGCGTACCCGCGGCACCCGGCGCGCCTCGATCACACCCCACACCACCAGCACCGTCGCGGCCGCGAGCACGCCCGCCGCGACGATCCGCGAGCGAGCCGGGTCGTTTACGCCCGCGACGGTCAATCCAGCGCGCGCCAGATTGCCCAGCACCGACCAGCTGAACAGCACCCACATGACGCCCAGCAAGGTGTCGCCGACGATCGAGGCCGCGTCCGACTGCACGGGCCCGTGGCCGAGATACATCGCCGCGGGCAGGCACGCGAACCCGAGCAGGAACAGTGCCGAACCCAGCCAGAACAGCGGGCCGGATTCGTCGGTGGTCGCCGCAACCAGCGTCCACCAGGGCAGCAGGAACAAGACAGCGGGAATCGCCAGGAACAAGATCAGGCGGGGCACAAACTTCAAGAGGGCTCGTCCTCGTGCGCGGGTGTAGCGCGCGGTCCCTCTCCGGCGCCATGGGCGCTTTCGACCATAGCAGCGGTCATGCCACACCGAGCCGCTCGGCGGCCACGGTGAGATCCTTGTCCCCGCGGCCGGACAGGCACAGCACGATCAGCGAGCCCGCGGGAATCTCACCGCGGTCGGCCATCTCCATCAGATAGCCGACGGCGTGGGCGGATTCCAATGCCGCGAGGATTCCTTCGGTATGGCTGAGTGCCTGCATGCCGCGCAGCGCCACCGCGTCGGTGGCGGCCCGATAGGTCACCCGTCCGCTGTCCTTCAAATGACTCAGCTCGGGACCGACACCCGGATAGTCCAGTCCCGCCGCGATGCTGTGCGTCCGCGCGATCTGGCCGTCCTCGTCCTGCAGCAGATAGCTGTAGGAGCCGTCGATCTCACCCGGACTGCCCATGCAGAGGGTCGCCGCGTGCTCGCCGGTGTCCACCCCCCGCCCGGCCGCTTCGACGCCGATCAGCCGCACCTGTGGATCGTCTGCGAACGGATGGAAGACCCCGATCGCATTGCTGCCGCCGCCGACACAGGCCAGGACGTAATCGGGGAGCCTGCCCTCGACGCGCGCGATCTGGTTCCTGGTCTCCGTGCCGATCACCGTTTGGAAATCCCGCACGATCCGCGGGTACGGCGCGGGCCCCGCCGCGGTGCCGAACAGGTAGTGGGTGGTGTCCACGGTGGACACCCAGTCGCGGACCGACTCGCTGATCGCCTCCTTCAGTCGGCGCGAACCGATGTCGACCGGCCGCACCTCGGCGCCGAGCAGCCGCATCCGCATCACGTTCGAAGCCTGACGGCGCATGTCCTCGGTTCCCATGTAGACCACACAGGTCAATCCGAGCATCGCCGACACCGTCGCCACCGCGACGCCGTGCTGCCCCGCGCCGGTCTCGGCGACGATCCGCTTCTTGCCCATCCGCCGGGCCAGCAACGCCTGCCCGATGGCGTTGTTGATCTTGTGGGCGCCCGTGTGGGCCATGTCCTCTCGCTTGAGATACACGCGGGCGCCCGGCACACCCAGCAACTCTCCGAAGCGCCGTACCTGATGCAGCAGCGTGGGCCGACCGACCCGGTCCCGCAACAGTTCTCGATACTCGGCCAGGAACCCGGGGTCGTCTCGTGCGAGGCGATAGGCGTCCTCCAGATCCAGCAGCGCGGCCATCAGGCCCTCGGGGACGAATCTGCCGCCGAACACGCCGAACCGCCCGCGTTCGTCGGGGAACTTCTCGTGCCGGGATGCGCTCACCGCCACGTCAAGGTCAATCCTCATCAACACCAACGCTTTCACCGCCAAAGAGCCGACGGGTCAGTCTGTTCCGCTAGCGCTAGCACAACCCGACGGGTTGGCAACAAGCGAGTTAACAGACTAAATCGTTCGGATGGCTAAGGCTTCTCACTGGTGGAGGCGATCGGCGCGGGCGGGCTCCCGGTGCTTGGCTACCGGTCGGCAGGCACAGTGGCGGAGATCTGAGCGACCAGCTGCCACGGCCGCTCGGTGTCGGTGGTGGCCTTGCCGCTGGTGAGGATCGCCCCGGACAGCCGACGAGCCGGATCGGCCCACCCGTACTGGGTGGTCAATCCGCTGCGCCCGAAGTGCGACCCGGTGTCGCGGCCGAATTTCGACCTGCGCCCGCCGAGTTCGAACCCCGCCCGGCTGACACGTCCGGCGACACCGGGTATCCAGCGAGCCGGGCGCACCGCCTCGGCCAAGGTCTCCGGCCTGATGATGCGCCGTCCGTCCGGTGCGCCGCGCGTGAGGATCTCGTAGAACCGCGACAACTCCGACGCGGTGGTGATCAGATTGCCCGACGGCAGCTCGGCGGTTAGGAAGGCGTCGGTCGCCGAGCGCGACGCCCGGTCCATTCGTCCGCCGATGGCCTTGCTCGCCAGAAAGGTCGCCGTGCGCGACGGAGCCGGACCGGTTTTCACGCTCGGCACGACTTTGCCGACGTCCTCGGGTCGCACACCGAAATTGGTCCAGCGGAAATCGAACGGCTCGAGCACCTGCTCGGCGAGATGGTCCCGCATCCGCTTGCCGGTGGCGCGCTGCACCAGCAGCCGCAGGATCAACCCGATGGTCAGCGCGTGGTACACGCGGAACCGTCCCGGCTTCCAACTCGGGACCAGATCGGCCAACCCACGCACGGCCAGTTCCTCGTCGAGTACCAGATCGACGCCTTGATACGGCGGTGTGACGAAGGGGATCCCGGCGGAGTGCGAAAGTACGTCACCGATCGTGATGGCGGCCTTGCCGTTCGACGCGAACTCGGGAATGTAGCCGGACACCGGCTCGTCGAGGGTGAACGCCCCCTGCTCGACGAGCATGAACATCAGCGCTCCGGCAACGCCCTTCGCGGTCGAGAAGCCGCAGAACGGCGTGTCCGGGGTAGCCGGGATCTTGACCGCGTCCGGCCCGTCGCCCGGCGCGTTGCCCCAGCCGTGCCCGATGGCGCGATTCAGGACGATCCTGCCCTCGCGGCGCAGGCAGACCTGGATCGCCGGAGTCGTGCCCAAGCGGTACCACGCCTGCACCGACGCCCACAGCGCCTCCACGTCGGCGCGGCCGATCCCGGTCGCCGCGGGATCGTCTTCAGGGCCTCGGGTCGTCACGGCCTCCAGGTCGTCGACGATCGCCACCGATCCCGCCGTTGGTGCGCTCACCCGGCCAGCTTATCGACCGGCCGCGGGTGCCGCCGCCCGCCGATCACGGCGGCGGCACACCGATCGGGGTCAGCGGCCGTTCAGCCAGCTCTCCTTCAGCTTCGCGTGGTTGTCCCACCAGGCCTGAACCGCTGCCGGGTCGGCGTTCCAGGGTGGCGGTGGCGACTCGCCCGGGAACAGGAAGGTGTCGTTGGGGGCGGCGGCGGTCGTCGGTTCGGGGTATTCCGTCGTGGTGCGCGGGTGCGGCGGCGGTTGCTGCTCGGCCGGGGGCGGTTCGGGGCCAGGGGGCACCGGCAGAGGCAGTTGAGCCTGCGCGTTCGCGGGACGCGGCGCCGGCGGCTCAGGATACGGCTCCGGGGTGACCGCCGCCTCCGGAACGATGGACACGGGCGCCCGCTCCGCCGCCGGCGTCGGGGTCGCGAGCGCTGGATTCGGGTCGACGGGCTGGGGGGCGGTGAGGGACGCCTCCGCGGGGCCGCCGATCGCGGCGTCGGCCGGACGGTCCTCCCGCGCCTGCGCGACCGCGATCGCGGCTCCGCCCAGCAGTGCGGCGACGGCGGCCCCGGCGAGGATGACTCGGCCGCCATGCCTGCGATCGGCCACTGCCGGTTCCGCCGCGCGCCGGAACGGAGCTGCGGCGACCAAGGCCGCACCGTAAGCGGCGGCGTTGGCATGGTCGGGCACCACGATGACCGGGGCGTCGAGCCCGGTCCGCAGCGCGGAGACCACGTCCGGGTCTCCCGCCGACGCGCCGCACAGCACCACGGCGTCGGGCCGCAGCGCGGCCGCCTCCAGGGCGGGCCTGATCCGGTCGACCGCCGAATCCGCGCTCTCGGCGTCGACGACACCGGACGACCATGTGCCGGAAACCAGGATCTCGCCCCGACTCGGCCCGGCCACGAGATACGACGTGTGGTATCCGACGACCTCCGATACCAGCAACGTGTCGTACTCGCCGAGGCCCGGCATCTCCTCGAGCAGCGCGAGCAGCGCTGTCTTGGTCGACACCAGCGACGACGATCGCCACGCTGCCGACGAAAGTTGCGAGACGATTGCCCGCCGTTCGGCAACGGTGCGGTACGCGACCGCGACGTCATCGATTTCGGTGCGCGATCCCGCGGCGGACGTCAACGCGTCCAGCGTGGCGGCCACCGAGGCGGCGGTGGAGTGCTCGACGGGCTGTTCGATCTCGCGCAGCACGGCCGGGCGAGTGCCTCGTCG
Source organism: Nocardia sp. NPDC003999 (assembly GCF_053604885.1). Taxonomy (NCBI): domain Bacteria; kingdom Bacillati; phylum Actinomycetota; class Actinomycetes; order Mycobacteriales; family Nocardiaceae; genus Nocardia; species Nocardia sp. NPDC003999. Next base: position 145,288 of record NZ_JBSGIB010000020.1, read on the forward strand.
CGCCGTCGACGAGACCATCACACCGCGCACCACCGCCTGCTCCGCTGATATTCCGACTGTGGCCCTCATGAGATCACCTCTGCTCGACCGGTCTCGGTAAAGGTTCGTCACCGCGGCCGCCGGCGATCGGCTCCGGTCGGTGCACCGGACCACCCGTTCGCCGAGCGCCCACCGCACGAAATGGCGTCCGCGAAGACCGCTGGTCTCTTGGGCGCCGCTGGTAGATGCCACGCGATAGCTACCGACCACAATACGTTGGTCGACGCAGTCCGGATACGCCTTTGCGGCAGCGTCGTGCACTCTCGCGCTTGCGGCCGCCTTCGAGTGCGTGCGATCTCTTACCGAAGTAGGCTCCCGCCGCCGGGCGAACCATGATCCGGCCCAGCCGGACGCAATGTTCGAAGAACTCCTTCAGGCGCTCGGCGACTGCGCCCACACTCGGATCGGATTTCGCGCATCCCGCCGGCGGGCAAGCCGAGCGCAATGGGTCTGCGGCCGATGCCGCCGTTCATCCTCAGAACTACCGCCGTGACACCCCGCAGGCGGCATAGCGGCAGGCTCCGGATGCGAGCAGGTCGGTGTGTCGGGCAAGGGGTCAGCCCGCCGGAGGCGGCGGGGGCGGCCCGGGCAGTGGGATGACGATGCCGAAGGGCAGGGTGATCCCGGGCTGCGGCGTGGGTGTCGACTCCGCGTCGGGCACCGGTTCGGGTTCGGGTTCTGGTTCCGGCGCGGGCGGTGTGGTGATGGCAGGTTCGGGGTTGCGTGGTGCGCCGTCCCGCCGCGGAGCGTCGGGCGCGGGGCCCGTGGCGGTGTCCGCTCCGGGTTGCGTGCAGTCGACAGCTTCGGCACCGGCAGCTTGCGGAATGCCTTCGGCCTCGGCACTGTTCACGTCCGGGCCGGGGAGCTGCCCGGGGGCCGCGCCGTACCGTTGCCCCGGCGCCAAAGGGATGCGCCCCGTGCCGGGCTGTCCCGGTTGCGGCATCGGAGCGGGAACCGGTTGCGCGACACAGGGATTCGCCGGCGGCGGAGGCGGGCAGAAGATCCCGCACGGGATCGGCGGCAAACCCGGAAGCGTGATCATCACCTGCGTCGGCGCGTACTGCCGCTGCGGCGGCGCCGACGTCTGCGGCGCCACTTCCGGCGCCTGCACCATCGTGGTGACCGCGCTCATGTCCGTGCCCGGCCCCACCGGCGGCAACGACCCCGGCGCCACCAGATCCGGCGACACCCGCACCTGCGTCGGCGAACCACCCGACCGATACGCCCGAGCCCAGCTCAACACATTCGCCGCATACGCCATCGAGTTGTTGTACCGCAACACCGCCCGCAACTCCTGCGCCGGATCCCGCAGATCCAAACCCCCCGCACACAAATACTTCCCCGCCGCCAACGCCGCATCGAACACATTGTGCGGATCGGCCACCCCGTCCCCATTACCATCCGCCGCATACGCTCCCCACGTCCCCGGCAAGAACTGCATCGGACCCACCGCCCGCACATACCCCCCCTCCGCCGCCCTGATCACCTCGTTACCCGGCAAACTCCCATCCAACACCGGACCGAAGATCGGCGTCACCGTCGTGCCCGCCGCATCCGTACGCCCGCCCCCCGCATGCCCCGACTCGATCCGCCCGATCCCCGCCAGCAAA
>NZ_JBSGIB010000021.1:0-121854 GCF_053604885.1 Nocardia sp. NPDC003999
CCGGAACTCACCGCGAATCCCGGTGTCACACACCGAAATGCCGTGAGTTCCGGCTGAAAGTCCTTCAGTCAGCGTGAACCCACGGGGGACGTGCCGGTAAGGATCGTGTCACCTGGTACATGAAGCTGTCGTAAAAGCCTCGCCGAGGATCTGCCGGCCGACTTCGAGGAACGCCGCATTTCGCACTACGAGAAGCTGGGCAAAGCCCTGGATCCGACGAAATTCATCAATGACCTGCGCGAGGAGATGCGCGCCGAACTCGACGCCCTGCACACCGCACTGCCGCACTGTCCCTGGTTGGAGATCAAGGAGCGCCGGCAGGGCGCCATCAAGCTGCTAGGGCTACCCAAGGCGCTGGAGCCGCGCTACCGACGAGGACGAGCGCGGCCTGACCCCGCCGTTCTGGTCGCATGTACTGCCGTACGGCGAGGTAGAACTCAACATGACTACCCGCCTTGCTCTCGGCGGATGACTCCGACTCACTCCATCGAGTGTGAGTGGCGCACATCACATCGCATCGTGTCATGTCTCGGTGATCCGCGGTGTCTTGAGGGCATGACCGAACACAACACACACCACAAGGTCGTCGTTATCGGCGGCGGTTATGCCGGCACAGTCGCGGCCAATCATCTGCGGCTGCGCACCGACGTCGATATCGCGCTTGTGAATCCCCGCCCGAGGTTTGTCGATCGAGTCCGGCTGCACCAGTTGGTTGCCGGTACCGGCGATGCGACGGTCGATTACGGCACGCTGCTCGGTGAAGGCATCGAGCTGGTAATCGACAGCGCCACGCGCATCGACACCGCCGCCCGCACGGTGCGACTGGCGTCGGGGGGCGCGCTGGACTACGACCATGTCATCTACGCGGTCGGCAGCACGGCGGCCATACCGTCGGTGCCTGGTGCGGCCGAGTTCGCTTTCCCCATCGCTGAATTCGAGGCTGCGCAGCGGCTGCGCGCCAGGCTGGACGAGTTGCCCCTCGATGCTCCGGTCACCGTGGTCGGCGGCGGGGCAACGGGTATCGAAACGGCCGCTGAACTCGCCGAACAAGGACGCATGGTCACTCTGGTGTGTGGTGGATGCCTGATGCCGTCACTGAGTGCGCCGGGTCGCCGTTACGTCGCCAAGTGGATGTCGCGACACAATGTCGTCGTGCTCGAGGCCAGCAAGGTGACCGAAGTCCGGCCAGATGCGGTCGTTTTCGCCGACGGGGGGATGCGTCCGAGCACGCTCACCATCTGGACGACCGGATTCGGCGTGCCGAAGCTGGCGGCAGACAGCGGGCTTCGCACCGATGCCCTCGGCCGGTTGCTCACCGACGAGACACTGACGAGCATCGACGACGAGCGCATCGTGGCGACCGGCGACGCCGCCGCACCTTCAGGGCAGCCGCTGCGGATGAGTGGCCAGGGCGCGGGCCCGCTCGGGGCGCAGGCCGCCGATACCGTGCTGAGCCACGTCGCGGGCACCGAACCCGCGGCGATCGACCTGGCCCTGTTGGGAACCTGCGTCAGCCTCGGCCGCCATGTCGGTATCCGGCAGCTCGCGCGCAAAGACGACATCGCGATCAACCTCTACATCGGCGGTCGTGCGGGCGCGAGAATCAAGGAGATGACCTGCAAGATCGGGGTAAGCAAAATCCGCCGGGAGGCCCGCAAGCCGGGTTCGCTGGCCTGGCTCAAGGGCGGCCCGCGTCCTGAACAGTCGTTCTCCACCGGACAGGTGGTCGGGTCCGCATGACGACCGACGAGCACACCGAGCGTTTCACCTTGCTGCGGCCGTTGCTGTTCACGATCGTCTACGAAATCCTGGGCTCGGCGACCGAATCCGACGACGTGCTGCAGGACAGCTATCTGCGATGGGCCGAGGTGGACCTTGCGACGGTGCGCGACACCAAGTCGTATCTGGCCCGGCTGGTGACCCGTCAAGCGCTCAACTCTGTGCGCGCCGGCACGCGCCGTCGTGAGGACTACATCGGCCCGTGGCTGCCTGAACCACTGCTGGTCGACGAGCACGACGCATCGGCGGATATGGTGCTCGCCGAGTCGGTATCGATGGCGATGCTCGTTTTGCTGGAAACACTCACTCCACACGAACGTGCGGTATTCGTGCTGCGCGAGGTGTTCGGCTTCGACTATGACGAGATCGCCGCAGCGGTGGGCAAATCCGTGATGACGGTGCGCCAGGTGGCCCACCGTGCGCGCTCCCACGTACACGCGCGGCGTAAACGCTTCGAGCCCGTCGACGCAGCCGAGATCGCGCACATCACCGAACAGTTCATGACAGCGGCGACCACTGGTGACACGGCCGGGCTGCTCTCGCTCCTCGCTCCCGAGGTCACCTGGACCGCCGACAGCGGCGGCAAGGCCACCGCGGCGCGACGACCGGTGGTGGGCGCGGAGAAGGTGGCCGCAGTCCTCATCAAACTGTTCCACGCCAGGCAGCCGACGTCGGACATGCGGATAGAGATGGTCACCTGCAACAACACGCCCGCGATGGTCGCCTACCGCGGCGAGCTGCTCGAAGGTGTCTTCCTGATCGAGATCTCCGACGGGCAGATCACCAACCTCTACGCCATCCGCAACCCGGACAAACTCGCCACGGTGACGGTCCCGCGCAGGATCAGCCGGTAAGGCCGGACGATGTCGTGGTGTTCCGTATGCCGATCCGCCACCGGAACACCGGGCTCGGCAGCCAGGTCTACGACTGGGCCGACCCGTTCGGCAAGCTGTTCCTGCAAACCCTTACCATGGTTGCCGAATTCGAGGCTAACCCGATCACCTGCGGACCCGCGAGGGCATGGCCAAGGCCCGCGCGAAAGGCCGCCTCGAGGGCAAGCAGCCGAAACCATCTCACTGCCGACTCCCTGACCTGGGATATGACAGAACGAGTGCGTCAATTTGAACCGAAGGCCACCTGTTCGACTTTCTCGTTTGCGCGAAGCGGCATTTTATGTCCGCCGCGACAGGCCGATACCGTCGAATTCACGGAGTGGAATTTTCGGTCGGCCGAAGAGTGCGCGGCCGCATTGCGTGCCGGTGACGTAACCTCGGCGGAACTGACCGACGAAGCGATCGCTCATATCGAGCGGGACGGCAAGGTGGCGGCCGGCGCTCTTTCGTAGCGGCCGGCGACGGTGCGGGGTTGTTCGAGCCGGTTGATACCGCGGCGAGCATGTTGCGTGCCGGTAGATAGCGGGTCGAACGCCGGTGGCCGGCCTGGCAAGCGGTGGCGGCCGGCCCTTGTGAGGTGAATGGCGTTCACCTATGGTGGTGAACGCCATTCACCTCCGAGAGGGTTTCGCTGTGCCCATTGATTCGCATCCGTCGACGTCTCCGACTGCCGACCGTGGCGTCATGGCCGTTCTGGCGGCTGGTGGCATCGTCACCACGCTGGTGCAGACCGCAGTCGTGCCGCTGCTGCCGCAACTGCCCCGGCTGACCGGCGCGGCACCGGTCGATGTCGGGTGGGTGGTCACACTTACGCTGCTGACCGGCGCGGTCGCCACCCCGCTGCTTGGGCGTGCCGGGGACATGTACGGCAAGCGGCCGATGCTTCTGCTCGCGCTCGGGGCACTCGCCGTCGGGTCGCTGGTGTGCGCATTCGCCTCCACCCTCCCGTGGCTGTTGGTAGGGCGGGCGCTGCAGGGTGTGGGCGCGGCGGTGGTGCCGCTGTCGATCAGTTTCCTGCGGGGTGTGCTGCCGCCGCAGCGGACGGGTTCCTCGGTGGCGCTGATGAGTTCGACGGTGGGCATCGGCGCGGCTCTTGGTCTGCCGCTGGCCGCGCTGTTGGTGCAGTACGCGGACTGGCACGCGATGTTTTGGGCCATGACCATGCTCTCGACGGGTGTGCTCGCCCTGGCGTGGCGGCTGCTGCGGAAAGAGCTGGTCCGGTCGCCGGGGCGTTTCGACCTACTCGGGGCGTGCGGGCTGAGTGCGGGGCTAGTGTTCTTGCTGCTGGCTTTGTCGAAGGCAGGTGAGTGGGGCTGGGGCAGTTGGCGGGTTCTGGGCCTGTCGGGGGCGGCGCTGCTGATCCTGACGGGCTGGACTGTCCACCAGCGCCGCGTGTCGCGGCCACTGGTGGACGTGCGCCTCGCGATGCGTCCGGCGGTTCTGCTGCCCCACCTGGCCGCGTCGCTGGCCGGGTTCGCCTTCTACGCCAACTCCCTCGTCACCGCGCAACTGGTCCAGGCGCCCCGGGTCACCGGGTACGGTCTAGGGCTCTCGGTGGTGGCGGCGGGTGTATGCCTACTGCCCAGCGGTGTGATCATGGTGTTGTGTGCTTCCTTGTCCGCCCGCCTGTCCGTCGCCCGCGGGGCCAAGGCCACCCTCACCCTGGGCACGATGATCATCGCGGGCGGCTATGGCCTACGCATCGCCGACAGTCGGCAATTGTGGGCGGTCATCGTGGGCGCGGCCGTGGTCTCGGTCGGCACGGCACTCGCCTACTCCGCCCTGCCCCTGCTGATCATGCGGGCGGTGCCGCTGGAGCAGACCGCCGCAGCGAACGGCCTCAATGTTCTCATGCGCACCATCGGGCAAGCCTTGTGCAGCGCGGTGGTCGCCACCGTGCTGGCCCAGCACACCCGCCCGTTCGCCGACACGGCGGGCGTGGCCGTGGCGGCGCCGACCCTGAACGGGTACCGGATGGCCTTCGCCGTCGCAGGCGCGGTCGCTCTGCTGGCCTGCGCGGCCGCCTGTCTCGTCCCGCGCCAGCCGCGATCCGCGCCGTCCCTCCTCCAGGAGCCTGAACAAGATGTCCGACCCGAACTCCCCCTCTCCGCGCAGTGCCCGCCTGCGATCGAGGTCCATAGATCCGCCGAAGCCCGACCCGGCCCAGGACCGGTCGGCACGACCGCGTGATGCCGACGCCCGCCGTGCGGACATCCTCGCCGCAGCCCGGCGCGCCTTCGCACGCCACGCCTACGCCGACACCACCATCGCCGCCATCGCCGACGACGCAGGCGTGAGCCCGGCGCTCGTGATGAAGTACTACGGCACCAAGGAACACCTGTTCACCCAGGTCTTCACCTTCGACGCCGACGCCACCGCCCTCTTCGACGCCCCCTTGGACCGCCTCGCCCGGCACATGGTCTTGCATCTGATCGCCACCCAACGCGGAAAGACCCGCGACCCGATCCTGCGCATCGCCTTCTCCCGCCACCACTTGGAACTCGGCGGGCAGGCACGAGCCAACTTCCGCACGCAGGTCATCGACGCCCTCGCCGCCCGCCTCCCTGGCCCGGGCGCCCCGCTGCGAGCGGAGATGGCCATCGGTGTGCTGCTCGGCCTCGGCGCCCTCTACGCGACCGTCCAAGCCGACCAGCTCACCCAACTGGACCCCGACGAAGTCGCCGACCTGTACGTCCCACTCCTGCAACCCCTGCTCTGCGGCGAGGCCCCGACGGGCAGCTGACCAGCGCGGGATTGGCCGAACCCCACTGGGTGGGGTGCCAGTGGCCTTGTGTGAGTGCCGTGGAGAGAAGCCCGTACCTGATATTTGCTGGCGATATGCTGACTGAGTGCTGTCAGTCCAGGCGCCGATGCTGGCCGTCTCCGGACGGCCACCGCGGGAGCACGGCCGGTGGGCGCTGGAGATGAAATGGGACGGCATTCGCGCCCTCGCGCGGTGCCGGGCGGGGGAATGCCGGTTCTACAGTCGCAACAATCGGGATCTCAGTGGGTCATTTCCTGAGCTCACGGCGGTTCTCGCCGAACTGGGCGAGGGAGGTGAGCTGATCCTCGACGGGGAGATCGTGGCGCCGGATCCGAAGACGGGGGCGCCGTCGTTCGCTCGCCTGCAACGGCGGATGCATGTCGTCTCCCCCAGCCCGGAATTGCTGCGAGGATTCCCGGCGCAGTATCTGGCGTTCGATCTCCTGGCTGTCGAGGGTGCGTCCATCATGAACCTGCCCTACACCGAGCGTCGCGAGCGTTTGGCGGAACTGGCGCTGGACCGGCCTCTGGTCCGGACCCCGCCGTACTACCGCGATATCGACGCCGACACGCTGCTCGACGTCGCTCGCGAACACGGCTTGGAGGGAATAGTCGCCAAGCGTCTCGATTCCGCCTACTACCCCGGGCGGCGGTCTCCGTTGTGGATCAAGACGCCGCTGCGCAAGACGACCGAGGTCGTCGTAGCGGGCTGGCTGCCCGGTACGGGCCGTTTCTCCGCGACGTTCGGCTCATTGGCGCTGGGTGCCTACGACGACAACGATCAGCTGGTGCACATCGGCAATGTCGGCACCGGCTGGACCATGCGCGACCGCCGCTCGCTGCAAGTTCGCCTGAACGAGCTGTCCCGCTCCGACACGCCCTTCGACGTCCCTCCGCCGCGCGCGGTGGCGGCATCCGCCCACTGGGTCGAGCCGGTCCTCGTCGGCGACATCGAATATCGCGAAGCCACCCCCGAGGGCCTGCGCCACCCCAGCTGGCGCGGGCTGCGCCCCGACAAGTCTCCGCGTGAGGCGAAAATGCCTTTATAGAACCAAATGCACCGCTGTATTGCTGATTGCTCGCACCGTTTTGCTCGTAGATCGCTCGTCAGCGTAGGCGTACATCACCGCTGACTGGAACTGCGCTCCTGCCGATCCGCGTTCGGGTGGCGAATCGCTACCACGCGAAGTTCTGCGAGCGGGATTGACCGGGTCGTGCGGATCAGTACTCCCAGGGGTCGAGCCCCGCCTCGTATGCGGCTGCCTCGTCCTTGTCGTGCAGGAAACGCGGGTCCACCACGCCCTCGAGTGAAGTGTCGCTGATCGGTCCTGGATGCCACTCATTGCGCACGAGTTTCAGCAGGAACTCGGCCATTCCGCACGGATACACCGACCACTCGTGGTTCATGCGGGAGTACACCGCGACTGGCCATCGATCCGGGTCCTGGTCCGTCGTGATCCAGCACAGAGTGTCGGCCGCAGCTGTTCCGCCCCAGATGAGCAGGTCCTCCAGCCGATACCGGCCCCTGTCGGCGGGAGCCCACTCGTTGACCCCCTTGTCCGCGAGCGCTGCCTGCGAGAGCCTCGATACCTTCACCATCCGCGCCTCCTCCGAGGAGACGACAGGGGTGAACACGACGACCATCTCCTCGATCGTGCCGCTGCCGAAGGCTGCAACGAAGGACCGATAGTCGGCCGGAAAAGCAGTTTCGTAGATCTTCTCCGCCGCACTCCAGTTGACGGTGTCCCCGCAGGTCGGCCCGATGCACGACAGCACTTCTCCGAGGCCCGCCATGGCGGGCTGATCCTCACTCACGCTCCAGTTCCCATCGAGTCGGTGCCCACCATGTTGTGGCATTGTTTGTCCTTCAGGCTGTGCATCTCTCGTCGGGGCGCGCCATATCCGCCCGGTTTCGGCGAATGCTACTGCACCCCTATGACCTATCCGTCGACGCGAATGGAACGGAAGCCTGGAGCCAGGCGATCTCCCGCAAATGTCAGCGCCGGTCGCCTCGCTGCTCACTGGGCCCGGCGCTGACCGATTCAGTGTGCCTAGCGGCTCGGGGAACCAACCTCTTCAGAGGAAAACGCGAGCGATCTCCAGCCACCGCCGTGCGTCCGCGCCCACCGCGGTGAGGTCGGTTTCGGCCAGGGACCTGCGCTGGGTGAATGTAGCCGCCGACCGTGCCACGCAGCCGACGCATCCGGAAATCCCGCGGAACCGGGTGGTCCGCCCCAGCCTGTCCTGCCGGGGCGGACCTGCACCGGTTCCGCGCCCGCGCGCTCAGACGGTCGCGACCGGAGCCCCTGCGCCGGTCGCGACGACCCGGCGACGCCGCCTCGGCGCCAGTAGGGTCGGGTGCTTCACGGACCAGGCCGCGAGCGAGCAGATCAACTCCTTCACGCGGGCGGCCTTGCGGCCCACGTCGACCTTGGAGGTCGGCTGATCCTCCTTGGTCACCTTCTGCACGATGGCATCGCGGCGGCCGAGGCTGATGCACTGGCTGTTGTAGCCGATGGGGGCATCGGGAATCTCACGTCCGGTCAGCCGAGCGGCAATGGCATCGGCGCCCAGCCAGGCCATCGGGGAGGCGGTGGCGCAGCCCATGCGCAACGTCCTGCCACCCACTCCCGCGGCGTGCGCGGCATCGCCGACGGCGTATACATCCGGGTGCGAGACCGAGCGCTGGGTAGCGTCGACGACGATCCGCCCGGTCTCGGAGACGGTCAGAGTGCTGGCGGCCGCGATCGGGTGCACGGCGAATCCCGCTGTCCAGACGGTCATTTGCGAAGGGATCTGCGCTCCCGATCGGGTGACCACGCCATCTTCGGTGACCCTTATGACGTCGGCGTGCTCGTGAACGGTGATACCGAAGCGTTCGAACGCGCCGCGCAGGTGGCTCTGCGCCTTCTCGTCGAGCCAGTCGCCGACGCCGCCGCGCGCGGCCATCGCGACCTTCAGATCCGGGCGCGCCTCGGCGATCTCGGTGGCGACCTCGATACTGGTCAGGCCACCACCTACGATCAGCACGGTCTCGCCCGCCCGCAGCCGGCTCAGACGTTCCCGCAGCCGCAGCGCCGCCTGCTTGCTCGCCACCTGGTGGGCGTGTTCGACAACGCCGGGCACGCCGAAATCGGCGACGGTGCTGCCAAGGGCGTAGACGAGTGTGTCGTAGGCGAGGGTCTCGGCCCCCTGATCGCCGATCAGTTCGACGGTCTTGCGGTCGGCGTCGACCGAATCGACCCATGCGATGCGCACCTGGACGCCGGTGCCCGCGAACATCTTCCGCAGTGGACGAACCGGCAGGTCCTGCCCGGCGGCGAGCTGGTGCAGGCGCACCCGTTCGACGAAGTCGGGATCGGCGTTGACCAGGGTGATCTCGACGTCGTCGCGGTGCAGTCGCTTGGCCAGGCGGCCGGCTGCGGTGGCTCCGGCGTACCCGGCTCCGAGGACGACGATGCGGTGCTTCATGGTGTTGCTCCTGTCTCGGTGGGTTCGGAGCTTGAACCGGACAGCCGCACGAATGCTGACAGGAGCAGGGTGTGATGTGGGTCACCATAAATCGGGCAGGGGTTCTCCCGGCGCGTAGGTGGCCCACTGGCGATTGGCGAATGCCAGCTTGTCGGGGTTGACGTGGGCGTGCATGGCGGCGATGCCGTCGGCGGTCACCTCCAGCACCACGACGCCGACGATGCGATCCTCGGCCACCAGGATCAGCGCGGGCCTGCCATTGACGATCGCGGCGAAGGGTGTGGGCTTGCCGCCGAGCTTGTCCCACTTGGCACCCGTAGGTTTGATGGCCAGCCGCACGAACATCGCGATGCGCTCGGCGCCGACGAGCGGCCTGTTCAAGGTGGCGAAGAAGGCGCCGCCGTCACCGATGATGGCGGCGTCATCGGTGAGTAACCGCACCAGCTCGTCGGTTCGTCCGCTGACCGCCGCGGCCAGGAATTCCTCCACGATCCGGCGCGCGGCGGTCTCGTCCACCTCGATACGCGCCCGTTCCACGGCCAAGTGCTGTTTGGCGCGGCGATAGACCTGCTGGCAATTCGATTCTGTGATGTCGAGCAGGTCGGCGATCTCGTGGTGCGAGTAGCCGAACGCCTCGCGCAGTACATACACCACGCGTTCCTTGGCGGTGAGCCGTTCCATGAGCGTGAGCATGGCGATCGACACCGATTCGCGTTGTTCGACGGTGTCGGCCGGGCCCAGCATCGGGGCGCCGGCCAGCACCGGCTCCGGAAGCCATTGCCCCACATAGGTTTCCCGGCGCGCACGGGCGGAGGTGAGCTGGTTGAGGCAGAGATTGGTGAGCACCTTGGTCAGCCACGCCTCGGGCGTCTCCACGTATTCGCGGTCGGCGGCCTGCCAGCGCAGATACGTCTCCTGCACCGCGTCCTCGGCGTCGCCGGCCGAGCCCAGCAAGCGGTAGGCGATCGCTTCCAGGCGACCCCTGGAGCGTTCGAACAGATCGGCCTCGCGCGTGAGCAACATGTCGGTCATGGTCGGCCATGCGCACCGGTCGTGTCCAGCGGTAGCGGTCCCCAACCAGCTTGCTCGGAGGCGTCGCGCACGTGCCGGCCGCGACCGGGAACTCGCACTCGCCGACAAGCAGCTCATGCTTCAGCACAACGCTCGGGGGCGTATCCGGCTTCGACATGCACACTGCCGCCGGCACAATATTGTTCGGTCGAGTCACGGTCGCAGGCCAGGACCGGTGGACTGAACGCGTTCGTCCTCGAAGTCCAGCCGGTAGACCGCGGGCATCGGCATGGCGCGGCTGAATGCCCAGTCGACCTCGCCGCGACCGAACGCGATCAGCGCCCGGGAGATGAACGTCCCGTGGCTGCCCACGACGACGGTCCGGCCGCGGTGCCGGTGCGCCAGCGTCGTCAGGATCGCCGCGGCCCGGTCGGACAACTGTCGCAGGCTCTCGCCCCCGGGCCTGGCGAGCGACGGCTCGGCCCAGCTTTCACAGTAGTAGCGCGCATAGTCGGGTGTCGGGCCGATCCCGGACTCCCACTCGCGCAGATCGTGGTCGGTTTCGATGGGCAAGCCGGTGCGACGTGCGAGCGGTTGGATGGTTCGGACTGCGCGGAGGTAGGGGCTGGAGAAGATCACGGTGGGCGACAGGGCTGCCAGGTCGGTGACCAGCAGCTCGGCTTGTTGTTCGCCTGCCCCGGTCAGTGACCGCTCGTAGTCGCCCGGCCCTCCCGCGCGAGGGGTGAACGGCTCAGCGTGACGGACCAGGACGAGAGTGGAGCGGGCAGTGTGCCGGGTAGCGATTCGTCGCACCACATCGGGAAGCAACGTGTGTTCGGCGTGCAGCACCCGCGCGCCGAGTGTCTCGACGGTGTCACCCGGCTGGACCGGTACCTCTACCTGGGCGATGATCTGTCCGGTGTCGTATTCGTCCGAGACGAGGTGGACGGATACGCCGCTGACGGGATCTCCGGCGTCGAGGACGGCTTGATGCACGTGCCCGCCGTACATACCGGGGCCGCCGTGTCGGGGCAGCAGTGCGGGGTGGACGTTGATGATCCGTCCGGAGAACTCCGCTCTGGTGCGCGGCCCGATCTTCTTCAGGTATCCGGCGGTGACCACCCAGTCGGCCGAGTGCTCGACGAGCGCGGCGCGGATGGCTTCGTCGGGGTCGTCGTGGGTGCGTCCGGACAGGTGGCGGGCGGGAATCGCGTTGTCGCGGGCGTAGCGCAGCGCACCGGAGTCGCTGTTGTTGCTGATGACGAGCACGATCCGGAACCGTGCGTCCGCCACAAGGGAAGCTCGGTGCAGCGCACGCAGATTGGATCCGTTGTGGGAGGCGATCACCGCGACGCGAAGTTCCGGCACGGCTTCGTAGTCTGGCACAGCGAACTCGCCATGGTCGGTGTGATCGACGCTGGGCGTCGCGGAGGGCGCAGCGGCCGGGTTCGCTTCTCTGCTGCGGGTTGCGAACTCGAACGGCCGGGCCACAGGCAGGTCAGCGAAGGTCTTGCGGCCGGTGGGCGTGATCTTCGACGGATGCGGGCCACTGATCGATCCGAGCCTGCGGGGTGCGGCGGCGGGATCGCAGGAGGTCGCGGAAGCCGCGATCGGCGCGCAGTTGCGAATGTGCGCGTGCCGCATAGTGTTCGACGTGGCGGGCGGTGGGATGCCTGCGCCGGGCTTCGGCGAGCCATCCGGTGGCTTGGCGGAGGGCTTCGGTGCGGGTAAGGGGTGGGTCGGTGGGGAGCAACAGGGTGGCGTGGTCGGGGTCGACGACGATCGCGGAGCCGAGGTGTTGCAGGCAGCGGCCGATGCCGAGGTCGTCGTCGAGGGCGCGGTAGGCGGTCAGGGCGAGCTGCCAGCAGCGCAGGGCTCGGCGGGGTTCGCCGCGGGCCCACCACATCGTGCCCATGGTCTCGTGGGTCTGCGCGCGTCCGTCGGGATCGAGGCCGGCGCGGGTGAGGGACTCGGCGAGTTCGAGACGATCCTGCGCGGCGTCGAGGCGTCCTTGCCGGATGTGCACGACGGCGAGATTGATCAGGGCGCACACCTCACCGGCGACGTCGTCACGCGGCAGCAGCCACCACGCGGTCTCCAGCTGCTCGGCCACCTTGTCCAGCACCGGTGAGCCGGCGTCCAGCTCCCGCAGCGCCGCCTGATGCTCCCAGCGGGCGGCCAAGCTCGTCGACAATCGCCGCGGCCGGTAGCCGCGCGGCCGCTCGGTGAGCCGTCCCGCCCGCAACAACAGCAGATCGCGGTTCAGCTCGTCGGTTTCGGGAAGCGAGCACAGATCGTCGGCCACTCCGCGCCCGTTCTCCCCCAGTCCGATACGCGCGTACCACACGTCCAACGCGTTGCCGATGTCGACCAGGTGCGCGACGGCCGCCGGAGGATAATCCACGCCTCGAGCCGGTGGATCCGGTGGATTCACTCGAGCCGCGCACGCGTCCACCAGGGCGCGCAGGTACGGTTCCTCGGTTTCGAACCAGCGGCGAGCGCCCACCGCGAAGCGCCGTGACTCCAGCGCGATGGCCCAGCGCCCCGCGCGGTCGGCGTAGTGGTGCAGCAGCGCGGTGAGCGCCGCGGCCCACTGCGGTCCGGCGGTGACCGTCGCTCGATCCGGCAGCCTGGGCACTTGTCGCACGCACCACCGCTGGGCACCGTGCCCGGCGAGAATTCCGCGGCGGTGCAGACCGTCCAGCAGTCTCGCCGCGGTGCGGGCCGAGGGTTCCCGTGCCAGCGGCAACCGTCCCGGCGTGTCCCGAATGGCGTTGAGCACCGCCAGCAGCGCGACGGTTTCATAGTCGTGCACCGGCAGGTCCCGCAGGACCGCGGCGATGAGATGCCCGTCGAGCGCCGCGACCGTCCGTCGCGGCGGCGCGGCTTCCCGCGGCCTCCGGTCCGCGAGCGCGGGGCCCGGCTCGATGAGACCGGCGATGAGGTCCATGTCGCGGGCGGTGCGCATCTTGGTGCGATACCCGCGTGCGAACCGGTACAGCGCGTAGGTCGCCGCCGCGGCGATGAACAGCACCGACAACCAGCGCAGCGGCCCGTTGAAGAACTGCACGACGGCGTTCTCGCCGAACGAATTCACCACCAGGGTGCGCACCAGTTCGAACAACACCGTGTAGGCGACCAGCGACGCGGTGCCGAGGAACCCGATCCAGATCGAGGATCTGGGTGTGGCGGTCTGCCCGACCGGTTCGGTGTGCTCGGTCGAGGTGCTCACCCGATTCCTCCCTCGCCGCCGGCGGCTCGCGTCATCGCAGCACTCCACCGGTCAGGCCCGGCACCACCCAGCGCCGCCAGGTCACCAGCAGCAGCGCCACCGGCAGCACGGCCGACGCCAGCGATCCCGCGGCCAGTTGCGCGCTGTTCTCGCCGAATTGCCGTGCTTCGCCCCACAGCAGCAGCGACCACGGGCTCGCGCCCGCTCCGCTGACCACGAGGCCGATGAAGAAGTCGTTCCACACCTGCACGAACTCCAGTACCGCCACCGCTCCCAGCGCGGGTCCGGAGGAGGCCAGCACGCGCTGGGCGATGGTCCCCGGACTGGCCAGACCGTGCAGTGCGTCCGCGGCGGTGCTGCCCGGCGGGGACAGCATCGCGCCGCGCAGCACGAGGATGGCGATCGGCAGTCCGGCGGCGGCGTGCACGAGGATCAGCGGGATGCGGGTTCCGGACAGTTCGTACGTGTCGACGAGACCGTCGATCGGCCCGAGGTAGGTCTGCGCGGGCGTCACCGCCAGCACCACCAGCGCTACGACGGCCAGTCGTGCGGCGGTGCCGTTGGGTCGCAGCGCGGCCAGCCGGTAGGCCACCGGCGCGGCGGCGGTGACCACGACCACCGTGACGATCCCCGCGACCCAGGCGGTGGTCTGCAGCGAACGCCACAGTCCGTCGTCACCCGACACCAGAGCTATGGCCGAGAAGCCGAAGCCGTCGTGCGTACGCAACCCGGTATAGGCGAGCACGCCGATCGGGTACAGCACCAGCACCGACACCAGCACGATGCCCGCCGCCCGCACCGGACCGATGCGCCGCCGTCCCGCCACCGAGATCGCGCGCACCGCCGACCAACTCGCGCGGTGATGGCGTACGTCCACTTGCAGCAGCCAGGCGACCGCGCCCACGAGTACAGCCAGCGGCAGCGCGTAGGCCGCCGCCACGCCGGGTTCGGCGTCGGCGGCCAGCCGCCACCAGTGCACGGTCGCGCTGTCGACCTGGTATTCGAGCGCCCCCGGCACCCCGATCAGCACCACGTCGAACACCCGCGCGGCCGCGACGCCGACGGCCAGTCCGGCGATCAGCAGCACCGGCCGCAGCAACTCGTACAGCCGGACCGCCAGCGGTCTGCCGTCGTCGCGGTAGAGGTACCCGGCGCGCGCCGGATCGGCTTCGATCGCATGGATTCCCGCGCGGAACAGCGCGGTGAGGAAACCCAGCCAGGTCCACAGGAACGCCGACCCGAGCATCGCCGCCAGCCACCACCGGTAGAGCCCGACGTCCTCGATGTCCAGCCACCGCGCGCCGTTGCCGAAGATCACCCGGAACGCCACCCCGGACACGAACGCCGACACCCCGAACGGCACGATCAGCGGCAGCCACAACCAGCGCGCCGCCCGGCCCCACCAGGCGATCGCCAGCGCCACGAGCAGCAGCCCGATCCCGAACGCCACCCACAACAGTGTGCGCAGGTACGCGCCGCGACCGTCGGCGTTCATCGTGCCGCCCAGCAGCCACAGTCCGGCGATCGTGGCACCGATCGACGACGGCCACAGCAGAATTCGGATCCACGGCACACCCCGCCGCCTGCGCAGCGCGGCGGGCAGCAGCGCACCGGTCGCCGCGACCGCGCACGCGAGCACCGACAACGGGCTGGCCCGGGCGGCGATCAGCACGGTCCATCCCGCCGGTAGCACCAGCAGCGCCACCGTCAGCAGCGTCGCTGGCAGCCCGGCCACCCAGCCCAGCCAGCGCCGTGGCCTGCCGCCCGCGACCAGCGGCCCGCGCATGCGGCGGGTGGCCAGCTCGATGCGCAGACCGTTGACGTCGAAATCCGGAGGCATCGTCATCGGCCCCGCCGATCGACGTCGTCCAGCGCGGCGATGGCACGGTCGGTGGCCTCGGTCGTTCGTGCCTGCCCGCCATCGCCGATCGCGATGAGGAACTCCGTCAGCACCCGCCACAATCCTTCCCGTCCGCCCACCGGCCCGATCCGGTCGGACAGATCGAAGGTGCTGCGCGCGGCGAGCTCACCTGCCGAGGGCGCCAGCAGCGGCGAGTAGTCCGCCTCGGTGCGCAGGTTCGGGGCGAGAAAGCCGCCGTAGCGCTCGATCCACGGCAGGGGGGCGCGAGCGGCGGCCAGTTTCTCGACCAGTTCGTCCGCGCGCGGGGTCGCCTGCCGCGTCACCACGATCACGTCACCGCCGACGATCTTCGGCCGCCCCGGCGCGGTGTCCACCGGCGGGAAGGCCACCACCCCGACGGCGTCGTCGATCTCGCGCCCGGACGCGCGGACCGCGCTGCGCACGATCGGTTCGGCGAAGTCCGGCGCCACGACCGCCGCGGCCCGGCGATGCTGGAACACCTCTCGGATGGCGTCGGAGAACTGCCTGGTCAGCGCGACGCCGACGCCACCAGGGAACGCGTGCCGCTGTCCCCACAGAATCCCCAGATGACCGAAGGCGGCCCGCACCGCCGGGTTGTCCCATTCCCGTTCCCGGTGGTTCTTGGAGGCCAATTCGTCGTAGATGCGGGGTGATTCGGCGAGCAGGACGTTCTCGAAGAAATCGGTGAGCACCCAGCCGTCGGCGGCGGCCAGCGCCAGCAGGCGGGTCGGCGTCTGCGCGAGCACCTCCATCCGGTCGACCCAGCCGTCGAGCGTCCATGCCGCCGGCTCACCCAAGCCGTGGGTGTCGAACTGTTGGCGGTCGAACCACACCAGCGATTTGTCCGCGGCTTTGAACGGCACACCGTAGAGCCGACTCTGGTAGCGCAGCAACAGTTGCCAGGGTTGGGCGTAGCGGGTGCCGAGTTCATCGGCCCACACCGTCTCGGCGAGGGGCCGCAGTTTGCCCGCGTCGGCGAGTTCGCGCACCCGCCCGGCTTGCGGAAGCAGCACCACGTCCGGCGCGGAGCGGCCGCCTGCGGTGAACGCGGTGTCGGTGTTGTCGCCGAGGGGGATGACCTCGACCTCGAAGCCGAGGTCCAGCTCGTCCAGGACGGCGTGGAAGGCGGCGAGTTCCTGGCCGCTCCAGGACACGCCGACGCGCACCGCGTCCGAGCCGCCCAGCAGCACCTCCGGCGCGCACGCGGCAGCCAGCGGGAGGACCATTCCCGCTTGCAGCACCGCTCTGCGCGTCCCCATCGACCCCCGATGTCATTGCGTGCCAGTCGAACTCGATTATGCGTCAGAGCCGTCGCGCCGGTGGCCGCTTTGAAAACTCTCGTGCGCGGGCGCGGACGCCTCTGCTAGCGTCACCGGCATGGAGCGCGCAGCTGTGACGACGACGCCGGAATTCGTCCCGGCGCGCTGATCCACGTTCATTCCAGCTCCGGGGCGAGTGCCCCGGGGTTTCGTCTCGTGGTCACTCGCCCTGTGTCGACGAGGAGACCATCATGCCCGACCACCGCGGCCTCGGCCGTGCGCTGCATCTATTCGATACCGACCCGCTCATCGGCGCGGGACTGCCGTTCTGGCTGCCGGACGGCGCGGCCGTACGCCACGCTCTCGAGGATTACATCCGCGCCGCCGAACGCCGCGCGGGCTACCACCACGTGTATTCGCCGGTGCTCGGCAAACGTGAACTCTACGAATTGTCCGGACACTGGGAGCATTACCGCGACGAGATGTTCCCGCCGATGGATCTCGGCGGTGAGCAGGTGGTGCTGCGCCCGAGCCTGTGTCCCCATCACGCGCTGCTGTTCCGCTCCCGTGCGCACAGCTATCGCGAATTACCCCTGCGCATAGCGGAATTGGGTGGCATGTATCGCTCCGAGCTCTCTGGCGTGCTGGGCGGATTGACCCGGGTGCGCGGGATCCAGCTCAACGACGCGCATATCTTCTGCACCCTCGATCAAGCCGCCGACGAGGTCGCCGCAGCGCTGGCGATGATCGCCGACGCCTATGCCGCACTGGATATCCGCGCCGCCCGCTACCGGTTGTCGCTGCCCGGTCGCGGCGGGAAATACGTTGCCGCTCCGGGTTTGTGGGAGCGGTCGACCGCCGTGCTCACCGCCGCCTTGGACGAGCGCGGCCTGCGTTACGACGCGGTGGACGGCGAAGCCGCGTTCTACGGCCCGAAGATCGACGTGCAGGTGCGCGACAGCGCGGGACGGGAGGCCACTCTGTCCACCGTGCAGGTCGATTTCCATCAACCGGAGCGGTTCGATCTGCGCTACACCGGCGCCGACGGCGTCGCGCACCGTCCGGTCATGGTGCACCGCAGCATCATCGGCAGCATCGAACGGGCCGTGGCCCATCTGATCGAATGCCACGGCGGCCGGTTCCCGGCCTGGCTGGCGCCGACCCAGGTGGTCGTGCTGCCGGTGACCGAGGCCCAGCACTGCGCGGCCGCCCGATTCGAACGCCGTTGCCGCGAGAGCGGGCTGCGGGCGGCGGTCGCGCCGCCGGATCGCGGCAGCCTCGCCGCTCGCATCCGCGAGCACCGGCTCGCGCCGTATCAGGCGATCATCGGCGCGGCGGAACTCACCGCCGACCGTGTGGCGTTGCGGCTGCGTGACGGCCGCCGCCTCGACCCGTTGCCCGCCGCCGAAGCGCTCGACCGCATCGCCGCTCTGCTCGCCGCCCACAGCGCGGCATTGTGGGACGACTGCTGACGGGATCGCGGCGGCGGTCCGGGTCGGCATGATGTGAGCCTTGCCACAACGTGGTACGTGCGCGTACCGTACGGGTGGTACATCGAAGTACCACACGAGGAGGTGGGCGTATGCCCGCTGTGCGACTTCCCGACGGGCCATCCACCCCGCCGATCGTGCAGAACCTGCAGATCCTGACGGGGCGCACCCGGACCTGGCGGCGCATGCACGACCGTTACGGATCGGCCTTCACCATCCAGATGCCCCGATTCGGGCGGTCCGTCGTACTCGCCGACCCCGCCGAGATCAAAGCCCTGTTCACCGCGAGCGCCGACCTCGTCGACAACATCGACATCAACCTCGGTCAATTCCTCGGTCCCGGTTCGCTGTTCGCGCTCAGCGGGAACGAACACCGCAAGCAGCGCAAACTGCTCACCCCACCCTTCCACGGCCGCAGGCTGACAGTGTACGAATCGCTCATCGAAGAGGAAGCCGTCCACGAGATGGCGTCCTGGCCCTCGGGCCGCGAGTTCGCGACGATGGACTCGATGATGCGGATCACGCTGAACGTGATCCTGCGCGCGGTCTTCGGCGCCGAAGGCGCGGATTTCGAAGAACTGCGCCGACTGCTGCCCAGACTCGTCCTGATCGGCTCCGGTCTCGCCGCGATCCCGGTTCCCCAGCGGGCGCTGGGCCGGTTCGGCCCCTGGGCCCGCTTCGCGGCCTACCGCCGCCGCTACGACGAGATCGTCGGACAACTCATCGACCGCGCCGCGAGCGACCGGATCGAGGAGCGCGACGACGTGCTCGCGATGATGCTGCAAGCACGCTACGACGACGGCTCGGCCATGTCACACAGTGAGATCGCCGACGAATTGCTGACCCTGCTCACCGCCGGACACGAGACGACAGCGACGACGCTGTCGTGGACGATCGAGCGGCTGCGCAGGCACCCGGATATCCTGCGCCGCTTGGTCGCCGAAGCCGATGCAGGCGGATCACAACTGCGCGAGGCGACGCTGCTGGAGGTGCAGCGCGTGCGGCCGGTCATCGACGCGACGTTCCGGCAGGTCCGGGCCGAAACCCTGCAGCTGGGCCGGTGGACCCTGCCCAAGGGCCAGAAGGTCGTGGCCAACATCCGGTTGATGCACGACAACGAGGAACTCTTCCCGAACGCCCGCGCCTTCGACCCCGACCGGTTCGTCGGCGTCCGTCCTGGCACATTCAGCTGGATCCCGTTCGGCGGCGGCAGCCGCCGCTGCATCGGCGCCGCGTTCGCCACCATGGAGATGAACGTCGTGCTGCGCACGCTGCTGCGCGATTTCACGCTCGAACCCACCGATGCCCGCGACGAGCGCACGCACTTCCGCGGCGTCGCGCTCGTCCCGGCCGAGAAGGGCCGCGCCGTGGTGCGCCGTCGCACACCGCCGTCCAGTGGGCGAGCGCTCGACCGCGCCGCCGAGGCGGCGGTATGAGCGAGCAGTTCGCCGAAGTCGGCGGCGGCGTCACCCTCGCCTACCAGCAGCACGGCTCCGGCGGTGTCCCACTGCTGTTGATCGCCGGATTGGGTCAACAGTTACACGAGTGGCCCGACGGGTTGTGCGAGCTCTTGGTCGCGCGCGGCTGCCAGGTCGTCCGTTTCGACAACCGGGACGTCGGCCGCTCGACGCACGCGAATTTCCCGCCACCGGCGCCGGTGCAGATGCTGCGGCGGCGCTGGCATCGCGAGCAGTACACGCTGGCCGATCTGGCCGCCGACACCGTCGGATTGCTCGACGCGCTCGAGCTGCCCTCGGCGCATCTGGTCGGCATGTCGATGGGCGGAATGATCGCCCAGACCGTCGCCGCCCACCATCCCGCCCGGGTCGCATCCCTGACCTCGATCATGTCCACCACCGGCGCCGCGCGGGTCGGCCGCCCGGCCTGGTCGACCTGGCGGTTGATGTTCGCCCGACCGGCACGCACCCGCGACGAGCACATCGATCGCACCGTGCGCATGTACCGGCACATTCGCTCGGCCGGATACCCCTTCGACGAGTCCGCCGTGCGCGCGCGAGCCGCCCGTACCTGGGATCGCGACCCCGGGCCCGCAGCGGGCGTCGGCCGGCAATTGGCGGGCATCGTGAAATCCGGTGACCGGACCCACGAACTGCGCGCGGTCACCGCCCCGACCTTGGTGCTGCACGGCGACCGTGACCGGATGGTCGCCCCGACCGGCGCCGGCGCCACCGCTCGCGCGATCGCGCACGCGCGCCTGCACACCCTCGCGGGTATGGGCCACGACCTGCCCGCCGCGGTGTGGCCGACACTCGCCGACCTCATCCACGAACACATCCGCACGTCCGAAAGCAGGAGCATCGATGCCCCGCATCCGTAGGCCGTTATCCGGCCGCCCGGTCATGATCACCGGTGCGGCCTCCGGGATCGGGCGCAGCCTCGCCCAGTTGCTTTCCCGCACCGGCTCTCCCGTCGCGATCGCCGATATCGACCAGGCCGGGCTGAAGGAGACGGCGGCGTCGCTGACCGGGCCGGTGCTGACCCGCGTCCTGGACGTGCGCGACGCGGCCGATCAGCTCGCCTTCGCCGACGAAGTCCGCGACTGGCTGTCCGCGCCGCTGGCCGCGGTGTTCAACAACGCCGGTGTCGCGGTCTCCTCCTCGGTGCTCGACGCCGTCGCCGAAGACGACGAATGGCTGCGGCGCATCAACTTCGACGGAGTCGTCAACGGCACCCGCGCCTTCCTGCCCATTCTCGCCGAGCAGGACCACGGCGTGATCGTCAACACCTCCAGCGTGTTCGGGCTGCTGGGCATGCCCAACCAAAGCGCCTACTGCGCGGCCAAATTCGCCGTCCGCGGATTCACCGACGCCCTGCGCCAGGAACTGCGCGGCACGGGTGTATCCGCGGTGAACGTCCACCCTGGCGGCATCAGCACCAACATCGCCCGCAACGCCCGCGTCCGCAAGGACCCCGAGGGCCGGGGCCGGACGCACGAGCAGATGGCGGCGGAATTCGAGACCATAGCACTGACCACGCCGCAGAAGGCGGCCGAAATCATCCGCCGCGGAGTGGAACACGGCAAGTCCCGCATCCTCGTCGGCCCCGACGCCTACCTGTTCGACGCCCTGGCACGGGTGACACCCACCCACTACTACGGAGTGGTC
Organism: Nocardia sp. NPDC003999; assembly: GCF_053604885.1. Taxonomy (NCBI): domain Bacteria; kingdom Bacillati; phylum Actinomycetota; class Actinomycetes; order Mycobacteriales; family Nocardiaceae; genus Nocardia; species Nocardia sp. NPDC003999. The sequence goes on from NZ_JBSGIB010000021.1 coordinate 20,906, forward strand.
GCGCTGCTGGAGCGCAGCCTGCGCACCCGGGAACCGAAAGGAGCACGGGCATGAGCGAACACCTCGACGTCCTCATCATCGGAGCGGGCCTGTCCGGCATCGGCGCGGCCCACCACCTGCAGGCCGCCTTCCCGCACCGCACCTACGCGATCCTCGAAGCACGCGACACTCTCGGCGGTACCTGGGACCTGTTCCGCTACCCCGGAGTGCGTTCGGACTCCGACATGCACACCCTCGGATATCGATTCCGCCCGTGGACGCAAGCCGAAGCCATCGCCGACGGTCCCGCGATCCTGCGCTACATCCGCGAAACGGCCGCCGACGCCGGCATCGACCGGTTCATCCGGTACGGGCACCGGGTGACCGACGCATCCTGGTCCAGCGCCGAGTCACGCTGGAAGGTGTCGGCCGAACACGACGGCGGCACCCGCGAATTCACCTGCGACTTCCTGCTCGTGTGCAGCGGTTACTACCACTACGACGAGGGCTACACCCCGCAGTTCGCCGGCATCGGCGACTTCCGCGGACAGCTGGTGCATCCGCAGCACTGGCCCACCGACCTCGATCACGCGGGCAAGCGGGTGGTCGTCATCGGCAGCGGCGCCACCGCGGTCACCCTGGTACCCGCGCTGACCGACACCGCCGCGCACGTGACGATGCTGCAACGCTCCCCGACCTACATCCTGCCCGTGCCCGCCCGCGACGCCCTGGCCAACCGGCTGCGCGCGCTCCTGGGACCGAAACGGGCCTACACCGTGGTCAGATGGAAGAACGTGCTGGTCAGCACACTGATCTACCAGCTGAGCCGACGGCGGCCCCGGCAGATGCGCAGATTCATCCGCAACCTGACCGTCAAGCAACTGCCCGCAGGCTACGACGTCGACACCCATTTCAAACCCGTCTACCAGCCGTGGGATCAGCGGCTGTGCCTTGTGCCGGACGGCGACCTGTTCCGCGCCATCCGCGACGGCCGCGCCACGGTGGTCACCGATCGCATCGACCGGTTCACCGCGACCGGGCTGCGCCTGGCATCGGGCCGCGAGCTCGACGCCGATGTGGTGGTGACCGCGACCGGGCTGCGACTGCTCGCGCTCGGCGGCCTGCGCCTGACGGTGGACGGACACGAGGTCGCACTGCAGCACACCATGGCCTACAAGGGCATGATGCTCAGCGGAGTGCCGAATTTCGCGTTCACCATCGGCTACACCAACGCGTCCTGGACGCTGAAAGCCGATCTGGTCAGCGAATTCGTCTGCCGACTGCTGCGGCACATGGACGCAGGCGGCTACCGGCAGACCACCCCGTGGCCCGACCCCGCCGTGACACCCACACCGCTGCTGGACTTCCAGGCCGGTTACGTATTGCGCGACATCGACCGATTCCCCAAAGCGGGTTCGCGGGCTCCGTGGCGGCTGGGCATGAGCTACGCCCACGACGTGCTCACCCTCCGCTACGGCCGCATCGATGACGGCACCATCCGCTTCACCCGCGGCGGCTCACCCTCCGACGACGACCAGGCGATGGCATCGGCACACGATTCCGGGCAATCCACGGCCTGACATCCGGCCGCGGACTCGGGCCGGACGCGACGAACCGAAAGGAGTAACTAACCTGATTCTCGTGACCCGCGCCGCGCCCGTACCCCGCACCTCCGCCGACAACGGCACGGATTCGGGGTTCCGCCGCCGCCTGCTCGACGCCATGGCCGCCGCCGTGCGCGAACGCGGCTACCAGGACTCGACCGTCGCCGACGTGGTTCGTTATGCCCGCACCTCGCGCCGCACCTTCTACGAGCACTTCACCAGCAAACAGGACTGCTTCATCGCCCTGCTGAGCGAGCACCACAAGGACATGATCCAGCGGATCGATGCCGCGGTCGACCCGCACATGGCTTGGCGCACCCAGGTGCGCCAAGCCATCGAAGCGTGGATACGCACCGCCCAGCAAGAGCCATCCCTCACTCTCAGCTGGATCCGTGTCGTTCCCGCCCTCGGTGACGACACGCGGCAGTTGCAGCGCGAGGTCGGCGAGTCGTTCGTGGCGCTCATCCAGAAGCTCGCCGACACACCCGAATTCGCGGCCGCCGGACTACGGCCGCCCTCCCGCCAAGTGGCGACCATCCTCTTCGGCGGCTTCCGCGAACTCATCGCCACCACCGTGGAAGACGGCGACGACATCGCGGACATCATCGACGTGGCAGTCGAATCCGCGATCGGGCTGATCGGCCCCCACCGCTAGCGCCAGGCCGCGCTCACCGCGCGGCGTCGACGAACGCCCCATCGGTCAGCACCGGCACCACCCCGCTGCTGTCGAGTTCGGTGGCCGCCGCGACATCCTGCGCGAACCCGCCCTCGGCGAGTTCGCGGCCGGAGGCGCAGTCCCGGATCAGCGCCGCCACATCGGCGATCCCGCCGTACGCCACCGCGGCGGCGTGCGCTTCCGGAGACAGCGGCCCGGCTGCGCTGCGCGCCAGTGCCGCGGCGACCGCCCCCGCACCGAGCCAGTCCTCCACCGCTGGCCGCAGCCCGTCGCGGCCGGGCCAATGCTCACCTGCCGCGATCACGGCGACCGGCCGGCGCGCGCTTCCCCATCCTCGCCCGGCGATCCAGCGAGCGACCGCGCTCGCGTTGCGCAGGCACGCCGCGACCACCGGCACACCGCTGACGGCCGCGGAGATGGCCGAACCATTGGGCGAGGGCAGCACGAGCCGCTCGGCGACCGGCGCGCACCGCAACGCCGCCGGAGACAGCGACCACGGCTGCCGCTCGGACACCGCCCGCCGCCCCACCGCCAGCTCCGCGCCGTGCCGCGCGGCGAACTCCGCGGCACCGCCGTCCCGCCACGGATAGGGCAGCACTCGCGTCCCGGCTTCGACAGCGACCGACACCGACGTCGTGAACGACAGGACGTCGATGACCACCACACACGCGCTCCCCGGCCCCAGCGCCAGCGCACCGGCCAGCCCCCACTCCAGCCGCACCCCCCACGGCCGCTGCCGCGCCCACTCCGCGATCTCCGCCACGAACTCCCCTCCCGATCGACACTGCCGAGGTCTGCCACGAATGACGCTGCCCCCCGCTGGACCTGGGCGAACGCGTACTCGCCCCACATGAACGGGTCCCCGCCGCCCGGCCCGGCGAACTCGGCGACCGACGCTCGGCTCAGCCCTGCTTGGGCCGGTCGGGCCGGTAGAACCACTCCTCCAAACCGAAATCCTCCCGAATCTTCTTCTGGTCCACGAGGAACTGCTTGGTTCCCGTCAGCAACTGGATGCCCAGCGGCGCGAAGATCTCGTCGGGAATGTAGCTCTCACGCGCCGTGGCGCGCACCACCGCTTCCGGCGATTTCGACTGGGACACCTCGTAGTTCACGTAATCGTCCCAATGCGCCTTCGCATACCGGTTGGCCTCGGCGATCACCGACTGCCACGCGGCACCGAACTGCGGATGGCTGTCGAGGAAGTCCTGGCTGCTCACCGAGGAACTGGTACCCGCGAGATCGGGATGGTTGTCGTGAATCGAGTCGACCTGGTGGAAACCCTTGGCCAGGAACGCGTGGAAGAACGACGACGGGTTCACATCCGGCAGCGCGACCGCCGCGATATCGCCGCCGTTGAGCGGAGCCTCCGCGTCGGTGGCCAGCAGATGCACCAGCTGGGCCTGGATGCCCTCGGCCTTCAACGCACCCTGCAGATACCGATCGATGTAGGAGCCCGACTGCACGCCGACCTTCTTGCCCGCCAGATCCTTCAGCGTCCGGATCGCCGGATCCTTGGCCACCACGCCCGCGTTGTAATTCACCGCCGCGATGGCCAGCAGCCGCGTCTTCAACCCGCTGCCACGCGCGACCAGAGCGGGCGTGTCACCGTAGGTGGCGACGTCGAGGCGGCCGCCGACCAGCGCCTGGTTCAGGTCGGGACCGTTGGGGAAGCTGTAGACCTCGATGGCGTCCACCCCCAGCGGCTTCAGCGCGGGCAACAGGGCTCCGCGCTGATGGGCGAAGCCGACCGGCCCGGTCAGCACGTTGCCGGTGCCGATGGTGCCGATGCGGAGGGTCTTGATCTCGGCGCGGGTCGCCGAGCCCGCGTCGTCCGACCCGCAGCCGGTGAGACCCAGCAGCAGGGCGGACACGACAGCGGGCACGATCAGCCGGAGTATGCGCATGATTCGCTTTCGTTGTTCAGAGTTCCGACAACCGCGGCGGCGGAGTGCCGTGCGGCAGACGCGGCCCCACCGCGACCAGACTGCCCGGTTGGCGGCCGCGGCCCCAGCCCAGCTCTTTGCGGTAGCGGCCGATGTGCTCGCCGCGCACGGTGTCGTGATCGGCCAGCGGCGTCGACTCGGGGTCGACGTACAGCGCGTCCGTGGGGCAGTAGGCCTCGCACATGAAACAGGTCTGGCAATCGGACTGCCGCGCGATGACCGGGATTCCGCTGTCGGTGCGGTCGAAGACATTCGTGGGGCACACGTCCACGCATTTGTCGCAGCCGATGCAGTCACCAGCGCGCAAGATCTCGATCATCACGCCACCGCCGAAGTGGTCGCCGCCGCGGACGTCGCCGTCCACACCTCGTCCAGCCCGCCGGACAGGATGTGATGGTGCTGCTTCGGGTCCAGATCCGGATGATCGGCGCGTTTGCTCATCCCGCGCGTCTCCGTCCGCGCCAGCGTCGACCGGTACATCAACCGTCCCACGGCGGTGATGGCCGCGGCCTGCCGAGCGCGCACCCGCTCGTCCCCCGTGCCGCCGCCCAAGCCGCGGGTGGCCTGCTCCCACACGTTGTCCAGCCGCTCCAGCGCGGGCCCGACCCGGTCGCCGTGGCGCAGGTAGTTCTTCTCGAACGGGATCAGCTCTTGCTGCGCGGCTTCGACCACGTCCGCCGCCCGGACCGACTCGGCGCTCTGCGGCCGCAACCCGGTGCGCCCGGCACCGCGCAGATCGGCACTGCGCGCCCCACCGGAGCTCAGCGCGAACAACGCCGCGCCGCGGCCCGCCCAACTGCCCGACGACATCGCCCACGCCGAATTGTGGCTGCCGCCACCGGTGAAACCGCCACAGATCCGCTCCCTGGTCGCCGCGTCACCCGCCGCGTACAAGCCCGCGACCGAGGTGGCGCAGTCGTCGTCGACCACATCGATGCCGCCGGTGCCGCGCACGGTGCCCTCGGCGAGCAGATCCACCTCGAACCGGTCGGTGAACGGGTCGATACCGCGCCGATCGAACTGGAGGAAGAAATTGGGCTGCCCCAGCCGCATCTGCGCCTGCACCGCCGCGTCGGCACGATCGAGTTGCGCGAACACCTTCTCCCGCAACAGTGTTCGCGCGATCACCGAACGGCCCTTGGTCGAGCCCGCGCCCTCGAGTACCCGCCCGTCCTCGTGGAAGAACGTCGCGTAACCGTAGTAGGCGGTCTTGGTGATCGTCGACCCCTTCGGCACGATCGCATAAGCGTTGGAGAACTCCATCCCCGAGAATCCGGCGCCCACCTCGGCCGCCATCAGCGCGCCGTCACCGGTGTCGACATTCGTGCCCAGCGCCCGGGACAGGAACGCGCAACCGCCGGTGGCCAGCACCACCGCACCGGCCGCGATGCGATAGTCCCGGTCGGCCTGACGCTGGTAGCCCGCCGCGCCGCGCACCACGCCGTCGTCGTCGACCAGCAACTCCAGCGCGGGCGAATGGTCCAGGATGCGCACCCCGGCACGTTTCACCCACGCCCGCATCCGGCGCATGTACTCCGGGCCCTGCACGCCGGTACGGATCTGCTCACCGGTGGCCGGATCCACGGGGAACGGATACCGTCCCTCCACCGCGAGCCGATTCATGTTCGCGTAGGTCTGATCCAGCACCCGGTCCATCCAATAGTGATCGGCCAGATGCCCACCCAGCGCTTCCCGGCTGGCCTTCGCGTTGGCCCGCGCGGTCGCCTCCGGCGCCACGTACCACACGCCGGTGCCGGACGGGGCGGTGGCGCCGCTGGTCCCGCAGTAGCCCTTGTCCACCAACGTCACCTCGGCGCCGGCCTCGCGGGCATGGATCGCGGCCCAGCAGGCGGCGGGCCCGCCGCCGATCACCAAGACGTCCGTACTGATCTGCAACGGTTCACTCATACGTCTGCTCCTGTCGGTGCCTCGGGATTCACGCCGAGTGCGAGCAGCAACCGGCGCCGGAGTGCGGAGAATTCGGGGTCGACCACCGAACGCGGGCGGGCGACGGTGATGTCGAAGGATTCGGCGATGCGGCCCTCGCGCAGCACGAGCGCACGGTCGGCCAACAGCAGCGCCTCCTCCACGTCGTGGGTCACCAACAGCACCGACTGGCGGTGCAGCGTCCACAGGCGCGCCACCAGAGCCTGCACTTTCAACCGGGTCAGCGCGTCGAGGGCACCGAACGGCTCGTCGAGCAGCAGCAGTTCCGGATTGCGGACCAGCGCCCTGGCCAGCGCCACCCGCTGCGCTTCCCCGCCCGACAAGGTCGCGGGCCACGCATCCGCTTTCGCGACGAGCCCCACTTCCTCCAGCGCCGTCAACGCACGCGCCTTGCCGGCCCGGTCGACGCCGAGAACGACGTTGCGCCACACGGTGATCCACGGAATCAACCGGTGCTCCTGGAACACGATCGCCTTCGATCCCGGCACGTCGAACGACCCACTGAAGCCGCGGTCCAGCCCACCGATGCCGCGCAGCAGCGTGCTCTTACCGGACCCGCTGGCGCCGAGCAGGGCGACGAACTCCCCCGGCGCGATATCCAAGTCGACCCCGCGCAGTACCGTGCGCCCGCCGAAAGCGCGCACCGCCCCGCGGATACGGACACCGGTCCCGATGGTGGCGGTCATCTACTTCCCCTCGTATCCGGTGCGCCAGGCCAGGAACCGGTGTTCCAGCACGCGCACGAACAGATCGGTGAGCAACCCCAGCACCGCGTAGATCACCAGGACCAGGAAGATCTGATCGGTCCGCAGGAACTCCTTGGCATCGTTCATCAGGAACCCGAGACCGACCGGCGTGGTCTGCATCTCCGCGACCACCAAGGTGAGCCAGCCGACGCCCAGTGCCTGCCGCAAACCGACGAGGATCTGCGGCAACGCACCGGGCAGGATGATCTTGGTGGTCAACTCGAACCGGTTGAGGCCCAGCGACTCCGCCGCCTCTACCAACCGCCGGTCCACACCCCGGATCCCGGCCAGCACGTTCAAATAGATCGGGAAGATCGGCGCGACGATGATCAACGCGATCTTGAACGAATCGCCGATGCCGAACCAGATGATGAACACCGGCACCAGCGCCAGCGTCGGCAACATTCGCAACGCCTGTAGCGGGCCGTTCACCAGATCTTCGGCGACGCGGAACAACCCGGCCGCCACCCCGCACACCAGACCGATGCCGATGCCGATCGCCAACCCGACCGCCACCCGACGCCCGGAGGCGGCCAGATGTTGCCACAGCTCGCCCGACCTGATCAGCTCCCACCCGGCCTCGAGCACCTCCGTCGGCGCCGGAGTGGTCGTGCCGAGCCAGGATCGGGCGCCCAGCTGCCAGACGATCACCGCCAAAATCAGCCCGGAAGACGCTCTGGCCAGGCCGATCAGCTTCCCGAACGGGGCCGGGCTTTCGACGACCGCCTCGGCAGGGGCGGAAGGCGGCGCGGATGTGGTCGGATCCAACTGCAATGTCATCTGACGCGGTCCTCACACGAGAAGTACTGTCCGGAACAGTAAGGTGCGCAGACGGTTCACAGAATGATTGCGATCAGCGCGATCCTGAACCCGCGCGCGGGTCCTCCCACTCCTGCCGCACCACCCCCATCAGGCACGATGCGGGCATGCACGGGCGAAATCCGCACGGGGCAAGCGCTTTGCTCGGCCGCTGAGGGGCGCACCCTTCTCGGCACACCCGGCCCACCAGAGCGGATCGCGAGGTGATCCCGGCTCAAGTGGCCTACCCGGACCGAGCAACGCTCACCCTACGGCGGGGAGATCGTCCAGCGCGCCGATGAGGGGAGTCAGTCGCTCCAGTTCTTCCCGATGTGTGGCGCTGAGCAAGGCCAACGTTTCCTTGCCTGCCTCGGTCAGCGTGAGGTGTACGACGCGACGGTCGGTGCCCTGCCCTCGTTTCCGAGTGACGAGGCCGAGTTGCTCGGTGCGATCGATCAGCTGCACCACGCTGTGGTGGCGGGCGGACAGGTAACCGGCGACCTCCCCGATGCTCGGCCCGCCGGGGTGGGAGTGCCCTCGGATCGCCAGCAGGAGTTGGTGCTGGGTGTCGGTGAGTCCCACTTCGGCCGCCCCACGCTCACTCCAGCGCAGCAGCTGGCGCAGCACGGTACGAAACGCCAGCAGCCGCGTGTATTCCTGGTCGGTGAGGTGGCCCGATGAGGACATCGACCCTTCCATCATGGAGTGATATTATCACAGGATGATATAAGTGAGCGGCGATCAGGACGGGTCGCGTTCCTGAACCGATCGTGAGCCGCCCGGCTCGGGAGAGCTTCGATACGCCACTACGTCCGAAGGGTGGTGGAAACATGAGTAGTGAAACCATGATGAGCCGGCATCCCGACATCGTGGAATTGCGGGAGAAGTACGAGCGCGCCTCCGAGGCACCCGACGCCCAAGCGGTCACCGGCCTGATGTTCCTGACCGGGCTCTACCTCGCGATTTCCCCCTGGGTCGTCGGGTTCAACGGACTCTCCACATTGACCGTCAACAACCTCGTCGTCGGCATCGCTCTGGCCATGCTCGCACTCGGGTTCGCCTCGGTGTACGGCCGGACGCACGGCATCGTCTGGGCCGCTCCCCTGATCGGCCTCTGGACGATCGTCGCCCCCTGGATCGTCAGCGGCAACGTCGACACCACCTCGACGATCTGGAACAACGTCGTCACCGGCGCCGTCGCCGTGCTGCTCGGCCTGGCCTCGATGTTCCTCGGAATGCGCAGGACCGGGGGACTCACCGGCCCAGCACCTCGAGCGGAAGCCACGCGAACCCAGCGCCCGTCCGGGCTCGGGCCGGAGACCTCCACACGGTGAAAACGCAGTTCCCCGAGCGCTCTGCCGAGTGAGCGAATCGACGCTACGCGCGTCCAGCTGATTCGGCCCTGGCCGGCACGCGTGTCCGGTCCACGCCCTCGGCGAGCGCGGGCACTGTTCCCAGGCAAACACCGACTCCACCGGGTTGATGCTCAGCTTCGCCACCTCCCCCATCGGGTTTCGCGGTGCGGCCGCTCGGGCGGACGAAGGGATCCGATTCTTCGCCCGGCACCTGAAATGAGGCGGAGCCGTCAGGCCGGCAGCAGACGATAGGAGCTGTCGGCCGGTATCCCGCACATCGACGACAGGTCCCGACCCCCATCGATGGTGGTGACCAGCAGAGGCACAACCGCCCCGAGCGCGGCGGTACCGCCGCGCTCGGGGGCGGCGCACCTCAGAATCGGGTGGTGAAGGTCCCGCCGGATCCGCTGCCGCACAGGGCCGGGGATCCGTTGCCCCACAAGGCTATCCATTCGATCGTCGCTGTACTCATCCAATGATGGCTGCTGTGTCGGACGCAAGCCGTCTGCTGAGCGACCGCGCCGTCTTGTGCCCTGTGTCACAGTCCCAATTCACTGTGACGTATTGACCATCGACGGTCCGTCCAGCATGGTGTCGATAGGTTAACAAGCGCTCAGTTACTTGCTGGAAGGTTCACAGTCATGCCCGAAGCCGTCATCGTCTCTGTCGCCCGCTCGCCGATCGGTCGCGCAGGCAAGGGTTCGTTGCGGGATCTCCGCCCCGACGACTTGGGGGCGCAGATCGTCCGGGCCGCGCTGGCGAAGGTGCCGGCCCTCAGTTCGAACGGCATCGACGACTTGATGCTCGGGTGTGGCCAGCCCGCCGGTGAGTCGGGCTTCAACCTCGCTCGAGTCGTGGCGATTCTGGCGGGCCTGGATCGGGTGCCCGGCACAACGGTCAACCGGTACTGCTCGTCCAGTTTGCAGACGACCCGCATGGCGCTACACGCCATCCGGGCCGGCGAGGGAGACGTCTTCATCTCCGCCGGCGTGGAGACCGTGAGCCGCTACGTCACGGGCAGTGCCGACGGCCTGCCCGGCACCGAGAACCCCGTATTCGCCGACGCGGTGCGCCGTACGGCGAAATTCGCTGCGGGCGGCGAGGCCTGGACCGACCCGCGCACCGAGGATCTACTGCCGGACGTCTATATCGCGATGGGGCAGACCGCGGAGAACGTGGCGCAACTGTGCGGTGTGAGCCGTGCCGAACAGGACGCTTTCGGTGTCCGCAGCCAGAACCTCGCCGAGGCCGCCCTCGCCAACGGATTCTGGGAGCGCGACATCACCGCGATCACCCTGCCCGACGGCAGTGTCGTCTCGCACGACGATGGCCCGCGGCCTGGAGTCACCCTGGAGAAGGTCGCCGAACTGAAGCCGGTCTTCCGGCCAGACGGGACGGTGACGGCCGCAAACTGCTGCCCGCTCAACGACGGCGCCGCCGCGGTCGTCATCATGTCGGACACCAAGGCCGCCGAACTCGGCCTGACGCCACTGGCTCGGATCGTCGCGACCGGAGTCAGCGCGCTGTCGCCGGAGATCATGGGCCTGGGGCCGGTGGAGGCGTCCAAGCAGGCGCTGGCCCGGGCCGGGATGACCATCGATGACATCGACCTGGTCGAAATCAACGAAGCCTTCGCCGCCCAGGTCATCCCCTCGGCGCGGGAGCTGGGCGTCGACTTCGACAAGCTCAACATCAACGGCGGCTCGATCGCGGTGGGTCACCCATTCGGCATGACCGGCGCCCGCATCACCAGCACCCTGATCAACTCCCTGCAGTTCCACGACAAGCAGATCGGTTTGGAAACGATGTGCGTCGGCGGCGGTCAGGGCATGGCGATGGTGCTGGAGCGCCTGTCGTAACCGCTGACTCCGCGAAAGGGATTCAATGATGAACAGATTCGAAGGCAAGACAGCGATAGTCACCGGTGCGAGCCGGGGCATCGGGCTCGGCATCGCGCAGCGTTTGGTGGACGAGGGGGCGCGAGTCGTGATCACCGCCCGCAAACAGGACGCGCTCGACGAAGCGGTGGAAGCACTGGGCGGGCCGGACCGCGCGCTGGCCGTCGCGGGCCGTGCCGATGACGTCGAGCACCAGGCGGAGACCGTCGCTCGCGCGATCGACACGTTCGGTAGCGCCGACCTCCTCGTCAACAACACCGGCATCAACCCGGCGTTCGGGCCGATGGTCGATCTGCCGTTGGACGTGGCCCGCAAGATAGTCGAGGTCAACTGCCTGGCCGCGCTGTCGTGGGTGCAGCAGGCGTATCGAGCCTGGATGAAGGACTTCGGCGGCGCGATCGTGAACGTGTCGTCGGTCGCAGGTCTCAAGCCGGCGCCGGGCATCGGCTTCTACGGTTCGAGCAAGGCGATGCTCACGCACATCACTCAGGAACTCGCGGTCGAACTCGGCCCGAACCTACGGGTCAACGCCGTCGCCCCGGCGGTGGTGAAGACGAAGTTCGCCACTGCTCTCTACGACGGCAGGGAGGACGAGGTCGCCGCGGCGTACCCGCTGAAGCGGCTCGGCGTGCCCGAGGACATCGGCAGTGTGGTGGCGTTTCTGCTCTCCGACGACGCGAGCTGGCTGACGGGGCAATTGCTGGTCGTGGACGGCGGCGTCACGCTGACAGGCGGAATCTGACATGGCGCGGATGAAAGCGTGGCGAGTCCATGAGCTGGGCGAACCGGGCACGGTGCTGCGGCTGGAGGAGGTGGAAGTCCCCGAGCCCGGCCCGAGCCAGGTTGTCGTGCGGGTCCGCGGCGCCGCGGCGAACTTTCCCGATGTACTGATGTGCCGCGGCCTCTATCAGGTCCGGCCGCCGTTGCCGTTCACGCCCGGCGTCGAGTTGTGTGGCGAAGTGGTGGCGGCCGGTGCCGACGTGGCCGGGATCGCTGCCGGTGACCGGGTGCTCGGAGGCGCGGCGCTGCCGCACGGTGGTTTCGCGGAATTCGCCGTGCTGGAGGCCGCCCAGACCTTCCCAGCGCCGCCGTCGTTGGATGACGCGGAGGCGGCTTCGCTGTTCATCGGCTACCAGACCGGCTGGTTCGGATTGCATCGGCGCGCCGGATTGACCGCGGGCGAGACCCTCCTGGTGCATGCCGCGGCAGGTGGCGTGGGCAGCGCCGCGATCCAGCTCGGCAAGGCCGCGGGCGCCCGGGTGATCGGAGTTGTCGGTGGCGCCGAAAAAGCCTCCTACGCCGAGGATCTGGGCGCCGACGTGGTCATCGATCGGCATCAGCTGGACTTCGTCGACGTTGTGAAGGACGTAACCGGCGGTCGTGGCGCCGACGTGATCTACGACCCGGTCGGCGGCGAGGTGTACCAACGGTCCACGAAATGCGTCGCCTTCGAGGGCCGCATCGTGGTCGTCGGATTCGCCGGCGGCGAGATCCAAGCACCGGCATTGAATCATGCGCTGGTCAAGAACTATTCGATCCTCGGCCTGCACTGGGGTTTGTACAACACCCAGGACCCGGGCGCCGTCGCCGAATGCCATCGCGCGCTGACCGCACTTGCCGCCGACGGCGCGATCCGTCCTCTGGTCGGCGCGCGGCTGGGACTGGCGGAGGTCGCCGGCGCCGTGCAGCGACTCGCGGACGGCAAGACCGTCGGTCGAGTGGTCTACACCCCCTGAACTCAGCATTTCCACCGCAATCACATCTTCGAGGAGTATTCATGACCGATCCGACACAGCGGACCGCCATCGTCACCGGCGCGGCTCGCGGAATCGGCGCCGCTGTCGCCCGGCGGCTGGCCGCCGACGGTATGGCAGTAGCCGTGCTCGACTTGGACGAGGCCGCCTGCAAGACGGTCGTCGACGACATCGAGGCAGCCGGTGGACGCGCGCTCGCGGTCGGTGTCGATGTTTCCGACGAGGCCGCGGTCACCCAGGCGGTCGATCGCGTGGCCGCCGCGCTCGGCGCACCGACAGTGCTGGTCAACAACGCCGGGATCCTGCGTGACAATCTGCTGTTCAAGATGAGTGCCGACGACTGGGATGCCGTCATGAACGTGCACCTGCGCGGTTCGTTCCTGCTGGCCCGGGCAGCGCAGGCGCACATGATCGAGCAGAAGTGGGGTCGCATCGTCAACCTGTCCAGCACCTCGGCGCTCGGCAACCGTGGCCAGGCCAACTACGCGGCCGCCAAGGCCGGGCTGCAGGGATTCACCAAGACACTCGCACTCGAACTCGGCAAGTTCGGCGTCACCGCGAACGCGGTCGCCCCAGGTTTCATCGAGACGGAGATGACCGCGGCCACGGCCGCCCGGATGAACATCTCCTTCGAGGAGCTCAAGGCGGCGATGGCCACCCAGATTCCGGTTGCCCGTACCGGCACTCCCGCCGACATCGCGCACACCGTGTCGTTCCTGGTGAGCGAGGGGGCCGGCTTCGTGTCCGGCCAGGTGATCTACGTGGCCGGCGGCCCACGGAACTGAACGGAGGAAGGAGAGCTGTGCAGATATTCCAGGGCCTGTCCGAGCTGGAGGCCGCGGTCGGCACCCACCTCGGATACAGCGATTGGCACACGGTGACCCAGGAACAGATCGATCGCTTCGCCGAAGCTACCGGGGATCACCAATGGATCCATGTGGATCCCGCGAAAGCCGCCGCCGGACCGTTCGGCACCACCGTCGCACACGGGTTTCTCACCCTCTCGATGGTGCCGATGCTGGCCGGTCAGGTATACGCCGTGCGGGGCTTGTCCATGGGTGTCAACTACGGCACCAACAAGGTCCGATTCCCCACTCCGGTCCCGGCCGGATCCCGGGTCCGAGCCGGTGTCGAACTGGTCTCGCTCGTGCCGGGCACCATCGGGTCGCAAGCAGTGCTCCGAGTGACCGTGGAACTCGACGGCTCGGACAAGCCCGCGTGTGTGGCCGAGACGGTCGCGGTGCTGGTGCCGTGACGGCCGATCAGAAGGATGACAGATGACCCGACCCGACGCGGTTCGCGACGATCTGCGGCGCGGGGTGGAAGCCGTACTCGAAAAGCACGATCCGGCCACCACCGATGCCGTGACCTTTCACCGCGCCAGGTTCGACGCGGGCCTGGCCTGGGTTCACTTTCCGATCGGGCTCGGTGGCCGGGCCGTCGACCGGGAACTGCAACCGTTCGTCGACGCCCTGTTCGAGCAGGCCGGATCTCCGGACAACAACGCGGCGATCAACGGTATCGGTCTGGGTATGGCCGCGCCGACGATCCTCGCCCACGGCACGACGGAACAACGGCTGCGCTTCCTGCGTCCGCTGTGGAGCGGGGAGGAGATCTGGTGCCAGCTGTTCAGTGAACCGGGGGCAGGCTCGGACCTGGCCGCGATCGCCACCAGAGCAGTGCGTGACGGCGGTGACTGGGTCGTCAACGGGCAGAAAGTGTGGACTTCGGTCGCGCACAAAGCGCAATTGGCGATCCTCGTGGCACGCACCGATCCCAGCCGGCCCAAGCATGCGGGGCTGACCTACTTCATCTGCGATATGACCGCACCCGGAGTCGAGGTGCGGCCGCTGCGGCAGATCACCGGCGAAGCGGAATTCAACGAAGTCTTCCTGACCGACGTTCGGATCCCCGACACGCACCGCCTCGGCAAGGAAGGAGAAGGCTGGCGAGTCGCAACCACCACTTTGAACAATGAGCGCGTCTCGATCGGGGGGCGCGCGCTCCCCCGCGAGAGCGGAGTGCTGGGCGCCGCCGCCGGCCTCTGGCGCGAATTCCCGGAAAAGCGCACCCCCGAATTGCACCACCGGCTGTTGCGATCGTGGGTGGATGCCGAGGTCTCCCGGCTGGCGGCGACCCGGCTGCGTCAGCAGGTGGCCGGCGGCCAGCCCGGGCCGGAAACCTCCGCCGTCAAGCTGTCGTTCGCCCGAGTCAACCAGCAGGTTGCCGGATTGGAGGTCGAACTGCACGGCGAGGACGGCCTGCGATACGACGATTGGACGATGGTGCGCCCCGACCGGGTCGATTTCGCCGGTCGCGGCGCCGGTTACCGCTTCCTGCGGGCCAAAGGCAATTCGATCGAGGGCGGAACCTCCGAAATCCTGCGCAACATCATCGCCGAACGGGTCCTCGGGCTGCCCGGTGAACCCCGTGCGGACAAGGACATCGCCTGGAAGGACCTGAGCCGATGAGCGACATCCTGCTGCTCGATACCGATGTCGAGACCTCCTTGCGCAGCGCGGTGCGTGACCTGCTCACCACCCGATGCGACCCGTCCGCGGTCGCGCGGGCCTACGACGGCGATCGGACACTGACCCGGACGCTGTGGACATCGATCACCGACGACCTCGGGCTCGCTGGTCTCCTCATCCCCGAGGACCGCGGCGGAGCGGGCGGTACGGCCCGTGACGCCGCCGTCGTCCTCGAGGAGTTCGGACGGTTCGTCGCACCGGTCCCATTTCTGACCAGCAGCGTCATTGCCGCGACCGTCCTGCTCGCGGGCGACTCCACGCTGGTCGGTCGGCTCGGCGACGGTAGTTGCAGCGCAGCGCTGCTGACGCCGTTCTCCACCGCGCTCGCGACGCACATCCCGACCTTGACGGCTGATGCGCAGGGCAGGCTGTCCGGACTGGTTACCAGCGTCGCCGGCGCGCTCGACGCCGATGTGCTGCTGGCCGCCGTCGAGACGGCCGACGGCACGGAGGTGCACGCGTTGACGGCCGCCGCGGCGCAGATCAAGCCGGTGGTCTCCCTGGATATGACCCGCCCGCTGGCTGACGTCGCTGTCGACTCCGTGCCGGGCCGGGTCGTCGTCGCCGCCGAATCCGGTTGGGCAGCTATCCAATCCGGCTTGACACTCGGCGCCGCACTCCTCGCGTCCGAGCAAGCCGGAATCGCCGCCTGGTGCCTGGAGACAACCGTCGAGTATCTGAAGCTGCGACGCCAATTCGGCCGGGTGGTCGGCGGATTCCAGGCGATCAAGCACCGCCTCGCCGACCTGTACGTCGAGGTCGAGTCGGCCTCGGCCGCCGCGCGGTATGCGGCGGGAACATACGCGGCCGACGACCCCGACAGCGTGATCGCCACCGCCGTCGCGGCGTCCTATTGCAGCGATATCGCGGTGCGGGCCGCCGAGGAGGCCATCCAATTGCACGGCGGGATCGGCATGACCTGGGAGCACCCGGCACACCTGTACCTCAAACGCGCGAAGGCCGACCAGATAGGACTGGGAAGTCCCGGCCACCATCGGAGATTGCTGGCGGACCTCGTCGGGCTGCCCGCGTGAGAAAGCTGAATGCACTGAACATGCTGCTCACAGGTGCCGATACCGGCAAACTCGTGCTCGTTGGGTAGAGCCATACTGTCCAGGTGACCGATACAGAGGACCTATCGCGCGCGGATCAGACCCGAGCGCGGCTGCTCGACGCCGCGGTGGTGGCCTTCGCTGAACGCGGCTTCCACGGGTCGACCACCCGCGACATCACATCGATCGCCGGGGTGAGCACGGGGACGATCTACGTGTATCACCGTTCCAAGGAAGAGTTGCTCTACCAGATCTCACGCGCCGGTCACCTGGAGACCCTGGAGCGCGTCCGCACTGCCATCGCTTCGGCACAAGACCCCGCCGAGCAACTGATCGCCGTGATGCGGGAGTTCACGATCCATCACGCCCGCTCCCACACCGTCGCCCGAATCATCAATTATGAGCTCGCCGCACTGAGCCCAGAACATCAACAGGAGATCAAGGCAATCCGGCGTGCGATCGAGGGCGAGGTCCGGTGCTTGATCGAGCGCGGGGCGGCCGCGGGGGTGTTCGAGAACTCGAATACCCATATGGCCGCGGCCGCTCTGCTTTCGCTGGGAATAGATATCGCGCGCTGGTACCACGAGGGTGGCTCCTGGTCACCGGAGGACATCGGCGACTATTACGCGGACCTCGCGCTGCGGATCGTGGGCGGTCGAAGGTCGAGCCCCCCGGAGTCCGCTCGATCGTGAAGCGGTCAGGATGATCATGCGGAGCGACGCCGCGGAACTGCTCGCGAGGATCGCGGGAGAACTGAGCCGACATGCACTCGGCTTGTCCGAACGTTTGACGGAGCAGATGCTCCACATCGAGCCGGAGCTGCGCGGCGACAGCCGCGTGGAGTCACTACTGCGGGCCAGCGTCACCGGCAACGTCGTGATCGCGTTGCATATCTACGAGCTGGGGCTCGACATCGACGAACTCGAAGCTCCCACGGAGGCATTGGAATACGCCCGGCGCATGGCCCAGCGCGGCACTTCGATCGCCGCCCTGCTGCGGGCCTACCGCATCGGGCAGCGACTGTTCAACGACCACATGCTCGGCGAGCTCACCGCGGCGACCAACGACGTCGCCCTGATCACCTCCGCAGTGGCCGAGATGACCGACCGCTCGTTCGCCTATATCGATCGGGTCTCCCAACAAGTCGTGACCGCCTACCAGGACGAGCGGGACCGGTGGCTGCAGAACCAGATGGCCGTCCGTACCGCGAGGGTGCGCTCGATCCTGTCCGGACAGCGCGTCGACCCGGATGACAGCGAGCGCACACTGGGATATCGGCTCGACCGAACCCACCTCGGCATGGTCATTTGGTCCGACGCGGGCGCCGACCAACTGCGCGCGGCCAAACAAGTGGCGACGGCCATCGCCGATCAGTTGTCCTGCCAAGGACCACCGCTGCTGATCCCGGCCGACGAATCAACCCTGTGGGCGTGGCTCCCGCAGCCGGAACTGGATGTCGATCCCGCCGCGGTGCGCACTCCGGAGCAGACATGGGCAGCGGTGGGCAGACCTGCCACCGGACTGGAAGGCTTCCGGCTGACCCATCGCCAGGCCGCACAAGCGCAGGTCGTCGCGATGTCCGCACCGGCACCGCAGCGTGCGTCGATGTCTTGTTCGGCTCAGCTCGGGCCGATCGCGCTGATGTGCTCGGACCTGACCGCCACCCGGGCATGGATCAGCGAAATTCTCGGGTCGCTTGCGCGTGATGACGATGCCACGGCGCAACTCCGCGAGACCGCGCGTGTCTTCCTGGAGACGAACGGCAGCTTCCAGACAACAGCAGAGCGGCTGGTGCTGCACCGCAACACCGTCCAGTACCGGATCCGTAAGGCGGAGGCGGTACTGGGACATTCACTTCGGGAGCGACGACTGGAGGTCGAGGTCGCCCTGCTGGCCTGCCGATGGCTGGGGTCGACCGTGCTGCAGCCCGTGGGGTGACCGAGACATCCGTCGTGCGCGGCGCACGATCCCTCCCGCTATCTTCATGCGCTCACAATATGGTCCAGGTCACATCACCTTCCTAACGTGGCGTTCACGCAAGTGAGCTGCCGAGTTAGCAAGGAGATCGACATGCACTTCGCTGCCCTGCCCGATATACGTGCCGGAGGCTTCCCCACCAACCCGTGTCTTGCCGACGACAACTCGGGAAGTATCACCAACGCCGAGTTCCTCGACTTCGTGCGGAAGTACGCCGATCGGTTGTCGGAGGCGGGGATCGGTGTCGGCGATGTCGTGGCCGTGATGTTGCCGAACCGGCTCGAATTGATCGTGACATTGTTCGCGGCTTGGCGGCTGGGCGCCGCGGCGACGCCGATCGACCCGTCGTCGACCGCGGCCGAGTCCGACTATCAGCTGGCCGATTCCCGCGCTCGCGTCCTTGTCTGCGCTGACGAACGCGAGGCCGGCCAGGCCGATCAACCGCAGCGAATTGCGCTGGCGGAGCTGAATCGGCACGAAGGCCGCGGCGGCGCCGCGGAAGCGACCGAGTTCTCCAACGACGCGCTCGCGTTGATCATCTACACCAGCGGTACCACCGGACGTCCCAAGGGCGTCGAGTTGACGCACGCGAACATCATGGTGATGGCCGAGACGATGGTCGCGGGTATGCGGTTGACCGCCGAGGACCATAGCCTGCTGATCCTGCCGCTGTTCCACGTCAACGGCATCGTGGTCAGCGTGCTGTCGCCGCTGCTCGCCGGCGGCCGGGCCACTGTCGCGGGCCGGTTCTCGCCGCGGACCTTTTTCGACAGGGTCGAGGCGGCGCGGCCGACCTATTTCTCCGCGGTGCCGGCCATCTACGCCATGCTGTCGGCGCTGCCGGCGGAGATCCGGCCCGACACCTCCTCGGTCCGGTTCGCGCTCTGCGGTGCGGCTCCGATGCCGGTCGAACTGCTCACCCGATTCGAGGAGCGCTACGGAATCCCGATCTACGAAGGCTATGGCCTGTCGGAGGGGACGTGCGCGAGCACGGGCAATCCACTCGACGGTGTCCGCAAACCCGGCACCGTCGGTCTCGCGCTGCCGGGGCAGGAGATCGCCATCGTCGACAGCGACGGCAATTTCCTCAGCGCCGGATCGGTGGGCGAGGTCGTGGTCAAAGGCCCGACCGTGATGCGGGGATATCTGGGCCGGCCGGAGGAAACGGCGAAGGTGATCGTCGATGGCTGGCTGCACACCGGAGACATCGGTCGCATGGACGCCGACGGCTACCTCACCCTGGTCGACCGCATCAAGGACATGATCATCCGCGGCGGAGAGAACATCTATCCCAAGGAGATCGAGTCCGCGATCTACACCCACCCACAGGTGCTCGAGGCCGCCGTGATCGGTCGACCGCACCCGGTCTACGGCGAAGTGCCCATCGCCTTCGTGTCCTATCGCGACGGTGCCGCGGTCGAGCCGGAACAGATTCTCGAGCTACTGCGGAAGTCTTTGGCCGCCTACAAGCTTCCCGAGCTGATCGTGACCGTAGACGAGATCCCGAAGAACCCCGTGGGGAAGATCGACAAGCGGATTCTGCGCCGCCGCTCGGTCGATGCCACCTTCTGATCCCCTCCTCTCCCTCTCGAAAGACACCTGCCATGGGATTCACGAAACCCGATCTTCCGAACATCGACTACGCCGAATGGAAGACCCGCCCGCGCGGTGAACGGCTGCGCACCGTTGCCGAGCACTGGGTCGAGCACGGCTTCGGCACGCCTCTTGCCGTCTACCTGCTCTACCTCGTCAAATGCGCCTTATACGTCCTCGGCGCGGCCGCGGTGATCTCCCTGACCCCCGGGCTCGGGGCGCTCACCGACATCAGCTCGTGGTGGACCGAACCGATCGTCTACCAGAAACTCGTCGTCTGGACTCTGCTGTTCGAAATACTCGGGCTCGGATGCGGATTCGGACCGCTCACCATGCGGTTCCTGCCGCCACTCGGCGGGCTGCTGTACTTCCTGCGTCCCGGCACCCTGCGGCTGCCGCCATGGCCGGGCAAGGTGCCGTTCACCCGTGGTGACGAGCGCGGGCTCATCGATGTCGCCTTGTACGCGGTCGTCCTCGGATCCGGAATCCAGGCGTTGCTCGCCTCCGGTCGCGGCGTTCCGCCGGTGGACGGCGGCCATGTAGGCCTGCTCGATCCCATGGTCGTCGTCGCTCTGGTCATCGCCCTCTGCGTGCTCGGGCTGCGAGACAAGACGGTGTTTCTGGCCGCACGCCCCGAGCACTACCTGTTGATGCTGCTGATGTTCTTCGTCCCCTTCGCCGACATGGTGATCGGATTCAAGCTGGTCATGCTGGCACTGTGGTGGGGTGCGGCCACGTCCAAGCTCAACCATCACTTCGGGCACGTGGTCGCCGTCATGATGAGCAACAGCCCCGTCATGCGACTCGGATGGCTCGAGCGCAAGATGTACCGCAACCCACCGCAGGACCTGCGGCCGTCACGTATCCCGGCTCTGCTGGCTCACGGCGGCACCGTCGTGGAATACCTGGTTCCCGCCTACCTCGTGTTCGTCGGCCACGGCGGCCCACTGACCTGGGCGGCGATCATCTTCATGGCCGTTTTCCACCTGCACATCATCTCCACCGTCCCGATGGGCGTGCCGCTGGAATGGAACATCTTCTTCATCTTCAGCCTGTTCTACCTGTTCGGACACTACGGCTACATCCACGTCCAGCAGCTTCGATCACCGCTGGTGCTCGCGATGATCCTCTTCTCCGCACTTGTCGTGGTCGTGGGACATATTCGGCCGCAATGGGTTTCGTTCCTGACATCGATGCGCTACTACGCAGGCAACTGGGCCACAAGCGCCTGGTGTTTCCGCGGGGACGCCGAGCTGAAACTCGAGCAGCACGTCACCATGAGCGCCGCGCTGCCGGTCACCCAGCTGACCAAGCTGTACGGCCCCGAGACCGCCGACATCCTCATCCAGACCGGGCTCGGCTGGCGATCGATGCACACCCACGGCCGGGCACTCAACGGCCTCATCGCACGCGCCGTCGACAACCCGGAGGACTACGCCGTCCGCGACGGAGAGATTGTCGCAGGCCCGCTGCTGGGCTGGAACTTCGGTGAAGGGCACTTGCACAACGAACAACTGCTGACAGCGCTGCAGCGGCGCTGCCAGTTCGAGGAGGGCGAGCTTCGCGTCGTCGTCCTCGAATCTCAGCCCATCCACCGGCAACGCCAGGCATACCGCATCATCGATGCCAGAACCGGGGTCATCGAGGAGGGCTACGTACTGGTCGAGGACATGCTTGCCCGCCAGCCATGGCCGGAGCCGGACGATCTGTTCCCGGTTCATCCTCTCCACCACGACGACACCCAGGATCTGCCCTCGGCGCGTGCGCGATGACCACGGCGATCGTGGTCGGCTCCGGCCCGAACGGACTGGCTGCCGCCGTGACACTGGCCCGGCACGGGGTCGACGTCACCGTGCTGGAAGGTGCCGCCACCATCGGCGGCGGCACCCGCTCCGGCGAACTGACCCTCCCCGGTCTGCTGCACGACCACTGCGCCATGG
This sequence comes from Nocardia sp. NPDC003999, assembly GCF_053604885.1. Taxonomy (NCBI): domain Bacteria; kingdom Bacillati; phylum Actinomycetota; class Actinomycetes; order Mycobacteriales; family Nocardiaceae; genus Nocardia; species Nocardia sp. NPDC003999. The sequence goes on from NZ_JBSGIB010000021.1 coordinate 42,699, forward strand.
CCCACCCCATGGCCGTCGGCTCACCGTTCTTCGCCGGAATCGACATGGCCCGCTACGGATTGAAATGGGCATGGCCGGAAATCGACTGCGTTCACCCGCTCGACGACGGAACAGCGGCAGTGCTGTATCAATCCGTCGAAGAGACCGCGGCGGGCCTCGGGCCGGACGGGCCGATCTGGCGCCGCCTGTTCGCCGACCCCGCCGCTGGATACGAACTGCTGGCGAAGGACGTCATGCAACCACTCCTACGGATACCGTCACATCCGCTGCGGCTGGCCCGATTCGGCATCCCGACCCTGATCCCCGCCACCGCACTCGGACGGCTGTTCCGGACCGAGCGGGGACGGGCGTTGTTCGCCGGGAACATGGCGCACGGCTGGCAACCACAGCACCGGATCCTGTCCGCGGCGATCGGTCTCGGCATCACCACCGCGGGCCATCGCTACGGGTGGCCAGTCGCGGTGGGCGGCTCACGCGCCATCACCGAAGCCATGGCGGCGGCGCTGAGAGATCTGGGCGGAAAGATCGAGACCGGGTTCTGGGTCGAGTCGCTGGACCGACTGCCGCCGGCCGACCTCGTGATGTTCGATCTTGCCCCGGCCGCTATCGCCGACATCGCCGGTGACCGGCTGCCGTCACGGGTCGCCCGGGCGTACCGGCGCTTCCGGCACGGGCCCGCCGCATACAAGATAAGCCTCGCCATAGCGGGCGGCATTCCCTGGACCAGCCCGCACGCCAGGAAGTCGGGAAGCTTGCACATCTGCGGCAGCGCAGCTGACGTGGTCCGCGCCGAACGCGCTGTGCATCGAGGTCGGCTTTCCGACCGACCGTTCATCATCGTCGGACAGCAGTACCTCGCCGACCCAACACGATCACAAGGAAACATGCACCCGGTCGACATGTATGCCCATGTGCCACAAGGGTATTCGGAGGACATCACCGAAGTAATGCTCGACGCGGTCGAGCGGTTCGCACCGGGGTTCCGAGACCGCATCCTCGCCACCACCGTCGTAGGCCCCATCGACATGCAGGCCTACAATCCCAACTATGTGGCCGGAGACATCCTGACCGGCGACAAGAGCATCCGCCAGCTGGTCTTCGGCGGACCACGCATCACCAGGCGCCCCTATCATGTGGCGAACCGGATGTTCATCTGCTCGGCCGCCGTCCCGCCAGGGCCGGGAGCGCACGGGATGAGCGGATACAACGCCGCGGTCGCGGCCCTGCGAGAATTCGCCGCCCCACCGAGGCATCGATCCGCAGTGCCGCGCGGCGGGAACGGCCCGAACTCCCCCGAACATTGATCGCAGCGCGCGTCGCGTCGACCTGGGCGGCTACTGGGACAAGCAAGGCCCCGACCTGCTCGACCACCGCGATCCCCTGTCGGTCCAGACCCCTGCACCGGTCAACGCGACGCCCACCGAGCAAGCGCACCGAGCTCAGACCCGCCGCATCACCGACACGACCTTGCCGAGCACCACCGCTTCGTCACCGTCGATCACCTCGTAGGCCGGATTGCGCGGCTCGAGATACACATGACCGCTACGCCGCCGGTACACCTTCACCGTCGCTTCTCCCTCGATCATCGCCGCCACGATCTCACCGGAATGCGCCTCGTGCTGCTGTCGCACCACCACGACGTCGCCGTCACAGATCGCCGCGTCGATCATCGAATCACCACGCACCCGCAACCCGAACACCGTGCCACGGCCGACCAACTCGCGCGGCAACGTCATCGTGTCGTCGGCATGCTCCTCGGCCAGGATCGGAGCACCCGCCGCGATATCGCCGACCACCGGCACCGCCACCGAATCCTCCGCCGTCTCCCGCCGCACCGGAGCCCGCAGGAACATCCGCACGTCGATCGGACGCGACACCGTCCGGCCGCGGCGCAGAAAACCACGCTCCTCCAGGCTCTTCAGATGCTTGGACACCGACGACGCCGACCGCAGACCCACCGCGTCACCGATCTCGCGCGTATTCGGCGGATACCCGTACCGCAGAACCCAGTCCCGAATCGTGGCGAGAATCCGCTGCTGGCGCGGCGGCAACGTCGAGGTGTCGAGGTGCTCGAACGCGTCGAGCGGGTCGTATCCGGTCACCCGGGGAATGGTAGAGGCACGGGCCGACACTACGGACCGGCCACCACACCGGGCACGCCGAACAACTCCTGATCGGGTTCGGGAACCCAGCAGGCGGCGGCGGTATCCCGGTTGTAGCTCTCCGCGACATGCTCGATCAAATGCCGCAATCCCGGATGCCGGTCACCCGCCGACCACAGCAGCGCCAGCGGATAGGCCGGAGTGGGATCCACGATCATCAGCCGCCGCACGTTCGGATGCCACGGCGTCTGCCCGCCGTCACCGGCGAAGGTCGCCAACGACGACGAATCCGCGATACGTTCGACGATTCCCGCCATATTCTCCAGCGGACCCCCGGTATCGATCGGAATCCCGCTGAACGCGCTGAGTTCTCGATAGAAATCGGCCCACTCCGACGGCACGGCCGCACCGGGCACCCACACCGGATGCCCCGCGACCTCCCGCAACCCGATCGTCGACCGGCCCGCGAACGGATGGTCCTTACCCACGAGCAGATACAGCGGCTCCAGATACGCCGGAGCCGCGACGATGTCATCGGACAACGCCACCGGGCCGCCGTGCGCGCGGGCCAAGGCCGCGTCGACCAGACCGCTGCGCAGCGCCTCCCGCGACGTCGTGATCATGTTCGACATGACGATCTCGGTCTCACAGCGCGGATGACGCGCGAGATAGAACTCCATCAACTCCGTCGCGGCCATACGCTTACCCAGAACCGCCACCCGCAACGGCCGCACCCGCTCGCGCACGGACCGCACCGCCGCCTCGGCGCCCACGAGCAGTGAACGCGCATGCGGCAACAGCCGAAGACCCGCGGCGGTCGGCGCGCTGCCACCGCGTCCACGCTCGAAAAGCTCCGCACCCAACTGCGATTCGAGTTTCGCGATGCGCTTGGACACCGCCTGCTGGCTGATACCCAGCACAGCGGCGGCGTGACCGAACTGCTCCTCCTCCACCACAGCGACGAACGCCCGCAACGCCGCCAGATCCAGATCCACCATCACCTCCATCGACCAGGCAACCTCCGCCTTGCTCGGCGACCTCACAACGCTTCCGCGCCCGTCCGCTCCGGCGGGCGGACCACCTCCACCTGCGTGAGCGGGCCCGCATAACGCTCGATCTCCACCAAAGTGAGCTGCCCGGCGCACCCTTGGCTGAGCGTCGAGGACGGGCGGTCGGCGATCAGCACGTTCGGATTACCGTGACGGCAGAACGTCGGATCCGCCGGGTCGGGGTCGTACCACGCGCCGGTGGACAGCTGCGCGACACCGGCTCGCACCCCCTCGTCCACGACCAACCCCGCCAGGCAACTACCCCGATCGTTGAACACCCGCACGATGTCACCGGCACACAGACCGCGAGCCTCGGCGTCCGAGGGATGCATCCGGATCGGTTCCCGCCCGGAGATCTTCACCGACTGGCTATAGGCGCCCACGTCCAGCTGACTGTGCAACTTCGTCCGCGGCTGGTTCGCCACCAACTGCACGGGGAACCGCTCCGCCGCCGCGCCACCGAGCCACTCCTCCGGCTCCAGCCACACCGGATGCGGCGGGCAATCGGCGTACCCGAAGCCATCGATCGTCGACGAAAAGATCTCGATCTTCCCGCTGGGCGTGCTCAGCGGGTACCGGTCCGGGTCTGCGCGAAAGTCCGCGGCAAGCACCTGCCGTGGGCCCGGCACCGGAAGCTCGAGGGCCTCGCCGGACCAGAACGCGTCGAAATCCGGAAACTCCTGTCCCGCACGCGACTGCTCTACGCGCCACCCCTCGTACAGATGCCGCAGCCACTCCGCGACCGAACGTCCTTCGGTGAACTCCTTGCCGACCCCGAGCCGATCCGCCATCTCGGCGAAGATCCGATAATCGTCGCGCGCCTCGGCAGGCGGGCGGGTCAGCGCTCGCATCGGAAAGAACGACCGGTCACCTTCCCCCGCGCCGTAGTCATCGCGCTCGATGGACATCGTCGACGGCAACACGATGTCCGCGTGCCGCGCGGTAGCCGTCCAGAACGCATCGTGCACCACCACCGTGTCCGGCCGTTCGAACGCCATTCGCAAACGGGCCAGATCCTGATGGTGATGGAACGGATTGCCGCCACACCAATACACCAACCGCACATCCGGATACACCAGATCCCGACCGTTGTACCGATAGGGCGCACCCGGATTCAGCAGCATGTCCGCGATCCGCGCGACCGGAATGAAGGCATCGACACCGTTGCGCCCCTGCGGAAGTCGCGGCACCGGCCCGCGCGCCGGTTCCCCGACGCCCGCGGCCGATCCGTAACCATGCCCGAACCCGCCGCCGGGAAGGCCGATCTGCCCCAGCATCGCCGCCAGCACCACACCCGCCCACAACGGCTGCTCACCATGTCGCGCCCGCTGCAACGACCAACTCACCGTCACCAGAGTTCGAGCGGCGGCCATCTCGCGCGCCAGCATCCGGATACGCTCCGCCCCCACACCGGTGATCGCCGCGGCCCACTCCGGATCCTTGACGACTCCATCCACCGCGCCACGAAGATACGCCGCGAAACGCTCGAAGCCGACCGTGTACTCACGCAGAAACGTCGTGTCCGCCAAGCCTTCCGCGTCCAGCACCTGAGCCAGCGCAAGCATCATCGCCACGTCGGTGCCAGGCAGCGGCGCGATCCACTCGGCTTCGCTCTCCGGCGGGGTGTCGTCGCGCAACGGACTGATCGACACGAACCGGCAGCCCCGCTCCCGCGCCGCCGTGATCCAGCCCCGCACGTTGTGCCGGGAGACGCCACCAGGCGACACCGCCGCGTTCTTCGGTGACAGACCGCCGAAGGCCACCACGAGTTCGGAGTGCTCGGCCAGTACCGCCTTCGCCGTCGCCTGCTGCGTCAACCAGCCGATGTCGCCGATGACGTGCGGCAGGAAAACCGTCGAAGTGCCCAGACTGTAACTGTTCACGTGCCGGACGTAGCCGCCGAGACAGTTCAGGAAGCGGTGCAATTGACTCTGCGCGTGATGGAACCGCCCCGCACTCGCCCAGCCGTACGAACCGCCATACACCGCCTCCGCCCCATACCGCCGGTACACCCGGCCGAGCTCACCGGCCAGCAGGTCCAACGCCCGCTCCCACGACACCGGAACGAAAGCCTCCGAACCGCGCCGCCCCGGCCCCGGCCCGTTCTCCAGCCAACCCCGGCGGACATACGGCCGATCAATCCGAGTGGGGTGGTGCTGCGCAGAAGCGACGTTCCCGATCAACGGCATCGGCTCCGGATCACCACGCCACGGCCGGACCTCCGTCAGTCGTTCACCGTCGCTGTCCGCCTCGAACGCGCCCCAGTGGGTCAGATGCGTGGTCACCGCCCCACCGTAATCGGCCCCACCGACATCGCGGCGCCGCCCGTCCCCCCACCAACGCCACCTCAGCCGGATTTACGGCGCAGCTCGAAGATCCGGAACACACGGCCGCCGGAGAGCTCGTACTCCATGGCATAACCTGGCCAGAACTCGACCGCCAGATCCCAGAAGGGCTTGCGCTCCACACCGTCGATCTCACGCACCGCGACCAGGAACTGCTCACCCTCGTGCCGGACCGAGGCAGTCTGCGCGGCACGCAGATTCGCCGACCACGCCGGATGTTCGGCACTCCCCCAATTCGAGCCGAGGACGATGAAGTCCGCACCATGCGGCACATACAGCAACGACGTGGTCCGCGGGATCCCCGTCTTCCGACCCGGCACCGTGACCTCGATGGACGGCAACCCCACCAGATCCAGGACACCCCTTCGCCCGTCGCTCACCCGCCGGATCACGCGCTCGAGTCGGAGCACGACCGGCGCCGACCGCATCACCCAGCGCTGCTGAGCGAGCCGTCTCGCCACGCGCGGCAACGGATTAGACACCACTTCAGGACACCTCTCCGTACGACTCGCAGGCTGGCAGGCGCTCTACAACAGATCTAACACCTCGTACCAACATCTATGCACAGTCGGCCTCTCGGTCTTCGATATCCATTGCGAAGTATTGATCTTCGCGATCGCCGCCTGTCTCGTCCTAGGCGGAGTTGTGGCGCATGACTGTTTGGTGGTTACGGAAGTGTTGCGTGGCTTTGAGGTCGATGCATAGTTGAATGCGAATATCTACGTATCAACATGTTATTTGGACTCCGCCACATCGCCCTCCACGCAACTCCGTTCCGCGCAAGTACTCGAAGCGCACCCCTCCCCGACTTTCGAGAAAACGGACAAGCGACCAGTTACCCTGTCCCCCGTGCCGTCCTCCCCCACCCTGGTTCGAGCACCCGAAGGACGACGAGGATCAGCCCCTTTCGGAACAGGAGTTCGATGCGTTCACACCGCCGCCATGTCTCTGCCGCCTTGGTGGCCGTCGCCGCGGTACTGCTCGGAGGCGCCGCCCCAGCAGCCGCCCGCCCCGAGCCGCCCGCCGCGGTCACCCCGATGGGCCCGGATTTCCTCTGGGGCGTCGCCTCGTCGGGATATCAATCGGAAGGCCATGCCCCGGACAGCAACTGGTCCCGCTACGTCGCGTCCGGGAAAACGACCGACCCCTACCGGGATTCGATCGACTTCTACGCGCGCTACCGCTCCGACATCGCCCTTGCGGCCGATCTGGGCGTGAAGGTGTACCGCATCGGCGTCGAGTGGGCACGCCTCCAGCCCGAACCGGGCAAGTGGGACCTCGAGGGGCTGAAGTTCTACGACGATGTCGTCGCCGCGATCACGGCTGCCGGCATGCGTCCCATGATCACCATCGACCACTGGGTCTACCCGGGCTGGGCGGTCGACCGCGGGGGCTGGAACAACCCGGGCCTCGTCGAGGACTGGCTGGCCAACGCACGAGCGGTCGTCGATCGCTACGCCCCGTTCCAGCCGTTGTGGGTGACGTTCAACGAGCCGACCTTCTACCTGCTGAACGAACTGCGCCACGGCGGACTTTCGCCCGCGGCCGCGCCCGCGATGCAAGACCGGATCGCCCAGGCGCACAACAGCATTTACGACTACATCCACCGGGTACAACCGGGCGCCATGGTGACCAGCAATGTCGCCTACATCCCTGGCGGTGAGGATGTGGTGAACAAGCCGCTGGTGGACAGGCTCGACACAAAGCTCGACTACATCGGCATCGACTACTACTACGGCCTCTCCCCCGACAGCCTCACCGCCACGGCGAGTTTCACGGAGTTGTGGAAGAACCCGCTGCAGCCGGAAGGCATCTACTACGCGCTGCAACACTATGCGCGTCAGTTCCCCGGTAAGCCGCTCTACATAGTCGAGAACGGGATGCCCACCGAGAACGGCCTGCCCCGCGCGGACGGATACAGCCGCGCCGACTCACTCCGCGACACCGTCTACTGGCTCCAGCGAGCCAAGGACGACGGCATGAACTTGATAGGTTACAACTATTGGAGTTTGACCGACAATTACGAGTGGGGCTCCTACACACCACGTTTCGGCCTCTACACCGTCGACGTCCTCACCGATCCCGCCCTAACGCGCAAGCCGACGGACGCGGTGGCCGCATACACCGACATCACCCGGACCGGCGGCGTCGCGCCCGGTTACCGGCCGACCCGTGCGCCGAAGGATTGTTCCTTCGTCGACGCGCCCGCCAGCTGTTCCGACCCGGTCACCGTCCCGCGGTGACACTTCGGGGCACACCATCGAGTGGAGGTGGACGATGACCGACGATCCCGTCGCGGTGCTGCGGCGCTGGGCCGATTCCGGCGGAATCTGGCGGGTCACCGGACGCCGGCCCGGTTCGGTCACCGTCGCCCTCTACCAGTGCACGGGCGGAGAGGAGGTCGACCGCCTGGTCTCTTCCGATCCCGAGTTGATCCGCTATCTCGGTGAGCGAACCAGCAGCGAGGACTGAACCGCTCAGCTCACGACCGATCCGGTCGCCCCCGCCCACAGCCGCTCCAGCACGCGCGCGGCCGGTTCCACGGCGGTGATCAGGCCGACCCCCTGCCCCGCGTCGATCGGCGCGACGGCGGGATCGTCAGCGGCGAGCGCCGCGGTGAGAGCGCGCTTGGCCGCCGCGTCCATGGCGAGCTCTTCTTCTCGCCCGGTCCACCGGTCGGTGAACCCGGTGCGCAGCACCCGCGCGGGAAACCTGGCGGGCCAAGGCAATTCCATTCCCACGTCGTACGCGCGGGTGAGCACCGCGTCGTCGCCGCGTGCCTCGATCAGAGCACGACGGCCCGCATCCGACAGCAGCGATTCCGAGGAGGCCGCCAGGCAGGTGCCGAGCCATGCGCCACTGGCCCCGGCGCGCAGCACGGCGGCGAGATCCCCCGGTGCGCCGATGCCGCCCGCCGCGAGCACCGGGACCGTTACCGCGTCCAGCACCTCTTCCAGCAGCGGCAGCAGCGACGCGTTCACGGCGCCGTGCCCACCGCCCTCCACGCCGCGGGCCACGAGGACGCCGACACCGGCGGCTTGCGCACGCCGCGCGTCCTGCCCGCTGTACACCTGAGTGGCCGGGACGATCCCGGCGTCCGCGACTCGGGCGGCCCAGCCCAAGTCTTCCCCGAAGCTCACCGAGATCAGTGCGGGACGCGCCTCGATCGCGACCTCGAGCAGTCGCGGCTCCCCGGCGACCACCCAATCGACCAGGCCGATGCCGAACGGGCCGTCGATGCCACGCAGGTGCGGCAATTCCCGCTGCAGCGCCCGGACCGATCCGGCACTGCCCATCCCGATCATCCCGAGGCCGCCGGCCGCGGTCACCGCCGCGGCGAGCCGTCCGCCCGCCACACCCCCCATCGGCGCATTGACCAGTGGAATGCGCGCACCCATCCGGTGCGCCCATGCGATCGCGTCGTGTGCGGGGAACTGTTCGCCGGGCATCGTCACGAGTTCCATCGCAGCACACCGTGCCATGAACAGTGCCGGGCCGCCCGGTCACCGCGGGTGGTCACCCGCGGTAACCGAGCATGTCCAGCAGTCCGTCGAGCTGGAGTTCGAACAATTCGTCGCGGTCGGCGAAAGTGTTGATGCCGTACATGTCGAAGACGTCCGCGCTCACCGCCCCGAACAGGCCGACCCAGAACGTTACGCCGCGGACGACCAGCCAGTCGGGCACCTCGAGCGGGAACTCGTCGCGGATCACCGCGAAGCTGCCCGCGAGAGGCGCGGAGATCCGCGGCTCCTTACCGGGCGCGGCCAGTCGGCCGGCACGATGGGCCTGAGCGAACAGGGTCAGCAGCGCGGCGATCACCCGGGTGCCCGGCGCGGTGGTCTCGGTGGCGGGTGCGTCGTAGCCGGGAACCGGCGTACCGAACAACAACCCGTAGCGAGCGGGTTCGGCCAGTGCCCAACGCCGCACCGTGCGACCCAGAACCCGCAGCCCGTCGATCGGATCGTCCCCGGCCTCGGCCAGCGCCTCGTCGACCGCGTCGCCGAGGGCGTTGTAGCCGTCCACGACGAGCAGGGTCAGCAGCTCGTCGCGACTGCGGACATACCGGTAGACAGCCGAGGAGACCACGCCGAGGTCACGCGCGACCGCGCGCAGGGACAAGGCGGCGGCGCCTTCGGTCGCCAGGTGTTCGCGCCCGATCCGGACGATGTCGTTCATGGTCTGGGCCCTGGCGCGGGCGCGGGGTGTCGTCGGCATAACAGAAACGATGCGCGCATCCGAGAGCGTTGTCAACTATTGAGAGCATCGCTCTTTAACCGGGGCAGGCGACCACCGGCACCGCTGATCACCGGAGTGATCGGCTGGTTCGAGCCGACTTGCGAACCGTTACTTACCCGGGAGTAGTGTTAGCCGAGTCACTGGCGACACGATCGAGGAGTTCCACATGGACCAGCGGACGACGGATTTCGACGTGCTGATCGTCGGTTCCGGGTTCGGCGGCAGCGTCACCGCGCTTCGACTGGTGGAGAAGGGGTACAAGGTCGGCGTACTGGAGGCGGGCCGGCGCTTCGCCGACGACGAACTGCCCAAGACCAGCTGGGAGCTGAAGAAGTTCCTCTGGGCGCCCGCACTCGGCTGCTACGGAATCCAGCGCATCCATCCGCTGCGCAACGTCCTCATCCTCGGCGGCGCTGGCGTCGGGGGTGGATCGCTGAATTACGCGAACACTTTGTACGTGCCGCCGGAGCCGTTCTTCCGCGACCCGCAGTGGCGTGACATCACCGACTGGCGCGACGAACTCACCCCGTACTACGAGCGGGCGCAGCAGATGCTCGGCGTGGTGCGGAACCCGCACATGACGCCCGCCGACGAGGTCTTCAAGGCCGTCGCCGACGACATGGGTGTCGGCGACACCTTCGTGCAGACGCCGGTCGGCGTGTTCTTCGGCGAGCCGGGCAAGACCGTGCCCGACCCCTACTTCGGCGGCGTCGGGCCGGAGCGCACCGGGTGCGTCGAATGCGGCGACTGCATGGTGGGCTGCAAGTACGGCGCGAAGAACACGCTCGTGAAGAACTACCTGTACCTGGCCGAGCAGGCGGGCGCCGAAGTCATCCCGATGACGACGGTCACCGAACTGCGTCCGCACCCGGACGGCACGTGGGACGTGTCCACCGCTCGTACCGGCGCCTGGATTCGCAAGCAACCTCGCACGCTCACCGCCGCGCACGTCGTGCTCGCGGCGGGCACGCGCGGTACCCAGAAATTGCTGTTCGCCATGCGCGACAAGGGTGTGCTGCCGAACCTGTCCGATCGGCTCGGCGTGCTCACGCGCACCAACTCGGAGTCGATCGTCGGCGCCGCGACCAAGCAGGTGCGCCCCGGCACCGACTTCACCAAGGGCGTCGCGATCACCTCGTCCATTCATCCCACTCCCGACACGCACATAGAGCCGGTCCGCTACGGCAAGGGCTCCAACTCGATGGGGCTGCTGCAGACGCTCATGGTCGACGGCGGTGGCCGGATCCCGCGCTGGCTGCGCTTCCTCGGCCTGGTGCTGCGGCACCCGATGAACCTGCTCAGCTTCTTGAGCACGAAGAACTGGAGTGAGCGGACCATCATCTCGCTGGTCATGCAGCACTTGGACAATTCGATCACCACCTACACCAAACGCGGCCTGTTCGGCCGCAAGCTGACCAGCAAACAGGGCCACGGCGAACCCAATCCGACCTGGATTCCGGTGGGCAACGACGTCACCAGGCGGGTCGCGGAGAAGATCGGCGGCATCGCGGGCGGTAGCTGGGGGGAGATCTTCAACATCCCGCTCACGGCCCATTTCCTGGGCGGCGCGGCGATCGGGGCCGATGCCGAGCACGGTGTGATCGACGGCTACCACCGCGTGTACGGCTACCCGACGCTCAGCGTCGTCGACGGGGCGGCGGTCTCGGCGAACCTGGGCGTCAACCCGTCGCTGACGATCACCGCGCAGGCCGAGCGGGCGGCGGCGTACTGGCCGAACAAGGGCGAGGTGGACGCCCGCCCACCGGTGGGCACGGGATACCGGCGTATCGCTCCCATCGCACCGGTGAATCCGGCGGTTCCGGCGACTTCGCCCGCGGCGCTGGTGCTTCCGATCGTGGAGATCCGGGAGACGCCCGCCGCCGGATAGCTCCGCCGCCGGTCTGATCTGCCGGGATTCGACGGCGGCGGGCGAGTGCGGGGCCCGTCGCCGCGAAAACCCGAACCGACCGCGCAGCAATCTCGCCTCAACTAGCCTTTATCTGGTCTTTTGTCGCTGCGACAGCCAGGAGGCGATCCGTGAGCACACTGCGGCGCATGTTGCTCGGCCCCGTGGCGATGGCGACGGTCCTCATCCTCGCGATAGCGGGGTGCGGCGGCGACGGAGCGGACTCCACGCGAGCGGGAGCACCGTCCAGTTCCGCGGTGCTGCCCAACCGGATCGCCGGTGTGCCGATACCGGACGGCCGGATCGACGATGCCCTGGGCGAGCTGGACCGGCTCGCGGAAGACCTGTTCGCCTCCTCCGGGGTTCCCGGCATGGCGGTCGCCGTCGTTCACGGCGGAAAGGTCGTATACAGCAAGGGATTCGGCGTTCGCAACGTCGTCACCGACGAGAAGGTCGACCCGGATACGGTCTTCCAGCTGGCGTCGTTGTCCAAGCCGGTCGGGGCCACGGTCGTCGCCCGCCGGATCGCCGCGGGAGGCGTCGAATGGGACACTCCGGTGCACCGGCTGCTGCCGTCCTTCGCCCTCGCCGATCCCTACGTCACCGAGCACGTCACGATCGGGGATCTGTACGCGCATCGCTCCGGACTGCCCGATCACGCGGGCGACCTGCTGGAGGATCTCGGCTACGACCGCGGTCAAATTCTCGACCGGCTTCGGCTGTTGCCGCTGGGCACGTTCCGCGATTCCTACGAGTACACCAATTTCGGGCTGACCGCGGCCGCCGTCGCCGTGGCCACCGCGGCGGGAACCGATTGGGAGACGTTGTCCGCACAGACCATCTACGGTCCCCTCGGCATGAATTCGACCAGTTCCCGCTACACCGACTTCGTGTCCCGCGCGAACCGCGCGGAGGGGCACGTGCTGATCGAGGGGAAGTACGAGCCGGCGAACCCACAGCGCCAACCGGACGCGCAGTCCCCGGCGGGCGGCGTCAGCTCCTCGGTGACCGACATGGCCAAATGGATGACGATGGTGCTCGCCGACGGCTCCGCCGGAGGCTCGGTCCTGGTGCCATCGGAGGATCTGCTGCCCGCAATCTCTCCGCAAGCCGTGTCGGCGCCACCGAAAACGCCGGACGCGCGGGCCGGGTTCTACGGATTCGGCTTCAATGTGAGTGATTCCGCCGCGGGCCGCGTCGTGCTCGGTCACTCGGGAGCGTTCGGCCTCGGCGCGGCCACCGCGTTCACCCTGATCCCCTCGGCCGACGTCGGCATCGTGACGCTCACCAACGCGGCCCCGATCGGCGTGCCGGAGACGCTGAACGCGGAGTTCGCCGACCTGGTGCAGTTCGGGGAGGTCCAGCAGGACTGGCGCACTCTGTATCGAACGGCGTTCCAGCCGCTCGGAGCACCGGCCGGGGCGCTGGCGGGCAAACAGCCGCCCGCCGACCCCGCACCCGCGCGACCGGCGGCGGCATACGCGGGTACCTACGACAACGCCTACTACGGACCGGCGACGATCAGCGCCACCGATCAATTCCTCACGCTCACCCTGGGCCCGAACAACATGACCTTCCCCTTGAAGCACTGGAACGGCGACACTTTCGTCTTCACGCCTCCCGGCGAGAACGCCCCGCACGGATCGGTCTCCCAGGCGAGGTTCGACGGCAACAAACTCACCCTCGAGTACTACGACACCGAACACCTCGGCGTGTTCACCCGACGGTGACGGTCGCGCCCACCCCGACCGCGACCCCGGGCTCCGGCGCACGGCCCGCAGCCGGTCGCGGACGCCGTCCATCCGTTTCCCGGGGGTTTGCCGACCACCGTTGCGGGAAGTCGCTGAATGCAGGAGAGGAGGCAGCGATGACCGAACCGAACGAGACATACGACCCGCCGCAGGACACCGGCGCGCCCGACGCGGTCGAGACCGATGCGGCGGCCCTCAGCAGCGCCGAGGATCTGGACGAGGATCGGCTGCGTTCCGACCCGCTCGAGGCCGGAATGGACCCACCGGAGCACTGGAGCGGCGTCACGAAGTACGGCGTGACGCAGTGGGAGCAATCTCATCCTCGACCGCTCGGCGACCGGCTCGCCGAAGAGGAGCCCGACACCGATGCCGGAGTCCTGGAGACCCAGGCCACCGGCACCGAGGACGACCGAAAGCTCCAGGACATCACCGACGACCGCGACCAGGTACTCGCCGCGCACCGCTACGAGGAGGAAATCGGTGTGGCGGCCGATGTCGCGGGCGGTTCGGTGGCCGATGACATCCGGCACCCGGCCCCGCCCGAATGAACTGGAGCATGCCCGCCTGATCGGTACCGCCGTGGCCCGGCCCGCCACCCGGATAAGACATCCGCCGCATATGGCGCGATCGCTTCCGGCGCGGCAGGACCGGGCGCGGATGGAGTTCTACTCGTCCGGGAGCAACACCAGACAGAACGTATGCCCCACCGGGTCGGCATAAACACGGAAGGCTCCATCGGTTTCGTCCTGCACGAGTGTCGCGCCCAACGCGAGCACAGCGGGCTCGGCTTGCTCGATATCGTCCACCAGGACGTCGAAATGTACTTGCTGTGACCCCTCGGGATCCGGGAAGCGCGGGGGCTGGTAGTCGGGCGCCGTTTGGAACGCGATGCGCCGACCTGATGCCTCGACCAGCACCACCCAGTCGTCGTCATCGTCCTCGAGCAGATCTCCCCCGAGCAACTCTTGATAGAACCTGGCGAGTTTGCGCGGCTGAGGGCAATCCAGCACGACGCTGCGCAACTGTCCGACCCCATTGTTCGATGCCATATTCCGACCTCCAGACCTATGCCATTCGTCGTTGCCTACCCGCGCCGCTCGGCGGCAAACGCGGGCGGTACATCCGAGCCCCGCGCCCGTCGCCGCTGCGACGGATCACACGGGCCGAAGGCAGGCCGGGCCGAACGCAAACGGCCCGCCCGGCGCTACGAAACACGCCGGACGGGCCGCTTCCCCGTTCGCCATGCGACGCCGCCACGTCACACAGCTTGATCATGGTAAGCGCCCACGCCTGGCATATCCGGCAGCCACGCCGGATCATCCGATGTCCGATCGATGCGGCACCGTCGTGCACGCAGGTCATTCGCCGTGCGAGGCTCGCCAGAGCGTGTGTTCGCGGCTGATCGCTTCCTCGGCATCGGATACGGCGTCGGCCCAAGCGGCTTCGGTGTCGTTCTGTTCCAAGACCTCGGCGACGATGCTCAATTCATTCGAGGCGACGGCATAGGCGGCGGCGCCGGTACTGTGCTGACGGGCCGACGACCAGGCGGCCAAGCCCGCCACCCCCGCCGCGAAAATGCCTGCGAGATCGAAGTTCACCGCGTTGAACGCCTTCGCCAGCGCTCCCGCGACACCCGCGACCTCGAAAACGAGTGCCAGCGTGCCGAACAACTGAGACCTGCGCTGGTGGTATCCGGATTTTCCCGCGTACCACCGTTGCTGTTC
This sequence comes from Nocardia sp. NPDC003999, assembly GCF_053604885.1. Taxonomy (NCBI): domain Bacteria; kingdom Bacillati; phylum Actinomycetota; class Actinomycetes; order Mycobacteriales; family Nocardiaceae; genus Nocardia; species Nocardia sp. NPDC003999. The sequence goes on from NZ_JBSGIB010000021.1 coordinate 57,812, forward strand.
CCGGATGCGGTCGTTCAAGTAGACGCGGCGCCGTTCGTCGAACGGTGCGGAGCGCAGCCGCCGCATGCGATCGGTGATGGCCGGGGCGGTGGTCGGCCGCAACGCCAGCGCCGAGATATCCTGACGCAGCAGCATGAGTCGCTCGATCAACATCCGATCGGCCTCGCCCGGAGACAGCGTCCCGACGAACGGCGCACCCTGTACCGCGTACTTCCAGGTCAAGGTCTTCACCGATTCGGCGAGCGCGCGACCCTCGTACCAGGACTTACCCGGACGTCCGCGCAGAACGCCCACATCGACCGCGAGGATTCCGACGAAGGCCATCGCCGTGAGGATGGCCGCGATATCGGTGCCCGAAGCGCCGACGCGTATGGTGAATGCCGCGCACGCCGCCGCCACCACGGCCAGCCAAAGCCGAGCTCCGTAGGCGCGAAGATAGAACTTCTGGCCGTACAGCGACGCCGTGTCCGCGGACTGGAACAGCCCGGGGTAGTCGTCAGCCTGCCGCACGGGCCGCGGGACGCGTTCGAACCGACATGGCCGAAGCGTAACAGGCGACAGGTCCGTATCGAATCCTTTTGCGCTGCTTTAGAATTACGAGTCGACCATCGCCGATCGCCATTCCCGACCACGCATTCGCGACATCAACCACGGACTTGCAGATCCGCCATCAGATACCGGGTGGCGGCCCGATGACCGTCGGTCACGGCGATCCGGGCCGTCCGCGGGGTGGTGCCGGAATTCGGTGAGCGGCTGTCCATTCGCGACCAGTGATAGAGCACTTGCGCTTTCAGGAACGCCCGGTCACTCCGCTTGTCGCAGAGGAAGATGACTTCGGCAATGGGAAAGCGGTCGATCACACGTTGCAACTCGAATCGTGTTCCCGCGTTCGCCGGCACGTATCCGGCGAGGTCGAGCACGACGTAGTCGACCCGGGACAGCAGTGTGTCCACCGCCGCCTGCCAGAAGCTGGCGTGGCAGAGGATCGAGCGAACGGGATAGCTGCCCGCGGGGTCGCGGACCTTGACCGCCAGATCGGTCACCCCGAGCAGCCGCCTGCGTCCGGGTGGAAACGGTACGTCCGAGTGTTTCGCCAGTTCTTCGCGCAACATGCGCGGTGACGCCACGAACATGGTGCGGAAGGCATTGCGCCTGCGCACGTCTCGCACCTCCTCCGGACTCACCGACGCGGCGCTGCGCAGGAGATGCACATACCCGAACTCGCGCCACGCGCCGCGCAGGAATTCCCGGGCGCGCGCCCGATTGTCGAACAGGCGCAGATAGGCGATCTGTACCGGCTTCGCGCCGATCACATTCGACCGCGGCGAGACCTCGCGAAGGTCTCCCCCGCCCCGCGGCGGGGTGGTGAACCGCACGGTGAGCGCCGGAATCTCGCTCGCGCGAGACCAAGTCGGGTCCGGGCCGATCGGGCTGATCCTGGCGCTGTAGGCGGGGTCTTTCGACCACTTCTCGACCGTCCGGCTCGCATTCCAACGCCGCCACCGCAGCGCGACCGATGCCAGCAATACCGCCGCCGACAGGACCATCAGGCCGAGGACGGCAGGCTCCAGTTCCGGCGCCGGACGTTGCGTTCCGTCGGGTTCCTCCACGGTCACCCCGTAGACCAGGACCAAGACGAACAGCGCGACCGGCACCACGCCCCAGAGCAACCGTCGGCTCGCGGCCGCGCCGTGACTTCGGACCTCCTGCACCGTGGCCATGTGCGTGTCCAGCGGCGGCACCAGCATGGCGATCTGATCGGGATCACGGTCCACGCGTCGCCGCAGCGATCGCGCCCGCAACCCCTGCGATGCGTCGGTGACGGCCTCCGCACCGGCGGCGAACGCCCCCACCCCCAGCACGGCCAGCGGAAACAGCACCAGCTGCCGCCACGTCGACAGGTCCACCGCGGGCACCCAGGCCGCCAGCAGCTGCGGCCCGCGAGCCCAGACCACGACAACAGCCGCCACGGCCGCCACGAATCGAACGGCGTTTCCAGCCGCCGACCGCAGCGACGCGGTCTCCTCGCCCCGGACGCGAGCGTACAACTCGCCGCCGCTCATTCCGCTGACCACCGCTGGCGTACCGTCCCGCCCCTGTGCCGACGAACATCCGTATACCGATGGCTGCGCCTGTCGCGCCGGCGATATCGCCGGGCATGTCAGCCGCTTTCACCGGCGAGCACCAGTATGGACCCGAGCCGGTGAAGACACATTCGTTATCGGCCGGGCCTATATGACGCGGACCGGCGCGGATTTCGGGAAGACGACCGGCAAGGCCATCAGTGCCCGGTGGAACGGTCCCGGCCGCCATTGCAGTTCGGCCTTGCCCAACTGGATTTCCGGCAGAGCGTCGAACAGCTGGTCGATGGCGTTCTGCACCGTCATGTAGGCGACGGATTTCGCCGGGCACGCGTGCGGACCCGCACTCCACGCCAGATGGGAACGATTGCCGATACGACTGCCACCTGGCTCGTCGGTCCCACGGATCTGAGGATCGTTGTTGCACCCGGCGAGGCTGATGACCACCGGCTGGTCCGCGGGCAACCAGACCCCGTCGACCATGATCGGCTGCCGCGGGTATGTCGTGCAGAAGTTCGCCATCGGCGGATCGTTGAACAAGACCTCGTCGAGCGCGTCGGTGGTGGACAGGTTCCGTCCGAGGACGTCACCGAAGCGGAACCGGTCGTCGGTGATCATCAGCAGCACGGCGTTGGTGATCAGATTGCGCTGCGCCTCGAATCCGGCCCCGTAGAAGCTCATCAGCTGGGCGAAGATCTCGATGTCGTCGAGTTCGGTCGAGTGGTGCGCCAGCCGCGAGGTGACGTCGTCGCCGGGATGTTGGCGCTTGAGCCGGATCAGCTGCATCAGCGCATCCTTGAGCATCTTCATGCCCTCGGGCCCCCGCACCGTGTCGAAGCGCGCGGCCATACCGGTGGCGACTCGCTCGCCGATCTCGGCCGGGCAGCCGACCATCTGGTTGAGGACTTCCAGGACCAGCGGAAACGCGTACTGGGTGACCAGATCGGCGGATCCGTCCGCGCAGAACGCATTGATCAACGGGACGGCGATCTGTTCGACCGTGGTAGGCACGTCGAACAAATCGATCCCGTCGATGGCGTCGACGGAAGCATGCCGGTAGCGATCATGGGCGAGTCCGGTGTTGTACCGTGCCGCCGGATACCACTCCATCATCGGCCGCACCGGAGAATCGTCGGGAATGGTCTTCTGCCAGGTGCGCGGATCGGCCGGGAAATGGTCGGGATCGCTGAGGATGCGCACCGCGGTCTGGTAGCCGATCACCAGGGTGGCAGGAACGCCGGGCGCCAGCTCGATCGGAACCAGCGAGCCGTGCTTGCTCCGCATCTCGCGGTAGGCATGGTGCGGGTCGGTGACGAACTCTTTCGTATACATCTGGACGCGCGGGGCGTCCGCTTCCGTCAAGGGTCCGTGCTGGACGGGGCACGCTCCGGTTCCAGTGGTGTGCGGCGCGGCCATCGGGGACTGTGGTGTGGTCAAGAACGTGACTCCAGGTAATGGAACTGCAATTCGACGAAAGTGATCTGTGAGCGGGTACACGTGCCTGCCGGGACCTGTCGTCCAGAGCTCGGCGACCCGCATACGCTAGCAACATAGCAACGCTCCGATCCCTCCGCTGACGAAGGCGGCGCCGACATACGGCCGAGAGGCACGTCGGGACAAGGCAATTCGCCGAATTTCGGCACGAAAGCACGCTGTAGGCGCTGGTCGGGAGCGCACGATCCGGTCGCCGCGCATCGGCTCCGGGTCGTGTTCCGCACCTGGGGGGCGTCGCCGCTCCCCTGCGGTCACGCGCGGTCGGCTACCGCACGGCAGATCACTGTTCGGGTCCCCCACCGCCGGCCAGGCCAACCGTCGTCGCGGCCGCCTGCCGCGCGTCGTCGACCGTGCATCGGCCGAGTCCGCAGGCGGTGGCGACACCGTAGGCCTCGCGTCCGGCGGCTTGCTCGAAGAGAGCGAGCGCGCGGGCGCTGTCCTCTTCGGAGTCCGGGGAGACGACACCGGCGATCACTTTCCAGTCGGGATCGAGTTTGCGCAGTGGTGCGTAGAACCGCGGGTCCAGCGGCGCCGGCTCGGCGCCGTAGGCGCACGGGATGTGCACCGGCGGCAGTGGTGTGCCCTGTTCACGCAGCAGCCGTGCCGTGCGGCCGAGCAGCTTCACCGCCGGAGTGAGGGTGCGCGGGGTGAGCAGGCTCTTGTGCTGATAGTCGCCGTAGCACAGGTGCACGATCGCTTCCGCGCCGATTCGGTGCATCCGGCCGAGGAAACCAGCGAATTGCCGCGCGACGAGCGGTGCCAGGACCCACTGCGAACGTAGTCGTTCGGCCTTGACCATGCTCAGCAGTGCGATCGGCGACTCCAGCTGCCAGACCACGCGGTCACCGTACCGTTCGACGACCTCGGTCATCTCCTGAATCACCGCTTCGGTGAACACCGGCAGCTGCCGAAGCGCGCCGACCACGAGCCCGGAGCGCCGCACGGCGGGCCAGACGGGAAGCCCACCGGAGACCGCGGCGCCTGCGAAGACGAACATCGCCAGATCCAGCGGACTGGGTTGGCTGATCTGGACTTTCGTTCCGGCCAGCTCCGGACGGTCGCTCCGCAGCGATTCGAACGTGTCCACGACCTGGCCGATCCGCTCGACCCGGTCCATCGAGACGTGCCGCGGCTCCAACGTGCGCCCGGATCTCAGGCCGTAACTGGGGAAGTCGCTGTAGTCGGCGTACTCGCCGGGGCGGACGATCTCGAAGACGTCGGCATGCTGCTTGCGCGTGCGCAGATAGTCGAGAATCCAGTCCGGATCGAGATCGCAAGGCACGGCGGTCACCGGCCGTCCCTCGCTGTGGTCGGCAAACCATTGCATGACGGCACGATCACCCGTCATCAGCTCGGCAGGCAGGCTGCCGACATAATGCGCGTATCTGGTCATCTGTGGCTCTTCTGTTGTCTGGACGCGCGATCCGCGACCCGGGAGCATTCCCGTTACGCCGATCGGTAGCTGTGCAAGCGTACACGGACACGCCGGAATCCCGCACCCCCTGATGTTCCCACGCTATCGACCAGCGGATGAACGTTTCCGAAGCCGTTCGCCGTCGCGGCAGGTGCTGCGGTGGCCGAGTCGGCCAGCCACTGCGGACCGGGACCTGTTGTGTGCCAATGGCTTAACCCCATGCTTCGATGCGAGCCCCGAACGGCGGCGACTACCGCGACAAAAGCACCGGACGAACCCAACGCCCACCAGACCCGGCACAGCGGTCACTATTGCGCTGACTCCAGCAGGCGTGCAGCCGATACGGGGTGCTTGCCGGCATCGTTCGGTGATCGGCAAAGTCGCGGATCACGCACCCTTCGGCTGCACAGCAGCAACTTCCTCGCACAACACTGACCCGGGGTCGGCACCGGTCACCGTAGTCCGGGGCGACCGACCGCAGCAGTCCGCGCCGCGTCCTGGACGAATTGCGGCGAGGCATTCCGAAAATTTCCCACGCGCAGGCGTATTCGCGGTCTACCATCGGTGTCGTCCGAACCGATTTGCTGGATAGGACAATTCGACGGCGCCTGGTCCGTATCGGCGTCGTGTCGTGTTATCGCTTTGCTGTGCACCACTGATCAGATCCGAACAGACGCAGACCATCGACAGCGTGCTCGTCGATCGTCTCGGTATCCATCTCGGGGGTGAGGGCCACGCATGACCATCGAAACGCCTGTCGGGACAATTCCGGCTCGCCTGGTAGCCGCGACCCGCTGAGCGTCTCGACCGGCTCGCGGGATCGCGTGATGTCTCGTCGGCAGCGCTGAGAGCTTTCCGATCCGAGCATGATTCGCTCGGGATGACCAGGTCGCCGCAGTACCGCTGAGCGCAGGCGCATCGATCGACCTCGGACACGGCGATGCCCGGAATTCATCGAATCCGTAGTGCGACAAGCGCTGCGGTACGTCGCCGACGCGGCGGTCGCGAGAACCACTCAGACAGAATGGAGTCCCCGCATGGCCTTCGAGTTTCTCGTGCCCGCTCTCACCGCACTGGTCGCGGTGGTCGTCTTCGTGGCGGGGGATCGCCTACATCCGAAGGCATGGCGGCACACCGACGACGACACCGTCGGCGCGCTGGTGCTCAACTTGATCAACACGATCTTCATGGCGGTGGTGGCGTTCATCGTCGTGATCGCCTGGCAGCAGTACGACAACGCGCGCAATCACACCATCGCCGAAGCCAAATCGCTCATCGACACCTACTGGGCCGCGCACAGGATGCCCGAACCCGACCACACGCGCATCCAAGGACTGGTGCGCGATTACACCGAGCAGGTTCTCACCGCGGAATGGGCCGTGATGGCCGACGACGGTCATCTCAGTCAATCCACCCAGGACACCCTCGATACCCTGCGCGACGCCGTTGCCGTGGTGAATCCGGCCGATCCCGAGGTCGACACACTTCGCACCAGTGCGCTGACCAGCCTCGACGCGGTGGCGCAGGCACGTGCCGATCGCGCGCTGGACGCCGGTTACCGCGTTCCCGGCTTCCTCTACCTGGCCATGTGGATCTGCACGGTCCTGCTGCTGTTCAGCGTGGTCCTCTCCGGCGTCCAGGTCACCAAGCGCACCGTCGTGACAACCGCGCTGCTCGGCGCCATCGTCGGCGTGGTGATCCGGGCGATCTACAACCTCGACGAGCCGTTCTCCGGTGGGAACGTGGTCCCGAAGGAGGCCTTCGAACTCGCACTGTCCCGGTACCAGCACACGACGTGATCTTCCGGCCGGTTCCGACTACGACGAGGCGACTGCACATGCGACGCGAGCGAAACACATCTCGAACACCGAGAATGGCCAAGGGATTGGCCGCTGCGATGCTGCCCCTGACCATAGCGGCACTCGTGGCCCAACCGCTGGAAGCATCGGCGGAGGCACCGCCGTGGCCGCCTTTCGGCGACCTCGCCACCGGGAGTGCGGGGACCGGATCCGAGCCGGTGGGCGCCTTCGCGGGCGGTGGTTCCAGCGACCGCCCCGCCACATCGTCCGGTAGCGCCGCTGCCGAAGGTGAGACGTCCGGTGGGTCCCTGAGTCTCGGCCCGATTCGGCTGCCTTCCGGCAGCGCCGGCCTCGTCGCCACCGGCAGCGCCGGGACCGCCGGCGCTCGCGGCGGTCCGCTCGCCACCGGCGATGCGGAAACCGGCGGCGCGGCACGCCCGGCGCCCCACTCGGACGTCACGGCGGAACGACCGGCCGCGACGCCGGGAGTCGACACCGGCAGCGTCCAGCTGGCGTGCACCGGCAGCGCCGTGACGGGCAGCGCGTTGCTCCTGCTCGGGCTCGCGACCGGCAGCGGTTTCGGCTCCCTCGTACCTGGTCTCATAGGCCCCGGATCGAGTGGATCGGGCGTGGGCAGCGCCGCCGCAGGCAGTGCCGCTACCGGCAGCGCAGTGCTGACGTGTCTTCTGCTGCTTCCCACCACCCCGCCCCCGCCTATGAGCCCCCTCCAACTCGGTCCGCCTGCCCCGGAACTCCCTATCGTTCCGGCTCCCGCAGCTGCCCCTACACCGATACCGCCGCAGGCCGAACGTCCCCTACCCGAGCCGCGCCCTGCCCCACAGAACCGGACACGCGGACGGGACATCCAACCCGCCGAACCGGCCCCCGACCCGGCCGTCTGGAACCTCATGAGGCTGATGACAGTGCTGGTGGTCACCGTCATCACCGTCGTCGGTATCCGCCTCGCACCCGGCCCCAGACGAACCCGTTAGATCTCCGATCCGCGCAAGGATGGTGCGGGTGCCGAAACAACCGGCACCCGCACCGTCCTCACTACTCGGAGTCCCTCCGGCACACCTCAGCGGGGCGCCATCCGGATGGCGCCGTCGAGACGGATGGTCTCGCCGTTGAGCATCGGGTTCTCCACGATGTGGCGCGCGAGCGCGGCGTATTCGCTGGGGTCGCCCAGGCGCGAGGGGTGCGGGACCTGAGCGCCGAGGGACGCGATGGCCTCGTCCGGCAGCGTGGCGAACAGCGGAGTGTGGAACAACCCTGGCGCGATGGTCACGACCCGGATCTTGATGGCCGCGAGGTCACGCGCCACCGGCAGGGTCAGGCCGACGATTCCACCTTTGGACGCCGAGTACGCCGCTTGCCCGATCTGGCCGTCGAAGGCCGCCACGGACGCGGTGTTGATGATGACACCGCGCTCCTCACCCACCGGATCGGTCTTCGCGATCCGTTCGGCGGCCAGCCGGATCACGTTGAAGGTGCCGATCAGGTTGACGTTGACGACCTTGGTGAAGTCCGCCAGCGGGAACGCCCCGTTCTTGCCCACGGTCTTGATGGCATTGCCGATACCCGCGCAGTTGACCGCGATCCGCAGATCGCCCAGCTCCTGCGCGGCGTCGAGGGCCGCCGTGACCTGCTCCTCGTTCGTGACGTCCGCCGCCGCGAAGACCACGCCGTCGCCGAGTTCTTTGGCGACGGCCTCGCCGGAGGACGACGGCAGGTCGATGATCACGACCTTCGCTCCCTTGCCGTGCAGCTCCCGCACGGTCGCCAAGCCCAGTCCCGACGCACCACCGGTCACGGCCGCGACCGAGTTGCTGATCTCCATCCCACTCCTCTTCTCCGGGTTGTCGAACGACAGCGCGAAACGCCGTCCGACTGGTCCGCGCTGTCACCCCGACACGGGGAGCCAGGCGCCGTGACCAATCGAGACACGGCGACAGGCTAACCGTACGGGCAGCGCTAAGTAAACAGTCATTCTCCTTCGAATCGATACGCCGGTCGTCCAATGTCACCCGAACCCCCTGCAAGAGCGCGGAAATCGTCGTGATGGCAAGCTGTTGGTTATGGCCGATATTCGCCTGGACGTCTCCGACGCCATCGCCACCATCACACTCGACCGCCCGCGGCAGCTCAACGCGTTCACCACCGCGATGGGCGCGGAGCTGATCGATGCCTTCGACACCTGCGACCGGGACGATCGAATTCGCGCCGTGATCATCACGGGCGCCGGACGCGCCTTCTGCGCGGGCGCGGACCTGTCAGCGGGTGCGGAGACCTTCGTCGCGGGCGACCAGGACGCCGCGGAGTCCTTCCGCGACAGTGGCGGCGAGGTCGTCCTGCGCATGTTCGAATCTCGCAAGCCCATCATCGCCGCCGTCAACGGCCCCGCCGTCGGCGTCGGCATCACCATGACGCTCGCGGCGGACTTCCGCATCGCCGTCGACACCGCCCGCATCGGGTTCGTCTTCAATCGACGTGGCATCGTTCCCGAGTCCTGCTCCAGCTGGTTCCTGCCCCGGCTGGTCCCCATGCAGACCGCACTGGACTGGGTGTACTCGGGCCGCCTCGTCGACGCGAGCGAGGCCCGCGAAGCGGGATTGTTCTCCGCGCTGCATCCGGCGGACACCCTGCTCGACGAGGCGCGTGCGCTCGCGCGCCGCGTCACCGAGCATTCCGCGCCGGTCTCGGTGGCCCTGTCCCGGCAGATGCTGTGGCGCAACCTGGGCGCCGAGCATCCGATGATCGCGCACCGCATCGAGTCCCGCGGCATCTACCACCGAGGCGCGAGCGCCGACGCCAGGGAAGGCGTGACCGCCTTCCTGGAGAAGCGCCCCGCGCGCTTCCCCGACAGCGTCGATCGCGACCTCCCGGACCTTTTCGGCGACGATCTCGCGGTCCCGCCGTTCCGGCCGTGAGTCTCTCGGCGCTGATCACCGACCTGTCGGTGCGTCAGGATCCGTCGACGGTGGCGAGGAACTCCCGCAGCAACGCGGTGATCGCCGTGGGTTGTTCCAAGCTGCTGGTGTGACCGCAATCCGCGATGGTGTGCAGGCGCGCGCCCGGGATCGACGCGGCGATGCGCTCGGATCGCGCGGGCGGCGTCGCGCTGTCGTCGGCGCCGACAGCGACGAGCGTCGGCATCGTGATGGCCGCGATCTCGTGTTCCACCGAAGCCCGGTCGGCCACGCCGAGGACTGCCCTGCGAACGGCGGCACGATCACAGCGCCGCAGGCGTGCGGCCCACGCATCGATGACGGGCCGATTCGCGGGGTCGGCGCGGAAACTCGGCCCGAAAAGGTGCGGTTCGATCCTGCCCAGCACCGGTTTCGCGCCGAACAAGCGCAACGCGAGCGCGAGCCGCTTGTACTCCCCGATCTTGCCGGGGTCCTCCGGCTCGGCGCTGCTGTCCAGCAACGTCAGTGAGCGCAGCAGCGTGCCGTGCCGCGCCGCGATCCGCTGCCCGACGAAGCCGCCCATGGACAGACCGACCCAGTGCACCGGAGCGATCCCGAGTCGCCGGATCACCGCGACGGCGTCACCGGCGAGGGTGTCCATGTCGTAGCCGTGAGCCGTCGCCGGGGTCGCGCCCTGGCCTCGCCAGTCGATCGCGACGCAGCGATAGTGCTCGCGCAGCACCTCGATTTGCGGCTGGAACATCCAGCCGCCGAACAGCAGTCCGTGACCGAACACCACGGTGGCCGCCTCCGGGCGGTTGCGCGGCGTTCCGGTGTCGGTATAGGCGATCGGCACGCCATCGACCGTTATCGTGGGCATGAGTTCGTCCTGCTCCGAAGAATCGCGCTACACCGAAATGGACAGTTCCGCGGGTCCACGCACGTTGATCCGTCCGTTCCAGCGCAATTCGTCGATGGTCGCCTCGGGGAACCGCCGCACGAAGCGAGTGAAGACGGCCCGTGCCTCGAGCCGGACCAGCGCCGCGCCCAGGCAGTGATGGATGCCCGCGCCGAAGGAAAGGTGCTGCTGCGCGTTCGGCCGGTCGAGGCGCAGCTCGTCGCCGTCGACGCCCCAGAACTCGGGATCGCGATTGGCGGCGCCGACGCAGGCGAGCACCAGGCTGCCCGGCGGAATCACCGAGCCGCCGATCGGCATGGACTCCACGGTGATCCGGCGCATCAGTTGCACCGGGGTGTCGTATCGGAGCAGTTCGGCGACGGCGTTCTCGGCGAGTGCGGGGTCTTCCCGGAGTCGTCTTGCCTGCCCGGGGTGGCGCAGCAGGGCGAGGATGCCGTTCGCGAGGTGGTTCACGGTCGTCTCGTGGCCCGCGATGTAGAGCAGCATGACCTGGGCGACCAGCTCGTCCTCGCTCAGCACATCGCCATCGTGTTCGGCGGTGATGAGCCTGCTCAGCAGGTCGTCGCCGGGTGCGGCGCGTTTCCAGCGGACCAGGTCGCCGACCATGGCGAACAGTTCCTGGTTGGCGGACCGGACCTTGGCCTGCAAGGCGGGATCGGGCAGTGGTTCCAGCGCCAGCACGAGTATCGCGGTGAGTTCGCGCAGCCTGGTGTGCTCGACCACCGGGACGCCCAGCATCTCGGAGATGATCGCGAAGGGCACCGGGAACGCCAGTCCCGCGACCACATCCGCGGTGCCCGCCTCGGCGATGCGGTCCAGGGCGGCATCGACGAGTGCCTCGGCCCTGGGCCGCAACGCCTCGATCGCGCGGGGTGTGAACGCCTTGGCGACGAGGCGGCGCAGGCGGGTGTGATCGGGCGGATTCCGGTCCAGCATGGACAGTCCGCGCATCATGCGGTTTTCCTTTCCGAGCTCGCCGCTGTCGCTTTTCCAGGTCGGCAGACGGGTCAGATCCTGTTCGTCGACCGACTGCGCCGACCGCTGCAGCGCGGCGGCATCCTCGTACTTCGACACGATCCAGAATCCGAGCGGGTGCTCGTGCACGGGTGCGGCGGCCCGCAGCCGGTCGTAGTGCGGATAGGGATTCTCGGCGAAGCCCGCGGCGAACGGATCGAACACGAAGCTGTCGGTGGTCACGGCCACTCCTCCTGGTTCACGAGTTGACCAGTTTCACGTTGCGCATGGTGACAAGTGCCGTGGCGCACAATGTTTCGTCCTCGTCGCGGACCGAGAAGACGTCCGTGGCCGCGATGGTGATGAGTACTCGTGGCGACGCATCCACAGGAAATGCGAATGCGCCAGGCCGCGCAGCGTTCCGCGCAGACCACCGCCGGAAAGGTTCGGCGAGTGCGGATCTCCTTCGCGATCGCTGTATTCGTGATGCCGCCGATGCAGGGCCACCCAGGACACCACGCCACCCTGTCCGGCCATCGAGCCGAGCACCGCCAGCACCGCGGCGACCCACGGCGCCGCCGTGAACGTGCGATGGGTGAACAGCCGGTGGTAGCCGACGGTCACGCCGAGGCCGGTGGCCAGCCACATCGAGAACAACAGCAGGAATTCGGTCAGGCCGAACGGATGCACCCGGAGAAAGGCGAACGCAAAAGCCGTGCCGAGAATCGGCAGAATATCGAATAGCAGGAAGTGCCGACGTTGCAGCCGATGAATGTAAGGACTGCTGATCGTCTTCCTGCGGGGTTCCGGCTTCTCGCCGTTCGGATCACTGTCTTCGGCAATCACTCGACTACACCTCGTCGGTCCAGGGGCCCGATCTCGCCGGCGGGACCGCTCGACCGTAACCCCGCCGGCGAGAGGAACTTCGGCAGAGCAAGAGCCCCCGATCGTGGGATCGAAAGCGTCTATGTCACCACCACGCCACGACGCGCAGCGGAAACGAGCCCATCCCGCGCACCGGCGCAGGCAGTGCGACGAGTCTGGCGCCGGTGCCGGGGAGCGCGTCCAGGTTCGTCATCTGCTCGATGATCGGGATTCCCGCGCCCAGCAGCGTGTGATGGCACGGACGTGTCGGCAACGACGTGTCGTCGACGTCGAGCGAGTCGATGCCCACCAACGCCACATTGGCGGCGACCAGCGCATCGGCGACCTCACCGATCAGGAACGGATGCCCGGGCTCCCGGTACGCGGCCGAACCCCACTCGGCCGACCAACCGGTGTGCACCAGCACCGCCTTGCCCCACAGGAGCGCGGGATCACCGAGCAGGTCGGGGCCCACCGCGCGCAGTCCCCGCGCGCGGATAAGGACGATCGGCACGTTGAACAGCCGTTCCAACGGCAACTCGGCGATGTCGGCGCCTTCGGCGTGGAAATGGTAAGGCGCGTCGATGTAGGTCCCGGTGTGGCCGACCATATCCACGCGTGCGATGTCGTAGGCCATGTCGATCAGCGGCGATCGGTCGCGCGCCACGGCCGTGGTGACGCGTGGTGCGGGCAGGCCCGGATAGGTGAGCATGCCGTCCGAGACCGGATGCGACAGCTCCACGATCGCTCGGCTCATACCTGGGACGCTACCGGCCGATCCCGTGCCCGTACACGGAGTCGTCGCGGGGCCGGACGCGGTGAAAGCGCCGATCGCGATCGGCACATGCGCGTCGCGCCGAAGAAGCGCAGAATGGACACCGGAAGGTCATCATGCGAGCGCTACAGGGCCTGCTCGGCGTCGTGCTGGGGATCCTCACGGCCGTGCTCGGCACGGTACTGGGGCTGGTCGCGGCCGTGCTGTGGCTCGTCGGCGCGATCCTATGCGTGACGGTGATCCTGCTTCCCCTCGGTCTGCCGGTCACCAAACTCGCCCGCCGCCTGTTCACCCTCTCCCGGCAACTCATGCATCTGCCCTGACGGCCGTCGCCGCGGGTCGGTCGATCAGGTTTCGTATGGCTTCGATGACGGGGCCGGGCATCTCCTCCGGCAGGAAGTGTCCGCACCGCACGGTCCCGGCGCGAAGATCGTTCGCCCATCCCGACCAGATCGATAGGGGATCGAACGGAAGCACGACCTCGCCCGGATCCTGCCAGAGCGCGGCGACGGGCATGGTCAACCGGCGGCCCGCACGACGATCGGCTTCGTCGTGGACGTTGTCGATGGAGGCGCTGGCCCGATAGTCGGCGCACACCGCGCGAACGGCGCCGGGCGCGCGGCCAGCCGCGAGGTATGCGGCGCGGGCTTCCCCGGGAATCGCGCCGGGTATCCGGCACCAGTCGTCGAGGAAGTGCCCGAAGAACAGATCGGGGTCGGCTCCGATCATGCGCTCGGCCACGTCGGAAGGTTGTGCGAGCAGGTACAGATGGAAGGCGAAGATGCCGGAGGTCCCGTGCAGGGTGGACCACATGTCCGCGGCGGGCAGCACGTCCAGAATCGCGAGATGGCTGATCGCGTCCGGGTGGTCCAAACCTGCACGGAACGCGACCAATCCTCCTCGATCGTGTCCGGCGAGCGCGAATCGCTCATGGCCCAGCGCCCGCATGAGCCCGATGATGTCGGCGGCCATCGTCCGTTTCGCGTAGGTGCTGCCATCCGGCTCGCCGACGGGCTTGTCGCTGTCGCCGTAGCCGCGCAGATCAGGGCAGATCACCAGATGGTCGCGAGCGAGGTCCGTCGCGACGTGCCGCCAAGCGAAATGGGTCTGCGGAAAGCCGTGTAAGAGCACGATCGGGGCGCCTGCTCCGGCCATGGCTACGTGGAGACCGATATCGCCGACCGTCACGCGATCGTAGGCGAATCCAGCAATCCTGTTGCGCATCTCCCGGACAGTAGGACATGGCACCGACAAGCTCTGGGCACGTGCACTGGTCGAAAACCACTGCGGCGCTGTCGATCGTCAGCGAGAACTGAGATCCCCGGCTTATCGCGTGCGGCCGAACAGTAGCCGCTATCGGGAGCGGCTAACCCCGCCGGGATGCGGGAACAACAACGGTGCGAGAAAACGCCGGGCGAACTCCTTCGCCGCCGCGGCGTCGGCGAGCGGGAGCGCGCCGCGCGGATTCGAGATGAACGACATCGTCAGGCGGACGAACAGCTCGGCGACCACCTCGGCGTCGAAGACGCCCAGCTCGCCCCGCTTCTGCCAGTGCACGATGAAGCGCGCCACCAATGCCCGTCCCTGCTCGATGAATTCGTCACCGGTGAGGAAACGGGTGAGTTCCCCTGCCGCGGACGAGACGCGAAGGCTGCGCGTCAGCAACCGGGGGGCCTTCGCCTCGCTCACGAACGCCGAGAACATCTCCGCCAGCGCGCTGACCGGACCCGCCGAGCGCTGCACCGCCTCGGCCACGATGATCCCGACCCGTTGCGACTCGGCCATGAGGGCGTAGCGGACCAGCGCGGACTTGGTGCCGAAACGGCGATAGACCGTGGCGACGCCGACACCGGCCTGCTCGGCGATGCGGACCATGGTCGTCTCCTCGAAACCCACCTCGGCGAAGCAGTCGCGGGCGGCCTCGACGATGCGGCGCGATCGGGCGTCCAGCGCGGCGAGATCGGCCCATACATCGCCCACCGCGGCCAGAAACTCCGGGACGGTCTGGTCACCGCCGCGTCCCTGCGGGCGCGTGGCGGAATGCGGTTCGGCCGGGCCCACGTCACCCGCGGTCTTGTTCCGCCTGGTGCTCGTCTCGGGCTTGCTCGAATCGTTTCGCTGCGCCCTCATCGGCGTGAGCCTACCGCCCGTCCCGTGCGGCGCCTCACCACCACCGTCGGCTCTTCCGCGTCCCCGCATGCGGGGACCCGTTCACCACGTCCACAAATGATAGTCTTGAAGCCATATCACTATCACCCGTAGTTCAGAGGTGACCCATGACGACGAACGCAGAGCTGCCCGTTGTTTCAGAGCCCGGCGTCGGCGCGGCGCCCTTCGATCGGGTTCGCCCCGAGGTCCTCGCCGAGTTCCGCAGGCATACCGGCAGCGTGCTGTCGGGCGTCTTCGCCGGCGCCGCCTTCGACCAGGTCGCGCTCGTCCCCGTCGCCGCCGCCGTCGACCGTACCGGCCGCTTCGCCGCGAACTTCGCCGATCGTGGCGTACGTTCGAGTTTCTCGGCCCTGCTGGCGATGTGGGGCGACCCTGCCGACCGGCTGGCCGAGGCCGAGTGGCTCAAACAGCGCCACCGTGACGTGCACGGCCGGGGTCGCGGCGACTATCACGACGTCCGCTACAGCGCCCTCGATCCGCAGACGTGGATCTGGGTGGGGGTGAGCGGGATGTTCGTCGCGCTGAACACCTTCACCTACTGCACCGGGACGGTGCTGCGCCCGGAGGAGAAGGAAGCCGCCTATCAGATGCTGCGCGAGGGGTTTTCCGGGCTGGAGTTGGCGGCGCGGTCGGGCAAGCTACCCCCGGACCTGGCGTCGGCGACCGAATACTACGACGCGATGGTGGAGCGGGAGCTGTCCTCGAACCCGTTCCTGGTCGAGCAGTTCGCGGGCCTGACCCGGCTCCCGTTGCCCACCCTCGGGCTGCCGCAGCTCGTTCGCACCGTGCTCATGCCGTTGTGGCTGCTGCTACGCCCTTTCACCGGTCACGTGATCCAGGTGTGCTCGGCCGAGGTCATGCACCCCGGCGTCCGCCGCATGGTCGGGTTCGAGCTGAAGCGGCGCCACCACCTCGAGTTCGCCGTGTACGTCCGTGTGCTGCAAGCGGCATGGCGTCTGCTGCCGGATCGGTTGCTGCTGCTCCCGCTGGCCTACAACCGCCTGCGATACGAGAAGCTCGTCCGCTATCACCGCAAGTACGCGCTGGACTCCTTCGCGCCGCCCCCGGGCTCGACGGGCGGTTGCCCGGCCTGAGACGGCCACTCCCCGCCGGGGGCAAGGCACGCCGCACCGCACCGGAAGGCATACCGGACTGGGTATGCAGGTGTCGAAGCTGGTGCTTGCCAAGGTGATTCAGCGGATCCGGCGGCACGGCTCGGCGATTCACCGGCTCGGGCAGGCGGCGCGGCAGGTAGCGTGTGCCGATATGGCGACCCCCTTGGCGTACACGGCCACCTACTCCCATCCGGCCGACGCGCTTCGCGCGGCGCTGGCCGACGAGCGGTACTGGAAAGACCGCGTCGAGGAGGTCGGCGGAGTTCTCGTGGAGTTCGATGCCGCCGAGGACCGTTTGCACGTGCGAATGGTGCAGACCATAGCGGCGGCCGAGTTGCCCGGCGCCGTCACTGCGGTGCGCCCCGAGGGTCTGGTCGTCACCCGCACCGAGACCTACACCCAGGAGGGCGGCAGTTTCGACGCCGACGTCGAGGGTGTGCCCGCGCGGGTGAGCGGCACCGTCCGGCTCACCGAGCAGGATGCCGCCGCGGTGGCGGTCGTGGACGGCGCGGCCGAGGTGGGGATTCCGTTGTTCGGCAAGAAGATCGAAGCGGCCGTCGTCGCACGGCTGGTCGACATGCTCGCCGCGGAAGCGGAATTCACCGATACCTGGATCACGAACCACTGACACGTCGACCGGCACCCGGAGTCGATCGGGCAGTCGATCGGGCATCAAGGATCACGCGGGGGCGGCCACCTCACCGGTCTCGTGCTCTGTACCGGTCGCGGTCCGACGACCCAGCGCCGGCGCGATCAACTCCACGGTGTCGTGCAGGATCTGCTCGTAGTCGGCGCGGTGGAACTCGTACGGAAGCTCCAGTCGCAGTTCCGAAGTCTGCGCGAGCACCGGATCGGCCCGCAGCCGATCGATGATCTCCTCGGCGGGCCCGACCAGGTCCGGGGCGAACAGGACGCGCCGCGGCCCCTGCGGCCCGAGGGTGCGCTCGCGCCTGCTCTCCGCGTACTGCCGGTACCGCTCGCGAGTCGCGCGGTCGGCGCAGTCGAACGGAACGATCACCCGTCCCACCGCGACCCGGGCGGGCCGAGCCGGATCCACCAGTCCGCGGTACTCGCCGATCAGGCTCGACTGGGTGGTGGTGAAATCGTCGCTGTGCTCGCCGAACACGATGTTCCCCGTCAGG
This sequence comes from Nocardia sp. NPDC003999, assembly GCF_053604885.1. Classification (NCBI taxonomy): domain Bacteria; kingdom Bacillati; phylum Actinomycetota; class Actinomycetes; order Mycobacteriales; family Nocardiaceae; genus Nocardia; species Nocardia sp. NPDC003999. The sequence continues at coordinate 75,447 of NZ_JBSGIB010000021.1, forward strand.
AGGTTCAGCCCGTTCTCCCCTGCCCAGCGCACCGAACGGGTGCTGGCCCCGCCGTACCACAGCCGGTCGATCAAACCGGGATTGTGCGGCTGTAACCGCGGCCGCTGGGTGTTGCCCGGGGAGTGGATCACCGTGTCGGCGTCACCGAGATAGTCGCCCCGCAGGTTCTCGATCAGCCGGGCGATCCGTCCGTAGGAAAGGTCGTAGGTGCGCCAGTCCCCGTCGAAGACCAGGCCGCCGAGCAAGTCGGCATGCGGCGGCGTGCCCGCACTGAAACCGGCTTGCAACCGGCCCCGCGACAGCACATCCGCCAGCGACAGATCCTCGGCCAGCCGGAACGGGCTTTCGTAGCCGATGGGAATCACGGCCGTGCCCAATTGGATTCGACTGGTGCGCTGACCGGCGGCGGCCAGGAACACCGCTGCCGACCCGACGCCGTGCTCGAGATGACGCTGCCGGATCCACGCACCGTCGAAACCGAGGCTTTCGCCGTACTCGAACAGCCGTAGCGTGTCCTCGAGCCCGGAGTACGGATCGTCGTCGGGATAGTTGCCCGGCGTCAGGAACGACAACGTCTTGATCCGAGGTGTCGTGTCGCTCATCGGTTCAGCCGCGCTCGTACGGCAGCTTCTCACCGGCTTCGATCGCGACCGGGAGCCGGTTCTCCGCGGGCGGCAACGGGCAGGTCGCCAGGTCGGTGTAGGCGCAGGGCAGATTCGCGGCCCGATTGAAGTCCAGATCCACCGAACCGTCGGCATCCGGCGGCGACAGCTGCAGCACCCGGTTGGCGGCGTATGTGGTGACCCCGGAGGTTTCGTCGGTGAAGAGCACGGTCAGGGCGCCGGGGTCCTTGCCGGGGAAAGCGGTCAGGCGCAGCGGCCGTCCGTCCAACTCGAACTCGACCTGCCCCGGCGCGTCGTAGACGTGTTCCAGTCCTTCGACAGCGGCGCCGACCGTGGTCGGCTGCGGCTCCGGGAAGGCGACATATCGCCCGGAGACCACCCACTTCGGGTGCGGCGCGTAGGCGGGCGTGCCGCGAAATGCCGTGCGCAGCGGGTTGTCCGGGTGCCGTGGCCGAACGATGTCGTGCCCGCCGCGCTTGGCGACCTCGATCACCGCGTCACCCCAGACAGCGTTCACGCCGCCGCGTTCGGGGATGACCCCGAACACATGCCGTCCGCGCACGGGTTTCCCGTCGACCACCAGCTCCTCACCGTCGTCGAGCACCACCGTCACACCGTCGGCGCCGGTGGACCAGGCACCCGGCGCGTCGGAGAATCGCTGCGGCGTCTCGGCCAGCCAGTGCAGATCGGTGATGGCCAGGAATCCGTGCGGGTCGGCCAGTCGCGCCTCTTGTCCGCGGTGCCAGTCCTGCCAGTCGGCGACGAAGGCGTCGGTCGGAGTTGCCGCGGCGGCCTGCGCTGTCATGTGGTGCTCCTCATCTGAAGCCGTGTCCGCCCCGGTTCGGTGCATGCAGTCCCCACGATTCGAGCCGAGACGTGCGACACCGCTCCGGACGACGAACGGAGGTGATACCGGATTCAACCGCACGTGCCCGTGCGCGAACAGAATTGCGATCAGCCCGAACCCAATCGCCGCTCATGGAGCATTCATCTGGTCGTGTGCGCACCGCCGTTGACGTGAATCGTCTGGCCCGTGATGTGCCGGGCGTGCGGGGAGGCCAGGAACTCGATCAGCCCGGCGACGTCATCGGGCTCACCCGCGCGTTTGTCGTGCGTGGAGTCGATCAACCAGCTACGCCGTTGCTCGCTCAGTTGCCCTTGGAAGAAATCGGTGTTCTCGATGTAACCGGGCGCGACCGTGTTCACCGTGACACCCTTCGGCGCCAGTTGCGCCGACAAGCCGGCCGACCACGCCGCCAGCGCCGCCTTCGCGGCGCCGTAGGACCCCGCGGCATACTCCGCGCCGATCGAGCCGACATTGATCACCGCTCCACCGGGTCGCAGCCGCTCCCGCAGCGCCGAGGTGGTCAGGACCGCACTCAAGAGATTCGTCGACAGGTTCGCCGTCCACTGCTCGGCCAACTCCGCCAACAACACCGCGGCGCCGTTCCCGACGACGAGATCGGTGTTGCCCCCGGCCATGTTCACCAGCACATCCACTTCGGGCCCGACCGATTCGGCGAACCGCTCCACCTCCGTTGGAATCGCCGCATCACAAACGATTCCCCGCACTCCGAGTTCCTGTGCCGCCCGCTCCACCCGTTCCTTCGAACGCCCGGTGATCACCACGTCCGCCCCGCCTTCGGCGAACCGCTGAGCCACCCGGCGTCCGATTCCCCCGCTCGCACCGGTGACGACGACCGTTCCGCGCATTCTCATCTCCTCTCGGTATATTTAGCGCTAAATGTACCGAGGGGAGAGACTTCCGGCAATGACGCACGAAGCACACGACGAGATACCGTCGGCCGCCCGGATAGCCGCGGCATGGCGCCGCGAACTGCCCGGCGCGCGAGTCGAGTCGATCGAGATCCTCACGCCGCTGTGGCGAGTCGCCAAACTCCTCACCGACGAGCGACAGCGCACCCTCCAGCGGCTCGGCATCGATGAATCGACCCTCGACCTGCTCAGCACCCTGCGCCGATCCGGTCCGCCCTACCAGCTGACCACCCGCCAGATCGCCGCCCGCAGCCTCGTCACCGCGGGCGCCGTCTCCCAGCGCCTCGCCCGTGCGGAAGCGGCCGGGCTGATCACCCGCGAACCGACCTCGACCACCCGGCGCGGCGTCCTGGTCTCGCTCACGCCGGACGGCCATCGCCACATCGAACAGGTCGTGCCCGCCCTACTAGAGCACGAAACCGCCTTCACCGACCAACTCGCCGCCGACGAACGCACCGTGCTCACCGCGGCTCTGCGCACACTCGAGGCGGCGATCCGATCCGCCGAACCGGCATAGACCCCCGCGCCGACTCGGTCAGGCGCCGGACAGATCCGCGGACAGGTCGCTGATTTCCACGACCGGCCCGGCTCTGACCCAATTCGCGCGAGGCCGGATCGAGGATCGCACTGCGGTAGACGGCGAAACCGCGCACAGCGTGCCGGAATACGTCCGGCGATTGAGCGAACACGGTCCACCAGTCGCCGGGTGTGGCATGGATCGTGCCGTGATCGACGGCGGGATCCTTGCCGGGGCCGAACAGCCGGTCGTAGAACAAGAGGATTCGTTCGATGTGATTGCTGACACGTCGCCTGTCAAGGCTCGATCCGCCGACCCCGGCACCAGGGCATTCGAGCGGAGCCCCGGTGCCGAGAAGACAGCGTCAGAGAGGTCGCGGCTCCGGTGTTCCGGCGTGACCGCGCCACGCCGCACGTGGCCCGATGCCGTGGAATCGCCCGCTCCGCAGCGAGTCGGCCAGCGCGTCCTCGACAGAGGAGTGAACGGGCCGCAGGGCGTCGAGGTCGAGGACGGCCACGACGCGGGCCACTACCAGCCGGTCACCGACCACTCGCAGCCGGATGCCCCGGCGCAGGCATGCCTCGGATTCTTCGGCCAAGATCAGCAGCGAACGGCAGGACATGAAGCCGAGACCGCTCGCATCGATCACGATCGACCCCGGCGCCGCGGTGGTCGCTCCGGCCTCGTATAGCAATCGCCGCCACGCGGGCAGCGTGTAGGCATCGACTTCACCATGGACGTGGACGACGGTCGCGTTGCCGCGGTGTTCGATGGTCGCGTCCAGTCCGAGGAGGGCGTCTTTCCACCCGTCCGACGAGGGGTGGGCGGCGCCGCCGAGACCGTGCAATTCTGTGCTCATAGGGCACTCGATTCATTTCGCGCCTAGCGCGCTCGATACCGGCCCACCCTGCATCCTCAAGACAGACCCGTCCCTTATTGCTAACAGAGACATGCCCATCTGTACAGCGGTGCGGATCCGAGCGGTTACCTGGACAGGTCGTGGGACGGGCTGCGGCACCTGTTGGAGTCGGCCGAGGCGGGAGGCCGCGCGCTGCTCAAGCAGGCGCCCAACTGCGGAACCGATCGACGGCGACCCGTCACGGCCGGATAGGAACAGCACGTAGCCACGCCGGGCCGTCACGGATTTCCCATGGCCGCACGCCGATCGTATGAGCGGTTCCTGCCGACCGTGAACGCTGACATTTGTTCAAGACGAATCTTCGGTCGCCCAGCAAGGTAGTCCCTGTACGGACCGTCCGAAGGAGAACCAATGGCTGAGACCAGCGCCGCTGCGGCGTCGAGTCGGTGTTCGGATCCAGATCCGAAGTGGCAGTGGAGTTTCGGATCGAAGATGCCCAACTGATCGGCGATTTCAGCAAAAAGGGAGGCATACTCGTGCGGATCCTCATCTCCGGTGCAAGCATCGCCGGACCGGTGCTGGCGTACTGGCTCACCAGGCACGGCTTCTCCGTCACCGTCGTCGAACGCGCGCCGACCCTGCGCAAGACCGGCGGCCACGCGGTCGACCTGTTCCGGCCCGCGATGGACATCTCGCAGAAGATGGGCGTGCTGGCGCGCATCCAGGAACGGGCCACCGGCACGAACCGGATGACACTCCACCCCGAAGGCGCGCGGCGGCCCGCCAGCGTGGATCTCGCCAAGATCTTCGGCGCCACTTCCGACCAACACGCCGAGATCATGCGCGACGACCTCAGCGAGATCTACTATGACGCCGCCTCCGACGACGTCGAATATCTCTTCGGCGACTCGATCACCGCGATCTCACCCGAGGGCGAGGTACGGTTCGAGAAGTCCGCGCAGCGCCGCTTCGACCTCGTCGTCGGCGCGGACGGGCTGCACTCCTCTGTGCGCCGCCTGGTCTTCGGCGAGGAATCGCGCTTCAGCGCCTTCGCCGGGGCCTATCTCGGGGTGATGACCCTGCCCGGCGCCTACGGCTGCGACAGCGAACTCCACATCCACGTCGGTGTCGGCCGCACCGCAGGTATCTACGGTGTACGCCACCTCGGCGAGGCGCGTGCGTTGTTCCTGTTCCGCAGCAACCGCGAACTCGACTACCACCGCCACGACGTGTCACGGCAGAAAGAGCTGCTGCGTAAAGCATTCCACGGTTTCGACACCGACGTGGACCGCTGGCTCGACGAACTCGACCACACCCCGGCGTTCTACTTCGACTCCATCACCCAACTCCGCATGGACACCTGGTCCCGAGGCCGGGTGACGCTCGTCGGCGACGCGGGCTACTGCCCCGGCCCGGCCGTCGGCGGCAGCACCACGCTGGCCGTCGTCGGCGCGTACGTCCTCGCCGGAGAACTCGCACGAGCGGGCGGCGACCACGAGCGCGCCTTCCCCGCCTACGAACACGCGATGGCCGAACACATACGCGGCGGCCACGCCGTCGCGCTCAGCGCAGCCAAGACCCTGATCCCCACATCCCGCCTCGGTGTCTCGGGACTGGTGCAGGCCACCCGACTGTCATCCGCCCTGCCCGCAGGCCCCGGCCGCGCCTTCCTCCGCCTCGCCACCAAAAGCACACGCGTCTACAACGCTATGACCGTCGACGACTATCCACCACCGCCCACCGCATCAGGAGGCCTGGGTGGCGACCCGTTCAGCCCTCGGACGTCAGACCCTCGAAGGTCAGGGTGAGCAGACGGCGAGCATGGTCGGCACGCCGTTGCCCGCGTCTGCGGTCGCGGGGACGAGGGTCATTAATTCGGTCACCTCGAGATCCGCGTGTACGACGGCAGGCTCGTCGAGCACTGGATGGTCGCGGGACCCTTCCAGGCGGCCGGATAGGCGACAGAGCGCGAGCTACGCGCGGGCGAAGTTCGCCCTGCGCGGCGCTCTCAGTAGAAGACCGGACCCGGGACGCCGCCGCCGACCGCGATGGCGTCGCCGGTGATCGCGATACTGCGGGGTGACGCGAGGAAGGTCACCACGTCGGCGACTTCCGCGGCGTCGATGACCCGGCGCAGCGTATTCTTCGCCAGCTCGGCTTCGAGTTCGGTGACCGTATTCCCCGACTCCTCGGCTTGCGCGGTCAACCGCTGGGTCAGGCGTTCGGTCCTGGTCAGCCCCGGATGCACGACCGTCACATTGATGCCCTTCGGACCGAGCTCGTCCGCCAAATTCTTGGTCAATGCCGAGACGCTGATGTTCCGAATCGTCTGGGCGATGGAATTCGCCTGGCGCGCACCGAGTCCACTGATGTTGATGATCCGGCCCCAGCGCTGCTCGACCAGATGAGGGGCGACCGCGCGGGCGGTGCGCAGATATCCGAGCACCTTGATCTCCACTTCACGCCGCACCACATCGTCGCTGGTGGCCGCCAGGTCGGCGCTCGCGCCCGCACTCCACGGCGTGGCGGCGGAGTTCACCAGGATGTCGACGCCGCCCAATTCGGCGACGGTGCGCTCCACCAGCGCCTCGACCTGGCCGTCGTCGCCGGTGTCGGTCGGTATCGCGACCACTCGCCGGCCCGTCTCCTCGGACAATGTCCGGGCAGCGGCCGCGAGCGGTTCGGCCGCACGCGCCGCGATCACCACATCCACACCTTCGTTGGCGAGCCCGCGAGCGACAGCCAATCCGATCCCTCGGCTGCCGCCGGTCACGATCGCGCGTTTTCCATCCAGATCGAAATTCACCAGGCTGACGCTAACAAGCCTGTCGATCCCGGTAACCGATCCCGCTCGACATGATCGGAACTACGCGCTGCCCCGCGTCTATTTCCGGTTCTTCCGGGGCGCGGCGAAGCTCAGCCGTTGCCGTAGACGCGATCCGGCGAGATCAACACCACCGCCCGGCGCTCGGCGGCCATCACTCTGTCGTACTCGTCCCAATCCTCGTGCACGCCACCGGCCGCGGTGAACACCTCACGCAGCAGCAACCGCAACCGCTCGGCATCGACCCCGGGGGCCGGGTCGTCCGGACCGGCGATCCACACCGGCCCCTCGGCGGCGCACCATTGCCAACCGACACGGACCACGATCGTGGCACGCGCCCGGGCCCGCAGGTTGTCCAGTTTGCGCACGCCGCCGCGTACCACCATGCCGACCACGTCGGCACCGGTCGCCGGGTGTCGCAATACGCCGGCGTTGACCAGCGACGACTGGATCGTGTTGTCGGCTCGAAGGGTGGAGACGACGCAAAGTCCGTGGTCACCGGCGATCAGCCGGGCGAAGTCCGCGAGATCGGTCACGCCGAAAGTCTACGTACTCGAGCGGGCGCGGGCCGTCGGTAACAGCGAGTTACGCAGTGCCGCTGATATTTTCCGCACAACCCGCTCGGAAACACACCCGGCCACGCCATGCGCGCGCCGTGGCAGTGCTTGCTCCCCGGGCTCAGAAATGATCGCGGCTCAGAGTCGGCCGACGATTCGTTCGGGCGTGACCCGGACGACGACCATCGGAGTATCCCCGTAGGTGGCCGCGGCTTCCGGATTGTGCTCGCGATAGGTCTTGCCGGTGTACTTCAGCGCCAAACGATCCCGTATTTCGAGACCGCCTTCGGTGGACAGGGTCGCGGTACCGTGGATCGCGGCGTAGGTGTAGGGCTGCTCGGGTGGGTTGACCAGCACGCCGACTCGGGCGTCACGGCGCAGGTTGCGCTCTTTGCGACTGCCCTCCCCCACGACGAAGAGGACATCGTCCCCGTCTCGCAGTATCCACACCACCGATTGATGTGTGCTGCCGTCGGGCTGGATCGTGGCAACGACACCGAATACGGGCGAGTCGAGGACCTGCCGCAACCTGGCCGGGGAAATGCCCGACGCCGCCGACTGCAACCGTCCGAGCAGCTTCGTCGTCTCGCCGTACAGCCGCGCGGCCGCGGCGGCGTCGAACTCGGGTCCGTGCACGTCCAACGGCTGTCCCTGCGCGATCGCGGTCAGCGCCTCGACCGGCGGATCATCCAGTACCGCGAGGATCGGGCGGATGGCCTCGTCGATCGGTCGTGCGGTGCGGCGCATCGTTTCGATCCTGGCCGCCATCTCGGCGTCGTAGTCGCCGGACAGGGCGGTATTCACCACCCCCGGATGCACCAGCACGTATCGCACTCGCGCCGACACCGGCCTGCGCGCGAACTCGATGCCGAGCAGATCGTTGAGCTGACCGCCCTGCGCGAGCGCGTGCAGGCCGTGGTAATCGCGCTCGAGACCCAGGTCGTCCCAGCGGATCTCGCCGGTTCCGCTGCCCGGACCGGCCACATTGACGATGACCGGGTTCGGGGCGGTGTTCAGCAGGTCGATCAGTTCGTAGCTGAGCACGAATCGGCTCAGGTAGAACAGCGCGAAGGTGTATTCGAACCCTTCCGCGGTCACCAGCCGATCGGACCGGTAGTGCCTGGCACAGAGCACCAGGGCATCCACCGTGGTGAAACGGGTTCGGATGGCGTCGACGGCGGTGCGGGTCGCACCGATCGAACTGAGATCCGCGGGCACGAAATGCGCACGGTCGCCCGCCCCGAGCTCCTCGGCTGCCGCGAGAAGGCTCTTGCCTTTCTCGGCGTCTCGCCCGACGACCACGACGGCGTCTCCAACGGCAAGCCGCTTCAGGGCGACAGCCCGGCCGATCCCATCGGTACCACCAACGACCACAACATATTTCATGACACAAAGTTAACCGACTAGTTCAAATAAGTCATCTTGACAGTACTGCTTATCACACTATTTGGTTCAATGAAGCCGAACTACAGAACGAGCAGAGATCGGTATACACATCAAATTGGTTTGATGTAATGTGGGCGAGGTGGGTACCACGGATCGAGTGCCGGTTCCGCTGCTGATGCGCATGACAGCACATCCGCTGCGGTGGGCGTTGATGACCGAGCTGGCGGCGAGTGATCGCCGGGTGCGGGAGCTGGTGCAAGCGGTCGGGGAGCCGCAGAATCTGGTGTCGTATCACCTACGGCTGCTGCGGTCGGCCGGGTTGATCGACGCGCGCCGCAGCAGTTTCGACGGCCGCGACAGCTACTACCATCTCGACCTGTCCCGGTGCGCGGCCGCATTCGGTGACGCCGCGGTTGCTTTGCATCCGGCGCTGGCTCCGTCCGGCCGCCCATGGCCGAAGGACTGTTCGGTGTTGTTCCTGTGCACCGGTAACAGTGCCCGGTCGCCGATGGCCGAGGCACTGCTGCGGCACCGCGTGACCGGCGTCCGGGTCGCCAGCGCGGGCAGCCATCCCAAACCGCGGATCCATCCGAACGCGGCGCGGGTGCTCCGGGAGGACTACGGGATCGACCTGGGTGCACAGCGACCGCAGGCGCTCGATGCGGTCGCCGACCGCCGCTTCGATTACGTGATCACGTTGTGCGACAAGATCCGCGAGGTACCCCGCGACCACGGCCGCGCCGTCGCGACGCATTGGAGCCTGCCCGATCCGGCCACGACCGGCGACACCGACCGCGCCACATATCCGGAGTTCCGTCGTCTCGCCGCCGAACTCGACACCCGCATCGGGTTCCCACCCATGCCCACCGCCATGTCCTCGGCACACAACAACTAGGAGATCCAGCCATGACCACGACCGCACCGATCGAACTCGCCCGAGTCCGCTACCTCATCGACGATGTGGCCGCGGCGGTCGAGTTCTACACCACCCACCTCGGGTTCACCGTCGACTTCGACGCCTCCCCGGCCTTCGCCGCAGTGGTGCGCGGCCCACTGCAGTTGCTGCTGGCGGGGCCGAAGAGTTCGGCGGCACGCCCGATGCCCGATGGCGCTACCCCGGAACCCGGCGGCTGGAATCGTCTCCAGCTGGTCGTCGACGATATCGCCGCCGAGGCCACGCGGCTGCGAGCCGCGGGCGTCACCTTCCGCAACGACATCGTCGACGGCCCCGGCGGGCAACAGGTGCTCCTCGAGGACCCCTCCGGCAACTTTGTCGAACTGTTTCAGCCCGCGCCCCGCCCGACAGCACGCTGAGAGCATCGACTCATGCCGGTCGACAAGCTCGCCGCTGGTGTAGCGGCCACCGATGGTCACCGCGGGCCGCGGTGGCGTGATCCGCGGCTGATCGCCGTCGTGCTGCCGCCGGTCGTGTTCGTGGCCGGCGCGGTACTCGTTCCGCACCTGGGTGCCGACCAGATCCGCAGTTGGGCACAAGAAACCGGTCCGTGGCTGCCGCTGGTGTTCTTCACCGCGCACGCCGCGGCGACCATCGTCCTGCCACGGATCGCGTTCACTCTCAGCGCCGGACTGCTGTTCGGTCCGGTCACCGGCGTCGCCGTCGCGATCGCCGCGACCACGGTCAGCGCGGTCGTGGCGTTCCAGCTCGTGCGCGTGGTCGGCCGCGAAGCCGTCGCGGCCCGGCTGCTGACCCATCCTGCGGTCGCCGCGGTCGACCGGCGCCTGGCCCGCCGCGGCTGGCTGGCGGTGGGGTCGCTGCGGCTGATCGGCCCGGTGCCGTTCGCGCTGATCAACTATTGCGCCGGCCTGTCCTCGGTCCGGCTCGCGCCCTACCTGGTCGCCACCGTCGTCGGCGTGCTGCCAGGAACGATCGCGGTCGTCGCGCTCGGCGACGCTCTGACCGGGCACACTAGCCCGGCCTTGCTCGCGACCACCGTGGCCTGCGCCGCGATCGGAGCGGCTGGACTGCTCGTCGATGCCCGTCTCGGCGCCGACGAACCAGTAACGAACGCGCCTACGACACCGGCAGCCGGCGCTACCTCCGATCCAGCCTGCTCATCCGCGGTTGCGCCGACAGCTGCAATTGCCCGGTCCAGCTGTCGGTTTCGTGTGCGATCACCTCGTTGACCCGGTAGGAGAAATCCCGCAGCAGTCCCATCCTGCGGTCGATCTCCCCATTCGAATTGGCGGGCGCGCGGGAGACCGAAGCCCACTCGAGTTGGAAGTCGCACAGCATCGCGTTGATCGACTGCGCGCTGCGGATGTCGCGCGCCCACGCCGTCGAGACACCGAAGAAACGGTCGCATGCCGCGCTTCCGGCGGCGCAGGCGAGCAGGATGTATCCCCAGCTCGGGTCGATGGCGTGGACTCCGGCGGTGGTCAGCAGGGGCACCAGGATTCCGAGTAAGCCGAGCACGATCATCGCCGCGGTGAGGGCTAGGCTCGCCCGCCGCTTCGTTAGACCGTCCCGCGAATACCACTCGCGCGCGTCCATGGCGTACGCCTCGACACGTTGGAACAGCCGGGCAAGGGTCTCATCGGAACTCGACCAGTCGGCGGAGCGGAGGTCCAGCGAACGCGGTACTCCGAGATCCTGCGAGCGATCCCCGCCGATGGGCGATCGGTGCTCTGTCACGGCCCGTACTGTATCTCGCCTACGGCTCCAGAATCACCTTTCGGCCGTTTGCCAGGCGGCCGGAGCGGCGTCGGCAACCCTACTCGGCACGTCCGATCGGCACCGCCGGATGCACCGTTTCATCTTGTGCGGCAAGGTTTTTCAGCTCGCGGCTAGATCGTGGACTGATTCCGCGTCGACCGCGCCGAGGTGTTGCGATGCGTGGATCGACGAAAGTTGCGACTTAGTAACGGATTCGGGCGACACGTGGTCTCCAGGTAAGTCGCCGGTCAATTCCGGCACCGCTGCCGGAAAGATTGCAACGGCACCGAATCGGACTGTGCTACAGATCTTTCGACGGCCGCCTGCGATGCGGACGAACGGCGCCGCACCGATCGCTGTCCGACGTCGGCAGAATGCACCGAACTCTTCCCGAACGCGGTAGTCCGTCTGCTCGAATGTTCACACAGACCTGGAAGCCGAAGTGCCGGGCGAAGGGTGGGGTGGCCGGGTGAGCCGATCTCCATTTCCGCACCTGCGCCCAGGCGCCCCACCGAGATTTCAAAATCGCGCTGATCGCAACCATTCTCCGAGCGTTCGGCAGCTCTTAACGTCCGGATAACCCTGCTGCCTACCGTGCGTGAGGCCGACCGCAGTCGGGACCGCCCTGTCCACCCGGGTTCCCGACGGCGAACCCTTGTCCTCGAGTTCGGAGCGAAGTGCAGCCAACGCCGTGGTCAGCAAAGGACACTCGACTCGAGCGAGAACCGAGCGCGGCGCCGGGACGGCACGGCGAATTCCGTGCATCCCTGTCGGCGTTGCGGGGCCACTGGGGCTACCTGTGCGCCGTGGCCGGCAGTATCGTCACGCTGATCCTGCTGTTCCAGCCGTGGCTCAGGGCTGTGGGCGCCGACGGCAAAGCCAGTGCCGATGCCTTCGGCCGGATCACCGCGACCACTTCCTACCTGAACGTCTGGTCGTCGTCGCAGCCGCCCACCGCGCGGATCAGCGGCGCCCTGGCACTGCTGTCCGCGGGCGCGATCGTCCTCACCGTCTGCGTGGTGGTGGTGAATCTCCGGCTTCGCACCGAGGTCCTGTCACGCACGGCGACGGCGTGCGCGGTGACGAGCGCGGCGCTGGTCCTGCTCACCGTGCTCTACGTCAACAGCAAGGCTCCCGAGCTGCGCGCCATGCTCGCCCGCTCCACGGACTTCGGCGGGCAGGTCGGCATGGTGACGAGTTGGGCGTTCGGCAACGGCAGCCTGATCGCGCCGGGAGTCCGGCAGGTCTCCTACAACACCGCGGGACTCACCCACTGGGCTCTGCTCGCAGGTATCACTTCGCTGGGCTCGGCCGTCATCGCCGTCGCCCAATGGGCCTACAACCGTCCGGCCACGGCGCTGCGCCTGCCACGCCGTACGGCCGGTGCGCGTTCCGGCGAACCGGCCGGACGCGTCGAGTGAGCAGGCCCGCGGGCCACCTCACGCTCCGCTGACGCCTCGATCTGCCGCCGGTCGGCACACGTGGCCGGCCGTCGCATCGGCGGCCTTCACGATCCCACGCGACGGGACGGCCGAGCGCCGAGGGACTTCACGATGCTGAAAGTAATCGGCGTAGCGGACTTTCGGCCCTACGGGCACGACCCACGCTGCGGGCACAGTCTTGCCAGGTGAGTCGGTGGGGCGAGAGCAGTGGAGGATGGGATGTCGCTGGTGTCGGAGGTGTGGTCGTCGACGTCGTTCCCGGAAGTCGCCGTGTTCGCCACCGGCCGGGTACCGGCCCTCGAGCGGGAACGCTTCGCCGGTACGGTCGGCCGCCTGCTGCGGCGATTCCCTGTCGCGGGCGCCGCCCGCCTGCGGATCACGGCCCCGGACAGCGACGACGGCCCGATGGTCATCCAGGTGAATCTGTCCGTCGGTGACACCTGCGCGCGAATCCAGACGTTGGCACATCGTCGTGGTGACGCGTTGCCGACGGTGATCCGGTTGCAACGGCAGATCAAGGCGTTGCAGAAGCCGTGGGAGCCGCGGCCGTGGCCGGATCCGGACCGTCGGCCGCTGGACGCACCCGGCCCGGGAGAACTGGTCCGCCGCAAGGCGGTTGCGCTGACAACGGGCTCGCTGCCCGCGGCGACGGCGCTCTTGGACGCGATGGATTACGACGCGCATCTGTTCACCGATGCCGAGACCGGGGAGGACGCCGTCATCTACCGCGCCGGACCGTTCGGGCTGCGGATGGCGCGCCAGCACAGTGTCCATACGCCACACTCGATCGTCGGCAGTTCGGGACTGTTCACCATCAACCCCCGACCGGCACCGGCGCTCACCGAAACACGAGCAGTGGAACGCGTATGCGAATACGGATTGCCGTTCCTGTTCTACACCGACCCACCGTCGGGACGCGGCCGTCTGATGTATCGCCGCTACGACGGCGGCCTGACGCTCGTCGCACCCCGCACCGGCGCCATCGACACGGCGACCGACTGAAAGTCGTCACTTCCCCGGCGTTATCCGTCCGGCCTCGGTCGTCGCTGATCGCGACCGGGCCGGGCCGCGACCGATCATCTCTCCCTTCCGTAGCAATGCGCAAAGAAAGGCGGACACGACGTTGGCGCGTGATCTGACACAGCTGGAGATCCTCACCGAGCTCGAACCTTTCGCGGGTGCCGCGTTGAACCGGCACCTGTCCATGGTCAAGGAGTGGCATCCCCACGACTACGTGCCCTGGGACGAAGGACGCAACTTCGCGATGCTCGGCGGGATCGATTGGGAGCCAAGGCAATCACGGCTCTCCGAGGTGGCGAAGGCGGCCTTGATCACGAATCTGCTCACCGAGGACAACCTTCCGTCCTATCACCGCGAGATCAGTGCCAGCTTTTCCCGAGACGGCGCGTGGGGGTCGTGGGTGGGACGATGGACCGCCGAGGAGGCCCGCCACAGCATCGCCCTGCGTGACTACCTGGTCGTCACACGGGGCGTCGACCCGGTCGCGTTGGAGAACGACCGTATGGCGCACATGTCCACCGGCTTCGGCGCGCCGGTGGAGCGAGCGGACACCGACTTCGACGGCGGGTTCCTGTACTCGGTGGCGTACGTGTCCTTCCAGGAGTTGGCCACCCGCATCAGCCACCGCAACACGGCGGCGGTCTGTGACGACCCCGTCGCCGACCGCATGCTGCAACGCATCGCCGCCGACGAGAACCTGCACATGATCTTCTACCGCGGCATGTGCGGCGCCGCCTTGGATCTGGTGCCCGATCAGGCCATCGAAGCGATCGACCTGATCGTGCGCAACTTCCGGATGCCGGGCACCGGCATGCCCAACTTCCGGCGCAACGGCGTCCTCATGGCCAAACACGGCATCTACGATCTGCGCCAGCACCTGGAAGAAGTGCTCCAACCCGTCATCCGGCAGTGGAACATCCTCGACCGCGACGACTTCGGGCCACGCGGCGAGCAAGCCCGCGAACGACTCGCCGCCTTCTTGGACGACCTCACGGAAGTGCGCATTCCCCGGTTCGAGGAACAACGCGACCGTGCCCTCGCCCGGGAAGCACGCCGGGGTGTCGGCGCCGCTGCGGGATAGTACGCCCGGGTAGGTCCTCCCCGCCGAGACGACCGTCAGCCCACATAGCGACGCGCGGGGGAACGGCGCTGCGATTCTTCCAGCAGCACGAGGCCCGCCTCCACTGGCGGAGGTAGGACTTTTCGTTCGCGCAGCACCCACGGCATCCCACGCAGTGTGTCCAGGACGGCCGCGGCGGTCGTCAGGTCGGCCGGAGCCGATCCGAGTACGACGGCGGTCCGCCGGGCGGCGCTGCGGGCCGGGCGGCGCAACCACAGCGTCCACAACGTGTTCCGGATGCCGAGCCTGCGACGGTGCGTCGGATCACGGGTGGTGGACGGCTCGTGGTGGATCAGGATGTCCTCCATCCAGCACATCCACCAGCCGTGCGCCGCGAGGTCGAGGGCGAGCAGTTCCTCTTCGCCCGCGAACCACAGACGCCGGGAGAAGCCGCCGACCTCCCGGAACGCGCTGACCCGGAAGGCGGACAGCGCGGCCATCACGCCGAGCAAAGCGGGGCCGGGCAGCCAGTCGGGCCCGACGACCGGTGAGTCGCGCAGTTCCGGCGTGATCGGGTCTTCTCGGAGATCGGGTGCGACCAGGCATCGTCCGGTCACCGAGCCGAGGCCGGGGTATCGGTCGAGCACATCGGCGGCGCGGGTCAAGGCGCCCGGCTGCCATCGGGTGTCGTCGTCGCAGAACGCGACATACGGCGTTGCCGTCCGCTCGACCGCGATATTCCTGGCCACCGCGCCGAGGTTCTCCGCCGAGCGGATGAGTATTACCGAGGGGAACGCCGCGGCGACCGCGTCGGCGGTGCCGTCCGTGGACCCGTTGTCGACGAGGATGATCGGCGCCGCGTCGGGCAGCGTGGTCATGTGCGCCAGGGTGCGCAGCAATTGTTCGCGCCGGTTGCGGGTCATGATGACGACCGTCATTCGTTCCGTGACCATCCGTCACTTCCTTCCATGGGCGAGTTCCAGCGTCCTGGCACGGCGCTCGACCTCCGGCGGCAGCGTGCGCCGCTGCGCCAGCGCCCTCGGCAGGCGGCGAACGACCCCCGCGAACGCCAGCAACATTCGGGGGTCCCGCGCCGCTCGGCGCAACAGGCCCGCGGACTCGGCAGCGGACCGCCGCAACGGCCGCCGCATCCAAGCGATCAACGCGTTGTTGCGCTGTTCGGTCCGTCTGCGCCACGCGTGCGGCGGGCGCCGCGCCGAGGGGTGGTGATGGGCGCGCACTCGCGCCACGTAACAGAGGTCCCAGCCGCACGCCGCCATATCGAGTGACAGCAGGCGTTCCTCGGCGCCGAAATGCAACAGCGGGCTGAACCCGGCGGCCTGCAGATACGCCTCTCTCCGGACGATCGCCGCGCAGGCGAGGAAGCCGAGAACCAACGGGCCCGGCAGACCGGGGGGATGCCCGAGCGGGCTGCTCGCCATCAGTTCGTTGACGGGATCGTCACGGTGGTCGGCGCCGACAAGCGTGCGTCCGGCGATCAGGCCGAGTCGCGGATGGGCATCAAGCACCCGCTCGGCTTCGCGCAGCGCGTCCTCGGCCCACCACGAGTCGTCGTCGCTGAACGCGACGTAGGGCGTGCGGGCCAGTGCGACGCCGAGGTTGCGCGCCGCCGCGCCGAGATTGCGGGGCAGCCGGACGACGCGCACATCCGGGAATGCCTCCGCCGCGCCGACCGTGCCGTCGACCGAAGCGTTGTCCAGTACCACGATCGCGGGAGCCGGGCGCAGTGCGCGCAATTCGGTCAAGGTGCGGGCCAGTTCGGCCGCGCGGTTGCGGGTGGCGATGACGACGGTGGTCTTCGCCACCGTCGGCGCGCTCACGCAGGCCGTCCCGCGAGCAGTTCGTCGAGCAGGTCGCTGGTCAAGGCGTCGGCCGAGGGGAACTCCCGCCGCCGCGCGCGTTCGCGCCCCGCCGGTGCCAGGCACCAGCGCCACCACGGGTCGAACGCGCCCGCGTCGGCGGTCTGCTCGGCGGACACCAGCGCAGGCCAGTCCAGCGCCCTCGCCTGCGCGGTGACCTTCCCTCCGCCCGCGATGGGATCCACCGCGAGGACCGGGATCCCGGCTCGCAGGCCCAGCACCAAGCCGTGCAGTCGAGTGGTGATCACCGCGTCCAGGCGAGCGAACACCGACGCGAGCTGGTCGGGTGTGCGGCACAGGCGCCAATCGTCGGACGTCAATCTGGTGTCGAGCGGTAGTCGCGCGCAGTCGAGTTCGCGCAGCCACCGCAGCAACGCGCGATGCACCGACCGGTGCCGCCTGGCCACGCCGTACTCGGCCTGGCCAGGGGCGAAGACGACTCCCACCACGGGGACGCTCACCGTGGACGCCCCGACCGCCATGTCCGGTCGCGCGATGGACGGACCGTCGCGCGGCAAGATGCGGTGGAACCCGGTGACCGCGGCATCGGCCGGATCGAGGATGGAGACGCCCACCGCGATGCGTCGGCAGTTGGCGTACCGTTCGTGCAGGAACCGGACCTGTTCACCGTGCGCGGGCCCGCACACGAACACCAGGTGCGAATATCGCCCGGAGTCCGCGTCGTCCAGATTCATCCCGTCGGAACGAAACCCCGGCTCCACGCCGTGTCGTGGGGTATCGCGGCGGAGACCAGCGCGTCACACACTCGGCTCATGCTCAACACGTCCCCGGCCGTCGCTTCCCCGTGCAGGAAGCTGGGCCACCCGGTGACAAGTACCCGCATGTCTCTGCCCATACCCGCTGCGTTCCAGGTCAATCAGCCGCGACGGCGACCTGTCCGCTCGGTGACCGCGAAGACCGGGGTGCGGCGTCCTAGCTCGGGGCCGGGCGCAGGTGCACGACCTTCGTCTGGGTCATCTCGTCCAGCAATTCCGGCCCGTAACCGAAACCGGACCCGCTGGCCCGCCGCGGGTGCGCCGCTCCCCCGGGCGCCCCGCCGAACACCGAGTTGATCTTCACCGTCCCCACCGGCAGTTCCCGCCAAGCGTGCTGCGCGTTGGCCATAGACGGCGTGAGCACGGTGGCCGCGAGCCCGTAGTCGTCGGTCGCGGCCTCGGCGATGCCCTGCTCGAACGTATCCACCACCCGTACCGGCGCGATCGGACCGAAGGTCTCCTCCCGCATGATCCGCATGGCCGGATCGCACTGTGCCAGTACGGTGGCCGGATAGTGCGCACCGGCGCCGTCCGGCAGCACACCGCCCGTCAGCAGTTCGGCGCCGCGCTCCACCGCGTCGCGGACGTGCGCGTGGACCTGCTCGCGATGATGACGGTCGACCAGCGGCGCTGGGTTCCAGGACTCGGCTTCGGCCACCAGCGCCGCCAGGAAGGCCTCCGCGACGTCCCCGTGCACGAAGATCCGCTCGACGGACACGCAGATCTGGCCGGAGTTCGCGAACGCGCCGAGCGCCGCCTGCCCGGCCGCCCAGACGGGATCCACACCGGCGTCGACGACGAGCGCGTCGTTGCCACCGTTCTCCAGCAGTGCCTTCGCACCGGTGTCGGCGACGCTGCGCGCGATCGACCGTCCCGTGGCGGTGCTGCCGACATGCGCGATGACGTCCACATCGAGACGTGCGGCGAGCAGCGCGCCGACCCGGCCGTCGCCTTGCACCGTCTGCAGAACGCCACCGGGAAGCGCTCGGGAAAGCAACTCGCCGAGCAGAGCTCCGGTGTGCGGTGCGCGTTCGCTCGGCTTGTACACGACCGTGTTTCCCGTGACCAACGCCGCGCCGAGCAAACCGCAGGACACCGCGACGGGATCGTTCCACGGCGTCAGCGCGACGACGACGCCGCGGGGCTCCCAGACCATGAGGTCGGTCGCCTCGAAAGCTCCTTGCAGACTTCGGCCTCGGTGCAACGGTCCCAGTTCGGCATATTGCTCGAGCGTCGCGGCACCGGCCAGCACCCCCTCCTTGCTCTCCGACCGTGGACGTCCGGTTTCGAGCCGATTGAGTTCGGCCAGTTCATCGGCATGCTCGCGGAGCAGAGCAGCACCGGCGCGGACCGCGACGGCCCGCTCAGCCGCCGTTGTTCGCGCCCAGCTGGTTTGCGCGCGATTCGCCAGATCAACCTGCCGATCGATCTCGGCGGTATCCGACATGGGCACCTTGCCGACGGTGGCGCCGCTGGCGGGATCGAAGATCTCGATTGTTTCGGTCGCGCGTAGTTCAGTGGCCGACGGGGCAGCATGGGGTGCGCTCATATCGCGGCCATTGCCTGGCATCCATGGTTCAAACCGGTCGCGCGTCGGCCGCATCGGTACCGCCGCGCGGCAGTCCCAGGACACCGACATAGCCACAAGTTTGCTGTCGGGCCGCGCCGACCAGGTTTGATCCGGCGGCAATAGGCAAGAGCTACCGGCATGGCCGGAAAGATCGAGCGGCTCACGGTGCTGCTGTGGCACGTGCACGGCTCGTGGACGACGTCGTTCGTCCGAGGGCGGCACCGTTATCTGCTGCCCGTGGTGGAAGGCGGCGGGCCGTGGGGCCGTGGACGGTGCGGCCGCGACTGGCCGTCCGCCGCGGAGGTGCCCGCTGACCACTTGCGCGAAACCGAGCCGGACGTGGTCGTGCTCCAGCGCCCGGAGGAAATCGAGCTCACCGAACGATGGCTCGGTCGTCGTCCCGGGGCCGATATTCCCGCGGTCTTCGTCGAGCACAACGCGCCGCGGCCCAGCGCTGCCACCAGCAGGCATCCGCTGGCGGATCGCGCCGACATCCCGCTCGTGCACGTCACGCATTTCAACGACTTGATGTGGGACAGCGGACGCGCGCCCACCCGGGTGGTGCCGCACGGAATCGTCGACCCCGGCGCGCGCTACACCGGTGAACTGTCTCATGGCGTGGCGCTGATCAACGAGCCGATGCGGCGCGGAAGGATCACCGGGAGTGATCTCCTGCCCGACTTCGCGATGGCGGGACCGATCGATGTGTACGGGATCGGAGCCGGCGACTACACGGCGAACAGGTCCACCGGGCACCCGATCCGCGGCATCGGCGACTTGCGGCAGTCGGCATTGCATCCGGACATGGCGCGCAGAAGGGTGTACCTGCACACCGCGCGCTGGACCTCGCTCGGATTGTCCCTTCTCGAAGCCATGCACCTGGCCATGCCGGTGGTAGCCCTCGCCACCACCGAGGCCGTCATGGCGGTGCCCCCCGAAGCCGGCGCCGTCTCCACCGATGTCGCGGTGCTCACCGCGAAGTTCCACGAGTTTCTCCACGAACCCGATCTCGCGGCGCTGGCGGGCAAGTCGGGACGGCAGTTCGCGCTCGAGCACTACGGCCTCGAGGTCTTCCTGCGCCGGTGGGATGCCCTGCTCGCCGAGGTCGCCGAATGAAGGCAGTGTCCCGGAGAGAGAAGGCGGAATCATGAAGATCGCGATGGTGTCCGAACACGCCAGTCCGCTCGCGGTGCTGGGCGGCGTCGATGCCGGTGGGCAGAACGTTCATGTCGCCGAGCTGTCCGCTGCCCTGTGCAGGCAGGGGCACGAGGTCACCGTCTACACGCGCCGCGAGGAGGCCGACGCGCCCGACATGGTTACCGCCGAACAGGGTTACCGCGTCGTCCACGTCCCGGCCGGTCCCGCTCGTCCGCTGCCGAAGGACGAATTGCTGCCGCACATGGTCGAATTCGGCATTTTCCTGCGTGAGCACTGGCGCGACCTGCGGCCGGATGTCGTGCACGCGCATTTCTGGATGTCCGGACTCGCCGCCCTGTCGGGGGCACGCCCCACCGACATTCCGGTCGTACAGACCTTTCACGCGCTGGGCGTGGTGAAGCGCCGCCACCAAGGTGCGAACGACACCAGTCCGGCCGACCGGACACGCCTCGAACGGCTGATCGCCGGACAAACCGACCGGATCATCGCCACCTGCACCGACGAGGTGTTCGAACTGGCCAGGCTTGGCGTCCCCCGGTCCAAGACTTCGGTGATCCCGTGCGGCGTGGACCTCGAACAGTTCGCACCCGAAGGACCGAAAGAGCCGAAGTCGGCCGAGTACCGGATGATCAGCGTCGGCAGGTTGGTGCCCCGCAAAGGTTTCGACACCGCGATCACCGCGCTCACCGGACTGCGGAACGCCGAGTTGGTCTTGGTCGGCGGCCCGGACGATGCCGAGCTCGCCGACGACCCGGAGGGCAGGCGGCTGCTGGCCCTGGCGGACGAACTCGGCGTACGAGAACGGCTGCGCATGCTGGGCCGGGTGCCGAGGACCCGGATAGCTCCGCTCCTGAGATCGGCAGACGTGGCCGTGTGCACGCCGTGGTACGAGCCCTTCGGGATGACGCCACTCGAAGCGATGGCGTGCGGCGTTCCCGTGGTGGCCACCGCGGTCGGCGGCCTCATCGATACCGTCGTCGACGGTGTGACCGGCAGGCTGGTTCCACCGCGGGAGCCCGCGGAACTGGCCGACGCGGTCGGCGAGCTGCTGACCACACCAGGGGTCCGGGAGCGCTACGGCCGCGCCGGGCGCGAGCGTGTCGAGTCGCGCTATTCATGGGATCGGATCGCCACCGAAACCCTCCACGCGTACCGCCGGGTGACCGCACGCGCGGGCGCGCGCAACGGACATGGGCCCACCGACAGCCGTTCGCTCGACGGCACCAGCGACAGCGGCAAGCTTGCTCCCGAGTCACCGTCGACAGATCGTGGTCTTCGCGCGAGCGGCCGCGGGTAGGCCACAGCATGTCCGAACCCTGCGAACGCGCGTTGGTCACCGGCGGATGCGGTTTCGTCGGATCACACCTCTGTGAGCAGTTGCTCGACGCGGGCACCGTCGTGGTCGCGCTCGACAACTTCGCCACGTCCACACCGGACAACGTCGCCCGGCTGCTGGCCCGTCCCGGATTCGACCTCATCCAGCACGACGTCACCGAGCCGCTGCCGACGATGGGCTTCTTCGATGTCGTCTTCCACCTCGCGTCGGCCGCGTCGCCACCGGACTACCTGCGACTGCCGATCGAGACACTACGAGCCGGCTCCCTCGGCACCGCCAACGCCCTCGATTCGGCCGAGCGGCATCGAGCTCGTTTCGTGCTCGCATCGACCAGCGAGGTCTACGGCGACCCGGGTGTCCACCCGCAACCCGAGCATTACTGGGGTCACGTGAATCCGGTCGGGCCGCGCAGCGTCTATGACGAGGCGAAGCGGTATGCCGAGGCTTTCACGATGGCATTTCGCCGGGAGCGTGGCGCGAACACCGGGATCGCCCGGATCTTCAACACCTACGGTCCCCGCATGCGTACCGACGACGGCCGGATGGTGCCCACCTTCATCGCACAGGCGTTGGCGGACGCACCGCTCACCATCGCGGGAACCGGCGAGCAGACCCGCTCGCTGTGTTATGTCGAAGACACGGTGCGCGGCCTGCTCGCGTTGGCGTCGACCGACCATCCGGGGCCGGTCAACATCGGTAATCCGCACGAGATATCCGTCCGCGGCCTCGCCGAGGAGATCCGAGCGGCAACCGGCAGCCGTTCCATCGTGACGTATGTCGACAGCGCGATCGATGATCCGAAACGGCGCTGCCCGGACATCTCGCTGGCCCGGCGCGAATTGGGCTGGTGGCCGTTGATCGGCAGGAAGGAAGGACTGCGCCGCACGATCGACTGGTTCGCCGGGCGCACGGCCGAGTCGGCCGAAGAGTCCGTGCGCTGAGCGGCGCCCGACGGCGGATCGGTTTAGTCGCGACTTCACCGGGTAGCGCCCCCCTTGTATGCCAGCGGGCGAACCGGGTCCCGCGCGTCTCGAACCGCGTCTCGAACAGAAAGGCGGCCCGTGCGCATTCTCGGAATCAACGCGGTATTTCATGATCCTGCTGCGGCTCTGATCGTGGACGGCGAAATCGTCGCGGCCGCCGAGGAAGAGCGGTTCACCCGCCGCAAGCACGGCAAGCGCCCGGTGCCCTTCTCCGCATGGGAACTGCCCGAACAAGCCGCCGCATGGTGTCTGGAGCGAGCGGGATTACGCCCCGACCAGCTCGACGCGGTGGGCTACTCCTACGACCCGGCACTGGTCGATCATTCGCTCGGCGGTCTCGATCGGAAAAGCGAGGCGACCAGAACGGACTACGCGTTCCGAGCGCCCGCTTTCCTCGCGGCCGCGTTGCCCGGCCTCGATCCCACCATCGTGCGTTTCGTGCGACATCACCTGGCGCACGCCGCGTCCGCGGCCCTCGCGGCCCCGTCCGGCGACTCGGCGGTGCTGGTGGCCGACGGACGCGGCGAGAGCCAGTCCTATCTCGCCGGGGAATATCGAGACGGCAAGTTCGTGGAGCTGGCGGCACAGCGGCTGCCGCACTCGCTCGGATTGATGTACGAGGACCTCACCGAGCATCTGGGCTTCACCCGGTCCAGCGACGAGTACAAGGTCATGGCACTGGCCTCCTACGGCACCCCCCGCTTCCTCGATCGGTTCCGCCAACTCGTGTATTCCACCCGGGACGGTGGTTTCCGTACCGAGGCCGTGAACTGGTCGGACTTCGCCCCCACGGTCATCGGCGGTGAGTTCGGCCGAGACCACGCCGACCTCGCCGCCAGCGTCCAACGACGACTCGAGGACGTGTTGCTCGAGTTGACCTCTTGGCTGCATCGCCAGACCCGGCAGCGAACCCTCACGCTGGCCGGCGGCATCGCGCTGAACTGCGTGGCCAACAGCCGTCTGCACGCCGAAGGCCCCTACGAGCGGATCTGGGTCCAGCCTGCCGCGGGCGACGCGGGCACCGCACTGGGCGCCGCGCTGCAATTGGCGGCCGAGTTCGGGGAGCGGGTCACCCCGATGCGGGGCGCCGACCTCGGCCGCGAATGGACGGACGCCGAGCTGGAAACCGTGCTCCGCACGGCCAAGGTCCGGTACACGAAATCCAACGACATCGCGGCGGACGTGGCGCAAGCGCTCGCGGAAGACCAGGTGGTGGCCTGGTTCCAGGGCCGGTCCGAATTCGGCCCGCGCGCACTCGGCCACCGTTCGCTGCTCGCTCACCCCGGCCGGTCGGCGAATCTCGAACGCCTCAACGATGTGAAGGGGCGCGAACAGTTCCGGCCGCTGGCACCGATGGTGCTCGCCGACCGGGCGTCCGAGATCTTCGGACGCGGGCCGCTGCCGAGCCCGTACATGCTGTTCGTGCACGACGTCGCGCCGGAGTGGCGAGAGCGGATTCCCGCCGCGACACATGTCGACGGCACCGCGCGGGTACAGACCGTAGATCCCGCCGACAAGCCGGTTTTGGCACGCATGCTGGCGGAGTTCGATCGGCACACGGGTCTGCCGGTAGTGATCAACACCAGCCTGAACACGGCGGGCAGGCCGATGGTCGATTCACCGCGCGACGCCCTCGAATGCTTCGGTTCGGCACCCATCGATCTGCTCGCCATCGGCTCATTCGTGGTCCGTCGCCCATGAACGGCCCCACCGTGGACTACAGCATCGTGATCCCGACCATGGGCCGGGAAAGTCTTCGCGCGCTGCTCGAGTCGCTGGACACGGCGTCGGGACCGAAACCACGGGAGATCATCGTGGTGGACGATCGGCCACGAGCCGGGGACCTACCGTTGCCCGCGACGGTGTCTTCGGTTCAGGTCATCCGCTCGGGCGGACGCGGACCCGCCGCGGCCAGGAACGCCGGGTGGCGGCATGCCGAAGGAACCTGGATCGCTTTCCTCGATGACGATGTGCTCACCGCGCCGGATTGGCCCGCCCGCTTGGCCGAGGACCTGCGTGATCTCGACGACAACACGGCGGCTTCCACGGCCCGCATCGAGGTTCCACTGCCGAAGCACCGCAGGCCGACCGACGCCGAACGCGGGATCGCACGGCTGGCCACGGCGCAGTGGATCACGGCGGACATGGCCTATCGCCGGTCCGCGCTGATCGCGGTGGGTGGCTTCGACGAACGGTTCCCGCGGGCGTTCCGCGAGGACGCCGATCTGGCACTCCGGGTCTGCCTCGCGGGTTACGTCATCGCGGCCGGACAACGCGTCACTCGCCACCCGCTTCGCGAATCGGGACCGATGGCCAGTGTCCGAGCACAACGCGGGAACGCCGACAACGCCCTATTGCGGCGGAAATACGGCGCTCGATGGCGGCAGCGGATCGGCGAAGAGGCCGGACTTCTCCGCCACCACGCGTTCACTACGGCCGCGGGCGCGGTGGCCATGGCGCTCGGCATCGCGGGCCGCAAACTGCCCGCCCTCGTTTTCGCGGCCATCTGGACGGCGCTGACCGGTGCATTCGCAGCGCGCCGGATCGCACCCGGACCCCGAACACCCGGCGAGATCGGCCGGATGACGCTGAGCAGCGCGCTGATTCCACCGGCCGCGTGCTGGCACCGACTGCGCGGCGAGCTGCGTCACCGGAACGCGACCCACGCCTCGCCGCTGGCGTTGCTGTTCGACCGCGACGACACCCTCATCATCGATGTCCCCTACCTCGCCGACCCCACCGAGGTCCAGCCGGTGCCAGGAGCCGCCGACGCGCTGCGGAAAGTGCGCGCGGCGGGCATCCAGCTCGGCATCGTGAGCAACCAGTCCGGCGTAGCGCGAGGATTGATCAGCCCCGAACAGCTCGCCGCGGTGAACGCCCGAGTCGAGGATCTGCTCGGACCGTTCGCGACCTGGCAGGTGTGCGTGCACGGCGAAGGCGGCGGCTGCGGGTGCCGCAAACCGGAGCCGGGCCTGATCCGGCAGGCCGCCGCGGATCTCGGCGTCGACATCGGCAGGTGTGTGGTCATCGGCGACACCGGCGCCGACGTCGCCGCCGCGCAGTCCGCGGGCGCACGCGCGATCCTGGTGCCGACGGCGAGAACCCTCCCCGGCGAGGTGCACCGCGCGCGTCGCGAAGCGACCGTGGCGCGGGATCTGACCGAGGCCGTCCGGCTGGCGCTGGCGGGTGTGCCGTGACCGGCCGGGCGCTGGTGGCCCGCATGGACAATTTCGGCGATGTGCTGCTGGCGGGGCCGTGCGTCCGAGCGGTGGCCGCGCAGGTCGATTCGGTGACGCTGCTGGCCGGGCCGCGCGGCCGAGCCGCCGCGGACCTTCTGCCGGGTGTGGAGCAGGTCGTGACGTGGCGCGCGCCGTGGATCGATCTGGAGCCACCCGCGGTCACGTCGGCGGGCATCGATGCCTTTGTCGAGCGGATACGCGCGCTCGAGGTGGATCTCGCGTTGATCCTCACGTCCTTCCACCAATCGCCGCTGCCGCTGGCGCTGCTGCTTCGGATGGCCGGTATTCCCTGGATCGGCGCGATCTCGGAGGACTACCCCGGTTCGTTGCTGGATCTGCGCCATCGCGTCGAGGGCGATCCGCCCGAAGCCGAACGGGCGTTGTCGCTCGCCGCGGCGGCCGGCTTCCGGCTGCCGCCCGGCGACGACGGGAAACTCGCTGTCCGGCAGCCGTTGCCGAAGGTCGGCGGACTCACCGGCGAACCGGGTTACGTGGTCATGCATCCGGCCGCGTCGGTACCGGCGCGGCAGCCGTCGTCGTCCCGTTCCGCGGCCATCGTCGCCGCACTGACCAGCGCCGGTCACCGGGTGATCGTGACCGGCGCTCCCGCCGACCGGCCGCTCACCGGCGCCGTCGCGGGCAGACACGGCATCGACCTCGGTGGAGCCACGACCCTGCC
Organism: Nocardia sp. NPDC003999; assembly: GCF_053604885.1. Taxonomy (NCBI): domain Bacteria; kingdom Bacillati; phylum Actinomycetota; class Actinomycetes; order Mycobacteriales; family Nocardiaceae; genus Nocardia; species Nocardia sp. NPDC003999. The sequence continues at coordinate 101,806 of NZ_JBSGIB010000021.1, forward strand.
CGAACTCGCCGCCGTGCTCCGCGACGCGAGCGTCGTGGTGGCGCCCAACACCGGCCCGGCGCATCTCGCCGCGGCCGTCGGGACACCCGTGGTCTCGCTGTTCGCACCGGTCGTGCCCGCCGAGCGGTGGGCCCCCTACGGCGTGCCGGTGGCCATGCTCGGTGACCAACGCGCGCCGTGCCGCGGCAGCAGAGCCCGGGTCTGCCCGGTGGCGGGGCATCCGTGCCTCGACTCGATCACCCCCGAGCAGGTCGTCACGGTGGCGGAAGAACTCGGTGCGGGCAGCCTCACGCGCCTGCGGACAGGAGGTGCGGGGTGATCGAAGACCATTTCGCGGCTTTGCACGCGGCGCTGGACCGCACCAGTTGCTTCGCACCCGATATCCGCAGATGGGGCAGGCAACTCGCGGTCGTGCTCGCCAACGGTGGACGGTTGCTCGCCTGCGGTAACGGCGGCAGCGCCGCGGAAGCCCAGCACCTGACCGGTGAGCTGGTCGGCCGCTTCCGCAACGAGCGCCGTCCGTTCTCGGCGATCGCGCTGCACGCCGACACCTCGGCGGGTACCGCGATCATCAACGACTACGGCGAGACCGAACTGTTCGCCCGCCAGGTCCGCGCGCACGGCAGGCCCGACGACATCCTCGTCTTGTTGTCCACCAGCGGCACCAGCCACAACGTGGTTGCCGCGGCGAAAGCGGCGCACGACATCGGCGTCGTCACGTGGGCCATGACCGGGCCTGCGCCCAATCCGCTCGCGGCGCTGTGCGACGACGCCGTCGCCGTGGACGCGCCCACCACGGCCACTGTGCAGGAAGTGCATCTGGTCTTGGTGCACGCTCTGTGCTCGGCGCTCGACGATGCACTGGGGGTACCGACATGAAGCCGTTGGTCGTGGTCGGCGACAGCATTCTGGACGTCGACATCGAAGGCGTCGCGGAGCGGTTGTCGCCCGAAGCGCCCGTGCCCGTCGTGGACGTGGAACGCCAGTGGATACGCCCGGGCGGTGCCGGGCTGGCCGCCGCGCTGGCCGCGCAGTCGGTCGCCGAGGTCTCGCTCATCACGGCGACCGCCGACGACCACGACGGCCGCATCCTCACCCGGCTCCTCGACCAGCACGTTCGAGTCGTTCCGATCGCGCTGCGCGGCAAGACGGTTCGCAAGGCCCGCGTCCGCGCCGCGGGACAGTCGCTGTTGCGAATGGACACCGGCGACGGCACCGCGGACGGCGGCTCGGTGAGCGCCGCGGTTACCAGGACACTGCGGGCGGCCGGGGCGATCCTCGTGGCGGACTACGGCCGGGGTGTCGCCGCGCATCCCCGGATCCGGAGCCTGCTCACCGAACTGGCTCGGTCGGTACCGGTGGTGTGGGATCCGCACCCGCGCGGCCCCGCGCCGACGCCGGGAGCACAACTGGTCTCGCCGAACCTGAAAGAGGCACGCCAGTTCGCGCCGGGATATGTCGAACCCGACGAGTTGGCGAAGGTGCTCCGAGACGAGTGGGCAGCGGATTCCGTCGCGGTTACCACCGGTCCGGGCGGAGCGGTCCTGGCCAATGGGAAACGGCTCACTGTGGTTCCGGTACCTGCCGACGTCCGTCTCGCCGGGCATTCCGGTTCCGACACTTGCGGCGCGGGTGACCGATTCGCCTCGGCCGCGACCGCCGCCCTGTTCGGCGGCTCCACGGTCGCCCACGCGGTGTCGCACGCGGTCGACGCGGCGGCCAGGTTCGTCGCGGCGGGCGGCGCGGCCACGTTGTCCACGTGCGACAGCACGGCCGTGGCCACGGCAGGGCCGACCGACACGAATGAGTCGGCGTTCGAGGTGGCGGCGCGAATCAGGGCGCGTGGCGGCCGACTCGTCGCCACCGGTGGCTGTTTCGATCTGCTGCATCCCGGCCATGTGAGCCTGCTGCGCCAGGCTCGCGCCATGGGTGACGCCTTGGTGGTCTGTCTCAACTCCGATGCGTCGGTGCGGCGCCTGAAAGGGCCGCGCCGGCCGATCGTCACCGCACGTGACCGTGCCCGGCTGCTCGTCGAACTGTCCTCGGTCGACGCCGTCGTCGTGTTCGACGAATCCTCGCCGAGCGCACTGCTGGACCGCCTTCGCCCCGATGTGTGGGTCAAGGGCGGCGACTACTCCGGCGTGGATCTCCCCGAGGCCGCGGTCGTTCGCGGTTACGGCGGCGAGATCGCGCTGATCCCCACTGTTCCCGGTTACTCGACTACACAACTGGTCACCGCGAGCCAGGTCGGCGGCTGACCCGAGAACATAAGGAGCGCGATGCGAACCCTCGGCAATGTCCTGATCACCGGTGGCGCTTCCGGGCTCGGCGCGGCGGTCACCGCCGCCGTCCGCGCGAACGGGGGCCGCCCCTATGTGATCGACCGGGTGGAGCCCGAGGCACCCGTCGATTTCGTGCGTGCCGATCTCGCCGACACCGTCGCCGCCGAACAAGCCGTGCACGAGATCATCGAGCGCACGGGGGGCCGGATCGACGGCGTGTTCACCGCGGCGGGGACCGACGCCTGCGGCCCACTGGACCAAGTGCCAACGAAGAAATGGGAATACGTGGTCCAGGTCAATCTGTTCGGCACCGCCGCCGTGATTCGTGCCGCCCTTCCGGCGCTGCGGGAGAGCAAGGGAACGGTCGTGACGTGTGCTTCCACCCTGGGCATCAAGGCGGTCGGTCACGCGACCGCCTATTGCGCCTCGAAATTCGGCGTCGTGGGCTTCACCAGGGCGCTCGCCGCCGAAACGGCGGGCAGCGTCGGGGTGACCCTGCTCATCCCGGGCGGGATGCACACGGCGTTCTTCGACGACCGCGACGAGCAGTACAAGCCGCCGCCCGACGCGAAACTCAACCAACCGCAGGACGTCGCCGACGCGGTGGTCTTCGCGCTCCGGCAGCCGCCGGGCTGCGAGGTCAGGGAGATGGTCGTGTGCGCCTCGGAAGAGGGATCGTGGCCCTGACGCGCACGATCCTGGTGCTGCGGGCACTCGGGCTCGGCGACCTGCTGACCATCGTGCCCGCCTTGCGCGGGATCAGAAGCGCCCACCCCGGCCACCGGGTGGTGCTCGCGGCGCCGGCAGCGCTGCGTGACCTCGTCGGCCTCATCGACGCGGTCGACGAACTGCTGCCGACGGCGGGACTTGGTGCGCTTCGATGGCCCACGGCGCCACCGAGGCTCGCGGTCAACCTGCACGGCAAAGGACCGGAGAGCATCCGCGATCTGTTGACGGCAGGCCCGGATGCACTACTGACCCACCACAATCCGGAATTTCCCGACCTGCCCGGCCCCGCGTGGCGCGACGACGTGCACGAAGTGGATCGCTGGTGCCGCCTGCTGGAATACGGTGGGATCGACGCCGATCCAACCGAACTGCTGCTGCCGGCCCCACCGCGACCCGCCCCCGAATCGAATGCGGTCGTGATCCATCCCGGCGCGGCGTATCCCGCGCGGCGCTGGCCGTCCGAACGCTTCGCGCGAGTGGCGCGTGAACTCGTCGCCGACGGTCATCGAGTGGTGATCACCGGGAGCAGAGACGAAATGCGCTTGGCCAACGCGGTCGCCGAGAAGGCCGGGCTCCCGCCCTCGGCGGTGTACGCGGGACGCACCGATCTGACCGAACTCGCCGCACTGGTGGCCGACGCGGCTCTGGTCGTGTGCGGTGACACCGGCGTCGGGCATCTCGCCACCGCGTTCGGCACAGCGTCGGTAGTGCTGTTCGGGCCCACGCCCCCGAACCGGTGGGGGCCGCCCCCGGACGCGGAACACCACATCGCGCTGTGGGCCGGGACGGTCGGCGACCCGCACGCCGATTATCCGGATCCGGGCCTGCTCATGGTGCGACCCGAACATGTGCTCACGGTCGCGGCCGACTTGCTCGGACAGCGGGTCCGCCATGGGTAGTCGCGTCGGCGTGGTCGGCGCCGGTTATGTGGGGCTCACCAGCGCCGCATGCCTCGCCCACCTCGGACACCACGTGATCTGCGTCGACAACGACGAAGCCAAAGTGGCGGCGCTGCGTACGGGTGCGGTCGCGATCGTCGAGCCCGGGTTGCCGGAACTGGTTCGAGAGGGACTGGAGGAAAATCGGCTGGTCTTCACATCGGACGCGCAGGCGCTGCACGAATGCGAAGTGGTCCTGTTGTGCCTTCCCACGCCCATGGGCACCGGCGGTACGGCCGACCTCGGCGTGCTCGAGGACGCGCTGAGGACGTTGGCCACCGTCCTGCCACCGGACTGTGTGCTCGTCACCAAATCCACCGTCCCGGTGGGGACGGCAGCGCGGATTCCCGCCCTGTCCGGTCTCGCGGGCACGGCGGTGGTCAGCAACCCCGAATTCCTCCGGGAGGGCCACGCGGTCGAGGATTTCCTGCGCCCCGACCGGGTTCTCCTCGGCGCGGCCGAGCACGATCGGGAGTCGGCCGACCGTGTCGCGGCGCTCTACGCCGGAACGGGCGCACCGGTGCTGCGTTCCGACTCTGCCAGCGCCGAACTGGCAAAGTACGCCAGCAACGCGTTTCTCGCGGTGAAGCTCTCGTTCGTCAACACACTGGCCGAACTGTGCGAACGAGTCGGCGCCGACATCACCAAGGTCACCGGCGCGATGGGGATGGACGACCGGATCGGTCCCGCCTTTCTCGCTCCCGGCCCCGGCTGGGGCGGCTCGTGCCTGCCCAAGGACACGCGCGCGCTCCTGCGTGCCGCGGAAGCTCGGGGTGTGGACTTCGCCATGGTTCGCAATGCCTTGCAAGCCAATGACCGCCAGCAGGCGATGGTGCTGCGCAAGATCCGCCGCGCGGTCACCGATTCGGTCGACGGCTCGCTGGCCGGAACCCGGATCGGCGTGCTCGGCCTCGCGTTCAAAGCCGGAACCGGCGATCTGCGCGACTCCCCCGCCGTCGCGGTCGCGCGGCAGCTGACCCGGCACAGCGCCGTGGTCACCGCCTACGACCCGTGTGTGCCGGCGGGCACCCCGGGTCTGGACGGCATCCGCGTGGTGGACGACCCCTACCTGGTGGCGAAAGACGCCGGCGCGCTGGTGATCCTCACCGAGTGGCCCGAATTCCGTTCGCTCGACTGGGCGAAACTCGCGACCGATGTCGACCGACCCGTAATCGTCGACACGAGAAACCTTCTCGACGAGCGCCTGCTCACCCGCACCGGATTCACGGTGCTGGGCAACGGCACCTCCGGCGCTTCCGACGGCGGACGGGCCTTTTAGACACGCTCGTGCAGGGCCCAGGTCGAGTACGCGAAGCCGGTCTCGGCACCGGCGATCTGCTGGCCACCGGAACGCCGTCCGGCGTCGGTTACGCCCGCACCCCGCCTGGCTGGTGCAGCCGGGCGACACCGCGAAGGCGTGGGCGACTTCGGCACCGTCCGGCGCCCACGCCTACGGGGCACAGGACGAGGTCGACGCACGGCACGACAGCACGCGACATCTCGGCCGAGGAGTCCGGCACAGCGCGCCGGCCGTCGATGCCGCACACTGCTCCCATGACGACGCCCGAATCGCGAACCGGATCGATGTTCCGGTGGACTCCGGTAGCCACCGGCGCGGTGATCGCGCCCGGCGAGCGATTGACCTGGCCGCGCACGATCGGGATCGGATTGCAGCATGTGGTGGCGATGTTCGGCGCCACCTTCCTGGTGCCGGTCCTCACCGGGTTCCCACCGTCGACGACGCTGCTGTTCTCCGGGGTCGGCACCCTGCTGTTCCTGGTGATCACCCGCAACCGGCTGCCGAGCTATCTGGGTTCGAGTTTCGCGATCATCGCTCCGGTCCTCGCGGCCACCGCCTCCGCCGGAATGGGTGCGGCGCTGGGCGGCATCGTCGTGGTGGGCGTCGTGCTGATCGTCATCGGCGCGGTGGTGCACTTCGCAGGCACCCACTGGATCGAAGCGCTGATGCCGCCGGTGGTCACCGGCACCATCGTCGCCCTGATCGGGCTGAACCTGGCGCCGACCGCCAAGACGAATTTCGAGAAGGACGCGATCACCGCGACGGTCGTGCTCGTCCTACTGATCCTGTGTCTGGTGCTCTTTCGCGGGTTGCTCGGCAGGCTGGCGATCGTCACCAGTGTCGTGCTCGGCTATCTGCTCGCGCTCGCCCGCGGCGAGGTCGACACCGCGGCGATCGGGGAGGCTTCCTGGGTGGGGCTGCCCGACTTCCACGCACCGAGCTTCCACCTCTCGGTGATCCCGATGTTCCTGCCGGTGGTCCTGGTACTCGTGGTGGAGAACATCGGGCACGTCAAGTCGATCACCACGATGACCGGTATCGACTACGACCGGCGCATGGGCCGCGCGCTGGCGGCCGACGGTCTGGCGACCGTACTGGCAGGCAGCGGCGGCGGTTCGGCGACCACCACGTACGCGGAGAACATCGGCGTGATGGCCGCGACGAAGGTGTACTCCACCGCCGCGTACTGGGTGGCCGGCGCCGCGGCGATCGCGCTCAGCCTCTCACCGAAGGTGGGAGCCGTGATCGCCGCCATCCCGGCCGGGGTGCTCGGTGGCGTGACGACGGCACTCTACGGCTTGGTCGGAATCCTCGGCGTGCACATCTGGGTGAGCAACCGGGTGGACTTCGGCAAGCCGATCAACCAGTTCACCGCGGCCATCCCGCTGGTCATTGGCATCGCCGACTTCACATGGGTGGTAGGCGAACTCGACTTCGGTGGTATCACGCTGGGCGCCGTCGCGGCGCTGGTGATCTACCACGCCATGCGGCTCATCGGGGGATGGCGCGGGACGGTCGTCCCTGACAACGCGCACGGGGTGCGGAAGCCGGTGGAACCGACGGATCGGTGACCGTCGGCGATTCCGGGCAACAGCGATCGACGCTCCATGCGCTGGGAACCTGGAGGAATACGAGCACGACCCTCAGATCCTCGTGCTGCGGTCGGCCCAAAATCGCTCCCGCACTTCCTTCTTCAAGACCTTGCCATTGACGCTGCGAGGGAGCTGGTCGACGAAGACGACCGCCTTGGGCGCCCGCACCGGGCCGAGCCGCTCGCGGCACCGGGCGATCAGCTCCGCCTCGCCAACGGTCTGCCCCGCCTCGAGTTCGACCACAGCGGTCACGACCTCACCCCAGTCGGGATGCGGGGCGCCGACCACCGCGCAATCCCGCACGGCGGGGTGGCTCCAGATCACCTGCTCGACCTCGCCGGGAAAGACGTTGAAACCGCCAGAGATGATGAGGTCCTTCTTCCGGTCGGTGATGTGGAGGTAGCCTTCCGCGTCGCGATGCCCCAGGTCGCCGGTGTGCAGCCATCCGTCGACAATGGTCTCCGCGGTGCGTTCGGGATCCTTGTAGTAGCCCTTCATCACGAGATCACCCCGGACACAGATCTCGCCGGTCACACCCGCGGCCACCTCCGCCCCGGACTCGTCCAGAATCGCCACCGTGGCCAGCGGATAGGGTCGTCCGCACGAACCGAGTCGGTGCTCGGGCGCAACCCGTCCGTCGATCAGGTGCTCGTCGGGCCGCAGGAACGAGATCGCCGCGGGGGCTTCCATTTGCCCGTAGCCTTCCAGAAAGACCGGCCCGAGCCGCTCGATTCCGGCGCGGAGTTTCTCGGTCGACATCGGCGCCGCGCCGTAGGTCAGGTAGCGCAGGGACGAGGTGTCGGCAGTCCGCTGCCGCAGCACCTCGAGCAAGCGGTAGATCACCGTCGGCGGAAGGAACAGATCCGTGACGCGGTGCCGCTCGATGGCATCGAGGACCCGCTCCGGTGTCGCGCGCGGGATGATGACGACTTCGCCCCCGCGTGCGGTGGCCTGCAGGCTGAACAGCCCGGCCGTGTGCGTCATCGGGGCCGCGGCCAGGTTGACGATGGGTGCGCCCGCCGGATGGACCAGCGCCATCATCTGGTGGGTCACCATCGCCGACAGACTGCGGTGCGTATTCATGACGCCCTTGGGTGCACCGGTCGTTCCGCCGGTCGGCGCCACGGCGACCACGTCGTCCATGGCGTAGCCGACCCGCGGTGGCGCGGTGGGATGCTGGGCGGTCCAGTCCTGCAGGGTCACATCGTCGGTCCCTGCCGCCAACGCGATGTATACGCCGACCCCGGGTGCCGCCGTCTTCAGTTCCGCTACCTGGTCGGCGAGAGCAGGGTGGTAGAACAACACTTCCACGTCGAAGCGCCGCAACAGCCGGATGTTCTCGCTCACCGGATGGGCCGGGTTCAGCGGGACCCACGCCGCGCCCGCGCGCCATGCGCCGAGTACGCAGATCCACGCCAGCGGTGAGTTCGGCGACAGCACGGCGATTTTCGATTCGCGCCGCATGCCGGCGCTCAGTAGCGCATGGGCGATTCGGCACGACAGCGCACCGGCTTCGTCGAAAGTCCAGACCTCGTCGTCGGTCCGGTAGGCGACGCCCGCCGGATTGATCGCCCGCCCTCGATCGAAGAAATCGATGATGGCCATGTCTCACACCCTTCCCAGCACGATGACGGCGGTGACCGCTTCCTCGCCGCGGTGGAAACCACCGCCGTTCTCCGCCAACGCGATTCGCGCCCCGTCCACCTGACGCGGACCGGCGTTGCCGCGCAATTGTTCCGTGAGCTCGAAGATCTGGCCGAGCCCACTCGCCCCGAGGGGATGCCCCTTGGATTCCAGGCCGCCGGAGGGATTCACCGGAATCCTGCCCCCGAGCGTGGTCTCACCGCGCAGCGCCGCCGGTCCACCCGCACCGAGCGGAACGAGGCCGAGCAACTCGGTCTGCAGGATCTCGCCGAATGCCGTGGCATCGTGAACCTCGGCCACGTCGATGTCCTCCGGACCGGCTCCTGCCAGTTCGTAGGCGCGTGCGGATACCGTACGGCTCGGGTGTCCCTCGAACGTCGTCGCGTCGCGGTCCGCTCCGCTGCCGAGGACGGCGGCGAGAACCTGCACCGATTTCGGCGCGCCGAGCCGCCGGAGCCCGGCCTCGCTGCACACGATCACCGCGGCCGCGCCGTCGGTGATCGGCGCGCACATCGGGACGGTGAGCGGGTACGACAGCTGCCGCCCCGCGAGTACGTCCGCCACGGTCATCGGCTTGCGGTAATGCGCGCGCGGGTTGTCGGCCGCATGGTCGTGATTCTTGGCCGCTACCGCGGCGATCTGTTCCTGGGTCGTGCCGTGCAGACGCATGTGGTTGCGAGCGATAGCCGCGTAGATGTCCATGAAGACCGAGCGGCGCCCCAGGTCGTGGTCGTCGACGTCACCACCCAGCTCCAGCAGGACGCGCTCGAGCGCGGCGGGATCGGACACGTCGTAGGCGCTGTCGAACATCGCCATGGTTCGTTCGGGGTCGTCGACGTGCATGCGCTCCACGCCGACGGCCAGCGCGACATCGGCGGCCCCCGACCGGATCCGATCCACCGCGAGCGCGAACGCGGAGGCGCCCGTAGCGCAGGCGTTCTCGACGTTCACGATCGGAATGCGCTGAATACCCGAGGCCCGCAAGGCGATCTGCCCCGCGATCATGTGCTGGCCCTCGAGCGCACCTTGCGTGGCGGTACCGAAGAACGCGGCGTCGAGTGCGTCGGCGGAGGCACCGCAGTCCCGCAACGCGTCGGTGACGGCCCAGCGGGTGAGATCGTTGACGCTCTTTCCGGCGTGTCTGCCGAACGGCGTCATTCCGACACCGGCGACCCAGACGGGGGTTGTCATGATTTTCCTTTCGATTCGGAAGTCGTCGATGCGGTCCGATCGACGCCGGCCCGCGCCGAAGGCGGTGCGGAGTCGCATCGACCGCGCGGGACGACAGGAGTCGTCGCTAAGGGCGCTCACCGATCGGCTGGTGATCCGCCAGGAGTCGACTGCCGAGGAAATCCAGTACTCGGTGTAGGGCGGCCTGGGTAGGTTGGCCCGGTTCGTCGATGAGGTGTTCGGTCAGGACCGAGTGGGGATCGAGCACGGCGTCCGGGTTGGCGGCCGCGTCGTCGAGTTCGATCGCGATGAACGCGTCGCCGAGTTGGTCGCGCAGGAAGTCGAATCGTTCGGCCGGAGAACGTCGATCACCGCAGAATCGCAGGCCCATGACCGAAAGTCCGTCGGCGCAACGTTGTTTGACGCGGGCGAGGTCCGAAGCGGACAGGTCGATGGAGTATTTCTGTCGCGAGGTGAAACCCAGCGGCAGCCCCGGCTGGGACAGCACGGGCGCGATCAGACGGTCGTCGACCGCCATGGCGAGGGCGAATCCACCGGTGAAGCACATCCCGACGGCACCGACACCCGGTCCGCCGCAGCGGCGGTGCTCGTGTTCGGCAAGCGCACGCAGCCAGTGCACGACCGGTGAGGTGCGGCCGGTGGCCAGCACCACGAACTCCCGGCTGACGCAGATCGGCCCGAGCTGACCGGCGACGTTCGCCAACGCGGAGACCAGCCCGTGCGCGGCGGGGCTGGGGTCACGACCCGGGTTGCCGTACAGGTGCGGCACCACCGCCGTGCACCCCAAACCCGCGACGCGGCGGGCGAAGTCGAACACCTCGGGTGAGATGCCCGGAAATTCCGCCATGACGATTACGGCGGGACCGGCGCCTTGGCGGAAAAGTGCGCGGGTCTTGCCGTCGTAGGTGAACGAATCGCGCTCGAAGTCGTGAAGATCGTCGTCGCTCATGTGTAGCCCTTCTCGTGAACGGGCCCTCACTATCGACCGGCAGGACTCGCCGGTTATAGGAAAAATGTTCCCCGATGCGCCCGGAGTCACCGCTGTCCCTCGACAGCGCCGTCGATGAACAGCGGCGTCGACGAGACCGGGACCCGAAGCACTCCCCCAGCGATGTCGACCGGCACCCGAGCACCGTGGACATCCACTACATGCGCCCGGAGAAACGGCCAGTCACAGACGAATTCGTTCGGTGAATCATCCTGATCGGCCATGCCGCGCCGCTCCCAGACGACCAGCGCCGGAGTGCCGTGATTCCGCTCGGCTTCGAACAAGTACAAGTCGGGACGATCGGTGACGGTGATCCGCCGAACCCGGGTGGCGCCGTCGAGCAGGCGTGCCATCGACTCGAAGGTGTCGGCGGCCGGATGCCGCCGACCGATGATTCCGCCCGCACTGTCCAGAAGCTGGAGTTTGCCGAACATCAGCGCACCCGCGGCACGGCTGTCGCGATAGAACTCCCATTCGGGGGCGATCGGGTAGTACAAGTTGCGCCGGATGCCCTCGGCGAGCGCGAGCATCGTGCGCACCACCACATCCCGGCAGGCCAGCCTGTGCCGGTGTTCCTCCAGTTCCGGTGCGCACCCGTTCATGAACATCTGCAACGTGGGCGGCAGTTCGGCCATGCGCTGGTAGAGCTCGACCACCGGCGCGTCCGCCGTGGCTTCGATCTCTTCGAGGGTGTCGGGCATAGGAGCCTTCCCAAGGAACTGCTGCTGATGAACCGCGAGCACATCGGCCAGATGCGGCAGATTGTCCGGGAAATCCGTGGGCAGCGGCCCGCTGTGTTCGCTTGCGACGACCGGCTTTTCGCATCCGTGCGCGGCCAGCTGCGCTCGGCATGCTCGCACCAGTTCCGGGACGGTGTACGGGTCGCCGTAGGGGTGGATGTCGAAAACGTCGAAATGCTCCGTTCCATCCCGCAGCACCTCTCCGAAGAAGCGACCCCAGGTGTGCGCTCCGGCCGGTCCGTCGCCCAGCATCGCCCCCGGCACCGCCGCGCCGAGTACCACCAGCGCCGCGGGGTCCGCCTGTTTCACGGCCTCGTGGAAGACCCGCAGCTGAGCGACATAGTCACCGGCCGTACCGGCCCAGAACAACGGCAGGCAGGGCTCGATCTCGCACTGCCAGAAGCGGATTCGGCCCGGCTGGTGCGCGGCGAGCTCTCGGACGAAGCGATGGTAGCGGTCGATGTCGATGGCCGGCGACGCGGGCAGCCACCGGGTGGCGCGCCGCGTGGCCCAGTGCGAACCCGCGCACACCGTCACCCACGCCTCGTCGCCGTCGGCGAGTTGGTCCAGCAACGCGTCGAGCACGTGCAGATCGAACCGGCCGGGTTCCGGCTCGACCTGCGACCAGTAGATGTTCACCCGGACGATGCCTGCGCCCAGCGCCCGCGCCTGTGGCACGAACTCCTCGGGTCGGCCGAACAGCCCGTAGGTGGTGCCACGCACCACCCCGAGACGAATTCCGGGCAGCAGTTCATCCGCGGATACGGCAGAGGCCATGGTCGTGCTCCTTTCAGCGCCAAATAGAGGACTATCAGTACTCTATTAGTGCGCCAAGCTACCACGAGATTCCGCCACCAAGGGACGTATAGTCCTCTAAGTGAACGGAATGAGTGGGCCGGACGGGCCGAGCCGCGCGGACGATCACCGCAAGGCGCCGCGACGGCGTGGCGAAGTGTTGGAGCAAGCGATACTGCGAGCGGCGGCGGAAGAACTCGCCGAGGTCGGCTACGCGGGCTTCGGCATCGACCGAGTCGCCACCCGCGCCGGAACCAACAAAACCACGATCTATCGCCGCTGGCCCAGCCGCGCGGCACTGGCGGTCGCGGCGTTCCGCGAGGCCGCCCTGACCGACGACGTGCCCGACACCGGCGACCTGCGCACGGACGCACTCGCGGTACTACGCGCCGCCGCCGATCGAATGACGTCACGACAGGGAGAGCTACTGCACGTACTGGCCACCGAAATGCACAGCCAACCGGACCTGCTCCGCGAAGTTCGAGATCAGCTGTTCGACACCAGCGTCACCCGATGGCTGACGATTCTCGGTCGCGCCATCGCCCGTGGCCAAGCCCGCCCCGAAGCACTGTCGCCGCGAATCGCGACCGTGGCGGTCGATCTACTGCGCAACGAGTACCTTGTCCGCGGCGTCACCACCATCCCCGACAGCACCATCACCGAGATCATCGACACCATCTACCTGCCCCTCGTGCGGCCCCACATCGGGCAGGGCGGCGAATGAGAGCGCGCCGCCTACTCGGACCGCGTCGAGCGCGTCAGAAGTGCGCGGCGCCACCGTCGATCGAAGTCGAGTGGCGTAATTTGTCGAGGGTCGTGGAGCGCGACGGCGGGCGCATGCGTCACGGTTGGGCGAGCGAGTGCGTCGGGGTGATGGTCCGGATGTGCAGGACGACGTCGAACCAGTCGCCCAGTCCGGCACCGGCGATGTGATGATCGACGTCGCGGTCAGGGCGGTAGGTCCCGATGATGAGGCGGAGCTTCGCGGGCCGATGCAGCCATTGCCGAACCGCGCCCGCGGGTGCGGTCCGCAGATCGAGCAGGTAACTGCCGAGTTCGGGTTGGTCGAGCACAGTGTCCGCGAAGCCGTCCGCCGGAGCGGGCACAGCCAGGTCGGCGCGGACGTTGCCGTGATGAAAGGTAACTGCGACCGACAGATAACCGGTTCCGAAGCGGTCACGGAGCAGGGATCCCGTGTTCGGAAACCGTTGTGACATAGCGGCAACGGTGAGCTCTCGCGCGACGGCGGTGTTGGACACTCCTTCCCAGTACACGATCCGGTGCCCGGTGCGGTCGTGCCAGTCCACTATGCGGCGAGCGGCATCGACGGATTCGGCGGCGAAGTCACGGCGGCCCGAGGCGGTGCTGTTCTCGTGGTACCGCACGATGAGGCGAGCCGCGTCCAGGATTTCGGGTGCGCCTGCGGCGCCCAGCAACGACTCGACCAGCGTCAGCGCGTCTCGGGCGTGGTCGGCGAATGGGCGCCCGGGGTGGGTGCCGTTCGCGCGCTGTATGTGCTCGCCCAGCCGATGGGCTGTCACAATCGGGTCGTAGTGCGATCTGAGCTCCGCGATCCTTTGCGGCGCAGCTCTTTCCACGAACCTAGTCACGCGCTCGTAGTGCGCCGGTTTGGCGGCCTCGGGAGCCAGGCCGAACAGGCGCACCGGATCGTGCGGATGCGCACGATTGAACTCGCGCGCCCACTCCAGAACCGCGATTGTCTCGGCGGTGCGCCACGGCACCCACACATCACCCAGAATCGCCCGCACGTCCCCGGCACCCGTCCGCGCGTATTCGTCCATGGCCGCCACGACGGATTCGTCATCGAGCAGGGCGAGCGCCCGAAAACCCAGAGTTTCCACGAACAGTCGCGATATCCGGTGTGCGGTCACGGACAGTTCGTGCCCCGCGCGGGTCGTCGCGCCGACTCCGACGACGACCGTGCCGTCAGCCCGGTCGGCCAACGCCGCCAAGTCCATGAGCGACCCATCGGCGTCGAGCGTGGCGAGGGGGCGGGCGCGGTCGCGGATCCAACGCGTCACGTGCGCGGAGTCGTGCGTCTCATCCGACATGGTCTGCTCCTCGGCGAACGGGCCCGCCGGACCTGGCTCGGCGGAGCGCTATGGAAAATACCTTTGCGATCAAAGGCATTTATCTTTGCTCGCAAAGGTACTTTCGGGATGGAGCGGATGTCAATTGCCGAATCGCGGTCACCGAGCCCCGTCCGCCCCGCCTACCGCGACCAACGCGCCGCGATGAGGTCGGCCGCGCCGGAGCGCAGGAAGGACCGATCGAGTGAGCCGAGCATCATCGGCGTCATGAGCGATGGCGGGCGGCGACAGTTTCTCAGGATTGCCCGGCGGCGCGATCCGCGGGCGTCGCGCGATGCGCTGTCGCCTTTCCCGCGAGGGTCAGCAACTCGCCGAACACATCGGCTGCTATCTCGGCGAGCGACCGCTGCTCGTCTTCGCGAATCCATTGCGTGAAAGCGATCCCGAACACCGTGATGCACGACTCCGCCGCCAGCCTCGCGGCGAGGTCGTCGACGCCTCGCGCGCGCAGGGCGTCGGCGACCGTCGTGGCGAGACCTGCGAGCTTGTGCCGCTCGCGTTCCTGTAGTGCGGGGTTCTGGTCGATCACGAATTGTCGTGTGCGGGAGTCCGACCGGCGTTCGTCGGGAAAGAACGACGCTACGGACTGCAGCGCGGAGGCGACGATGTCGATCGCGGACGTGTCCGGGGGTGCGGCGTCCACGCCGGTGACGAACGCTTCGACCAGTAAGCCCTGTCCGCGGAAGAGAACCTCTCGCTTGTCACTGAAGTGACGGAAGAACGTGCGTTCGGTCAGGCCGGCGGACTGCGCGATCTCCGTGGCGGTGGTCTGTTCGAAGCCCCGGGTGGCGAACAGTTCGAGCGCGGCCTGCCGCAGCCGCTCCGCGGCCCCAGGTTCCCAACGTGCCATGTCGCCAAGTGTAGTGATGACAGCTAATGACATGAAGGCGTAAGGTGATGTCTGTGACTGACGTCAGTCACAGACATCACCTCGCAGGGATCGCTCCCCCGCTCAGCGGCGGAGTGGACGAAGGAGTTCACGTCATGCATGTTTTCGTCACCGGAGCCTCTGGATGGATCGGCTCGGCCACCGTCGCCGACCTGCTCGCCGACGGCCATGAGGTCACCGGACTGGCCAGATCCGACGGATCCGCCGCAGCCCTCGAGGCCAAAGGCGCCCAGGTCCGCCGCGGCGACCTGGACGACCTCGACAGCATCCGCTCCGGAGCCGAGGCGGCCGACGCCGTCATTCATCTGGCGAACAAACACGATTGGTCCGACCTCGCCGCCTCCAATGCGGCCGAGCGAGCCGCCGTTCAGACCATCGGCGACGCGCTCGCCGGCACCGGCCGCCCCTTCCTGCTCGCGTCGGGCGTCGCCGCCCTCAGCCAGGGCAGGCCCGCGACGGAGGCCGACCCTTCTCCGTTCCACGGCCCCGACTCGCCGCGCGGAGGAAGCGAGAACTTGGCGCTCGAGTACGTCGACCGCGACGTGCACACCGTGAGCCTGCGTTTCGCGCCAACCGTGCACGGCGCCGGGGACCACGGTTTCATAGCGACCCTCGCCGCGATCGCTCGCCGGACCGGCGTCTCCGGCTACCCCGGCGACGGCGCCAACCGGTGGGCCGCGGTCCATCGATCCGACGCCGCCCGACTGGTCACGCTCGGCCTCGGCAAGGCCCCGGCGGGAGCTCGCCTGCACGCTGTCGCCGAAGAGGGCGTGCCGAGCCGCGTGATCGCCGAGGCGATCGGCCGAGCACTGGACCTGCCCGTGACCTCAATCGCCCCACAGGACATCCAAGGTCATTTCGGGTGGATCGGCGCATTCTTCGCGATGGACCTCTCGGCAACCAGCGAGGCGACGCGAGAGCTGCTGGGCTGGACACCTACCGGACCGACCCTCATCGAGGACCTCGACGCCGGTGCCTACACGGCGCACTGATCGGCCGCCGCAAGTTCATGCCGTCGCCGGGGCGGTTCCACTGGCGAGCCTTCCACCGTGGTCACCGGTAGCCTCCCCGACCCAGCACGCCCTGTGGCGATCATCGCCTCGGCGACGATAAGAAAAGACCGGTGTCCGCACCGGTGCGGCCTCGGGCATCGAGCACGCGGCGGCGTTCACCCGAACCAGGTCGAAGACCACGAGGGATTCGGTTCATCCAACCCGTCGGCGGGGCCGGGGCAAAGGATCCGGAACGACCTTTGCGGCCGAGGCAGCGGTGTCGATCATGCCGGACCGACGCCGGCCGCGCGGGCGGGGTGGAGATACTTCATCCGACGCGGTGCGGCACGCCCCGAAGTTCGCAGTGCCAATGCATACAGCCGCAACGCGTGCCGGTCCCCCGGGCGCTGCGGCACACCGAGGAGATCCCGCGCTCGCGGATGCTGGATCGCCCGCGCCACCGAATTCGGTAGCGCCCGTGGTATCCACGCATCCGGGCGCAGCACCTGCGGCGCCAGCCCCACCGCGGCCGGACTCGTTCGCAGCGTCGTCGCGCAGGTCTCCTCGACGTAATTGCGAAACTCGGGCAGCGTGTGCGGCATGTGCCGTGCCGAAATACCGTAACGGCCATACCATTCGACGCATTCCCGATAGAGCCGATGGCTTTCTTCCGGTGTCAGCGGGCGAATGAACATATTGATCGCGAAGAAGAGTGTGTCGACATACGTCGCATGCTGGAAGAAGAAAAGATCCGGCCGGAGCGCGTGATAGCGAGCGCCGAAATCGTCGCTGCCCTGCACGTGGGCGTGCCCGGCGTGGATCAGCGAGCGCAGATCCCGGTCGGAGTAGGCGATCTGCACAATCGCGTTGACGGTGCGGCGCTTGTGCAACCACAGCCGGTAGGTCACATGCTCGGTGAGCGCCGTCGCGATCGCGGGATGCAGAATTTGCAGGGCTACCGCTCTGGGAAGCGCCAGCGCGAAACGCCGGTCTCCGAGATACTTCCGCAACAGCGATCCGGGCTCACTGACGGTCTTCACACCAGCGGCTTTCCGAGCGCGCGCCGCCTGCGCATATCGTGCAGATAGTTGTCGAAGGGATACAGCCGCCAACGCTCGGGGAACACCCGCAACACCAGTCCGATCGAGCGCATCGTCAGCTCGAAGACACGCTGGCGACGAGCGCTCCAATCCAGGCCCAGTTCATCGCGGAACCTCTGCGGGAGAAAGCCCGTGGTGAAGAACCGATTCGTCCGGCGGAACGCCAACCGCTCCAGGCGTCGATAGGGGCCCAGATCGATGACCTGGTCGAGCAAATAGGCCCGCACCTCATCGTCCAGCGTGAGATCCGAAAGCTTCGAGTCCCAGTACTCGGCGAACGCGGCACGGTCGCGCGGCCACACCTCCGCGCGCATCTGCAATGTCGTCCCGAATCGGCTCGACTCGCGGTACACCTCGTCGGCCAGCTCTTCATCCATAGGGCCGTAGAGAAAGGTAAGGGAATCGACGGTGCCGCGGTAGAGGCACGCGGCCACCCACAATTGCAGTTCCGGATCGAAAGCGTTGTACTTCACCGGACTGTGCGGGCCGGACCGCACGTGGCGATGCGAGGTGTTGACCGCCACGCGATAAGCCTCCCGATCTTCCTCGGTACCGAGCATCGCCACGGCCAGGTAGGTCAGCGTCGTACGGCCACGCTTGCGTGGATGCACGGTGTATCTGCCGCTTTCGACCGTGCTTTCCACGACGCCGCGGCCGACGGGGGGCAAACTCAATTGCATCACCACGTTGGCCGGGCCACCCAGCAGTGCTGCGGGGCCCGCCATATAGCGGCGGCGCCGTCCGAGATCGGCTTCGGCAGCAGTCAGCGGCTGTGCTGACGGTTCGGATCGAGACATGCCCAGCTCCAGCGATATGATGACATAAACTTCGCTCCATTATCTCACCGAGACAGCCGTTCAGCAATCTCGAACGCCACGCCCCAGGCGGCCGCTCCTACCGATTATGTGAACCATGATTCTTCTTCTGAGGTAGGCTTCATCGCGCAGCGGGCCGCATCGGCGGCGCCGCTCGCCGACAGGGTTCGGTCGCCGATCTGCTCAACTGGAGGTGTCGATGACCAAGACGTCATGGTCCCCGCTCACGGCGGTCCGGTCGGTGGCCGACCTGGCCTCGGCCGCCGTCGTGCTGGCCAAGCGCGGAATGGTCGATCCGGCACGTCCGGCGGAGACCATCCGGGTGATGCGCGAAGCTTCCGTGTACGGCCCGTTCGTCACCACGCTTGCCCATGCCACCCGCCGCCACGGGTCCGCACCCGCGATCGTCGACGAACGCGGAACACTCACCTTCGATCAACTCGACAAGCAGTCGAACGCACTCACCCGCGGCCTCGCCGCCGCCGGAATCGGCCCCGGCACCGTGCTCGCCGCCCTCTGCCGCGACCACCGCGGAATGGTGCTGACGCTCTTGGCGGCAGGGAAGCTGGGCGCCCGCCTGGTGCTGATGAACACCGGTTTCGCCAAGCCACAGCTCGCCGAGGTCGCCGCGAGGGAGAACGTCGGCGCGATCTTGCTCGACAGCGAATTCGTCGAACTGCTCGGCGCTGTCCCCGAACGTGTACCGCGGATTCTGAGCTGGGTAGACGAGACCGACCAGGTCGAGGGGAACACACCGACGATCGACTCGCTCATCGCCGCCGAGTCGACCGCGGCGCTGCCGCCACCGCGACGCCCCGGCGGGATCGTCATCCTGACCAGCGGAACCACCGGCACGCCGAAAGGCGCCCCGCGGGACAAGGTCTCGCCACTGCAGTCGGCGCAGTTCCTGCACCGCGTGCCGTTACCATGTGCGGACACGGTCGTGATGGCAGCTCCCATCTTCCACGGCACCGGCCTGTCACAGTTCACTCTCGGCTGGGCATTGGGCAACAAGATCGTCTTCCAGCAGCGCAAATTCGATCCGCGACGAACGTTGGCGAACGTCGCCGGTCACCGCGCCGCCACCTTGGTCGTCGTACCGACCATGCTGCAGCGCATCCTCGATCTCGGACCCGGCGTCCTCGAGCAATTCGATACCAGCTCGCTGCGGGTGATCTTCACAGCCGGAGCGCCGGTATCACCGGACCTGAGCCGACGCACGGCCGACGCCTTCGGCGATGTGCTGTACAACCTCTACGCCTCCACCGAGGTCGCGGTCGCCGCCGTGGCCACCCCGCACGACATGCGTGTGGCGCCGGGCACTGTCGGCAGACCGCCCGTGGGCTGCCGGGTCGCCATCTACGACGCGCAACGTACCAAGATCACCACCCCCGGCGAGGTGGGCACGATCTTCGTCTCCAGTGGACTCAGCTTCTCCGGCTATACCGACGGCCGGAACAAGGAGATGGTCGACGGACTGCTGTCCAGCGGCGACGTCGGCCACTTCGACGCCGACGGCCGCCTGTTCATCGATGGCCGCGACGACGACATGATCGTCTCCGGCGGCGAGAACGTCTACCCGCTGGAGGTGGAGAACCTCCTCGCCGACCGTCCCGACATACTCGAAGCCGCGGTCGTCGGCGTCGACGATCGCGACTTCGGTAAACGTCTGCGCGCCTTCGTCGTACCCGCTGCGGACGCCGAGCGCGACCCGCAGGAGATCAAGGACTACGTCAGAGCGAACCTGGCGCGCCACAAGGTGCCTCGCGACGTGGTATTCGTCGATGAACTGCCGCGCAATGCCACTGGCAAGCTGGTGCGCCGCGCCTTGGAGGAGGCCGACATCTAGCTGTTGTATGCCATCACCTGCGTATCGTCGTTGTCGTCAAGTGATTCACGGATCGCGACCTGCGCGGCATGCGGCAGCGTATGCATGATCTCGC
>NZ_JBSGIB010000022.1:0-110558 GCF_053604885.1 Nocardia sp. NPDC003999
CCCGAACCACTCACCACCACACCAGCAACAACCAAAGCCGAGACCGTTATCGGAGCAGATACACGCATTCGGCCACACCCAATCCTCGACGTCGTCCGCGTCTCGGGACGGATGCACCGCACGGACAACGGAGTCCTTCTGCCGGGCCGTAACCACGACCCCGGCCCGCTCCCTCTGATGAAGCGAACCTTCGATAACATAAGGTACACAACGCCGAGGACATCACGGGTTGGATCACGGAAATTCGCAGTAACTTAGCGCTTCTGGCGACAACCCCTGAAACCAGGGTACCGGCCCGAGCCGCCCCATGCCCGTGCCCGTTTCGTCCGTTGCCATCACAGGCTCGATGAGGTGATCCATTGGCGCACCGCACTTGTCGGCCGCAGCGGCGTCGCTCGAGCTACTTCTTCGCGAGCCTCCCGGCGGCGTGATGCGCGTCGCCTGCACCGAAGTCAGTCTCGCGTCATTCCGGTTCGCGCGACCTCGCTCGGCGCCGCCGCCGCGGTCGCCACGGTGGCCGCGGCGGCACGCTCGGCCTCCTCGACAGTGCAGCGGCCGAGGCCGCACGCCGTCGCCACGCCGTAAGCGGATCGCCCGGCGGCCGCTTCGAACAAGGCCAGGCTTCGGATACCGTCTTGCGCTTCCGCGGGCGACACGACCCCGGCGATGACGCGCCAGTCCGGGTCCAGCCGGCGCAGCGGCCGGTAGAACGCCGGCTCCAGCGGGGCAGGATGAGCACCGTAGGCACAGGGGATGTGCGCGGGTGGCAGCGGCACCGCGCGAGCGCGCAGGTCTCGTGCGACGGTGTTCAACAGCCGCACGGCCGGCGCGAGACTACGCGGGGCGAGAAGTTCTTTGTGCTGGTAGTCGCCGTAGCACAGATGCAGGACGGTTCGCGCGCCGAGATCGTGTGCCCGCGCGAGGAAATCGGCCAACTGTCGCGCGACCAGACGCCCGACCGGAGCCTGCGCACCGAATCGCGCCGCCTTCACCAGTGCGAGCTGGGCGATCGGCGACTCCACCTGCCAGGTGATCATGTCGCCGTGCTCGGCGGTGACTCGGGCCATTTCGGCCAGCACGGCCTCCACGAAAACCGGCAGGTTGCGCAGCGCGGGAGTCACCGTCCGGAGGTGGCGCAGCGCGCGCCCGAGCGGAAGACCGTCGGCCACCGCGGCGCCTCCGAACACGAACAACGCCAAGTCCAGCGGATTCGGTTGACTGATCTGCAATCTCGTGTCGGCGAGTTCCGGATGTCGATCCCGCAGCGCGCGAAAGGCGGTGACGGCCGCGCCGATACGGTCGGCGCGATCCATCGCCACGTGCCGGGGTTCGAGGGTGGCGCCAGGGCGAATGCCGTACACGCGCATGTCGGCGTAATCGGCGAAGTCCCCGCTGCGCACCACTTCGAAGACGTCGTCGTGTTTCTCCCGCTCCCGCAGGTACTCCACGACCCAGGTGGGATCCAGGTCCCGCGGTACGCCGGTGAGCCGGCGGCCCTGGCTGCGCTGGACGAACCACTCCAGCACGTCACCGTCATCGGTCGTCAATGGTGCGGGCAAGCTGCCCACGAAGTGCACGAGTCGGGTCATCGCCTGTCCAACACGTAGTCCACCCGAACGGATCAGGTGTTCACCTACCGCTCAGGGCCCCGATCCGGCGGCCGCCAAGCAGGATAGGCTGATCGATAGCCAGAAGTTCGCCACTGCTGGGAAGCCGGCGCTGGACTACTGCGGCGGCTTTTCGGAAACGCACCGCGTGGTGCAATAGCGTCTGCCGGAACTACCTGGTAGAACTCGGCCATGGTCGATCGAACGCGGTTCGCGCGGTTGGCGCTGGACCAGGTTGCCGCCGAGTTGGACGGCACGGCTCTTCGCGGCGGCTACCTCACCTCGGAACGGATGCGATTCCTCGCGACGAAGGTCCGCGACGCCGGACAGGCCTACGACAAAGCTCTCGAATCGAACGCGGCCCCGGAATAAGCTCCGAAGACGTGCCGACCGCCGATTACGGGAGGCCGGAAGAACGATCCGGCCGCCCACCCCTTCCCTGCGCTACCCGTGCCCGTTCGGCGGAATTCGAGACCCGGTGGCCTGCGCCCGACCGCTCGGCGCTCGGTCGACGTGGATCCGGCGTCGCCAGATATCGGAGGGATTCCAGTCCGGCGCGGTCCGCCCACGCGTGAGGGGGAACGCGGCCAGCCCGATCAGTAGCGCCGAAAAATGCCCGATGCCGGTGAAGGTGGGGTGGATGAGCAGCGGGATGGCGAACCACACCAGGATTCCGCCGAGGTACAGCCACCGCCACGGCCGGGCGACATGGTAGGTCAGGACTCCGATGATCGCGGCGAGGAAGTAACTGACGCCGATATCGCGGACATCGATCATCCCGGGATCGGCGTAGCCGTGGCGAATCGCCAGGGCCAGGATGCCCTCGCTGAGGTACGTGGCTCCGACGTGCGCGCCCAGACCGACGATCGCCCAGCGCAACGCGCCGAGCCACCGTTCGGCCGGCGCGTGGAAGACGCAGAACAGCACGAAGTAGGGCAGCCAGAAGTAGCCGTCGATCCACAGCAGACTGGTCACGAGGACGTGCACCGGATCGGACTCGAGGTGACGCAGGTTGGTGGAACGCTCACCCAGCAGTCGCTCCAGATCGCCGCGCGGCACCAGGTGCTGGATGATCGTGGTGCCCAGCAGCACAGCCAGCCAGGCGAAGGTCCACGGGGCGGTGCGGACGTACTGCCAGATGGACGCCGTGCGGCTGGGTCGCGTGCCGCCGACGTCGGCTGCTCGAGTCATGGCGCGGCCTTCCCTGTGGAGTCCTCCGCCCGGAGGACGCGACCGCCCGGCAGCATTGCCGACTCGAGACGCGCGCTCCTGGCTCTGCCAGGTGAAACACTACTCTCGGACCGGCTGGAGATCCCGCCGATGACCTGTCCGCGCCCGGGAACCCGCCGAGCGAAGTCAGCCCGCCGCCCGCACGGCGGCGGTGCTGAAATCGTCGACGTCGGCGCAGGCATCGAACGGGAGCGGCGGATAGCTGCCGTCCGTCGGGTGATCGGGATCGCCGTATTGGGCGCCGGGGAGCGCGGTCCAATCGATCGCGAGCCTGATGAGATGACCGTTCAGGCGGCCGTCGCTACTGGGCCGGTAGGTCAGGCTGACGGCACACCGCGACGGCACGGGACCGTACACGGTCGAACGGAGAATTATCCCGCTCAGGCCCGCGGCCCGGTAGGGGCCGCCGTCCAGTCCGGCCGATACCTTCTGCTCCGCGTCCAAGCGGTACTCCAGGTCGACCTGCAAGCTGTATTTCGCGCCCGACTCGGCGAAAGTCAACTGGCAGTGATACGGAGCGATCCACCCGACCGAGTTCAGCGTCCAATCGTTGTACCGAGCCTGCACGGCGTCTCTGGCCGCACACGGATCCTTGCCGTACAGCGCCTTCCCATCGGCGGGCTTGCCGCGGGGCGCGAGGGTGTTCAGCCGATCGATGATCTTGCCGACGTAACTCTTCTCCACATCGCATTTCTCGGGCCATGGCGTATTGGCCGGCGCGCCGTCGGGCGGGATCTTGCGCAACCGCAACCGGTGCGCGTAGCCGCTGTTCCCTGCGGGCACATAGTAGTAGCACGTGTCGGCGGCAGTACGCTCGTCGGCCAGGCGGGACCGGTAGATCGTATGACCGTTGACCGTTTCGGCTTTGTCCCGCGCACGGTCATCGTCGTCGTATACCTCGCCGAGTGACAGTTCGAACAGGTAGAGCGCTTCCTTCGAGCCGGGTTCGCCGACGTGATCGCCCACTCTGAGTTGGCACCCGGTGAGTCCTGGTCCCTCGCGTAACACCGATTTCGTGCCCAGGTTCATCGATGGCAACGGCTCGGTGTCCAGCATCGAGCACGGATCGGCGGCCCGGATTCCGGCCATCAATGGCTCGGCGCCAGGGCTGGTGACGATACGGTCGTGTTCGCCCACCGAACTCGCCGTGATCGAGGGCGTGGATGTCGTCGTCGTTCCGGTCGGCGCGCTACTGGTGCTGCTCGGCGCCACCCGATCCTCGGTGACATTCTTTCCGCAACCGGTCACCGCGCTCACCGCGCAGACCATCGTCAACACGGTGGCTGCGGCCAAGCTACGGAGTGTCATCACGTCCCGTCGTAATCTCGCCCAGCTCGGAGCTTTTCATTCTGTCGGTGCTGGGTTACGGCCATCCAACCCTACAAGCTGTTTCCGAACAACCGACGAGCCGACTGTCGCCGTCCCGTCCGCAGCGCTGCGGACGATCCCGCGATCATGAGCGTCCCGTCGGCAACGAAGGCCTCCACCACGATGTGCGACACTGGAGATATTCAGCCGCAGAGCTTTCCGCGCACTGCCCGACCGTCTAGGTCGACGAGCAGCCGTCCTCGGGCGACTCCGGGGCAAGCGGCCCGGTGCGGTTGGCGGTGAGCATTCGGACGGCCGTGATGCGCAGGTCCGGACGGGGTCGCCGGGCGGTGAGTTCGGCCAGGCAGATCTCGCCGACCATGGCCACCTTCATCCGGGAGGCCGCGTCGGGGTCCGGCCATCCGGCGGCCACCATGTCCGGTCGTCCCACCGCGATGAACAACTCGTGGCGACGGCGGATCTCCTCGCGCAGATCCGGGTCGGTGCGCGCCTGCACCATGAACGCCTCGGTGCCGCGGGCATCGAGACAGGCATCCAGGAATGCGTCCAGGCTGGGGCCGATCCGTTCGATCCCCGGCGGAATCCCGGCCAGCGCCGCGGCCACCGACTGCGACAGCGCGTCGAAGAAGCGGCGGTGCAGCGCGATGACGTAGCTGCGGCGGTTGACGAAGTGGTGATAGAAGGTGCCCTTGGCCATCCCGGCTTCCTCGACCACCGCGTTGATCGAGAGACGGTGCAGCCCTTCGCGTTCCGCCACCACGGTGCCCGCGATGAGCAGCGCCGTGCGACCGGGGTCGGCAATGACTGTCATGTTTCCGAATTCTCCCCACTCTTTCTGAAAAGCCTAGTGTCGTGCACCGGCCGCACCTACGCTGTGACCGATCGGTCGGTCGAAGCCTAGCTGGGTTCCGGATGGGCCATCGGGTCATCGAGGACCGATCTGATTCCGGGCGACCCTGGGGGTTCGAAATGTCCGCTGAGTTTAAATTGGTGAGCGGCGATGTGGTGCCGCTGGCGTCGAACGCGTGCTATCTCGTATCGATCGATGACCTGTTGCCCGCGGATTCGCCGCGGTCCAACGGAGAGGATCGCAGGCATATCGCGCGACTGGCCGAGAGCGATACCGAATTACCGCCGATTCTGGTGCATCGCAGCACCATGCGCGTCATCGACGGAATGCATCGGTTGCGCGCCGCGCAATGGCTCGGACGCGAGCACATCGACGTCGTGTTCTTCGACGGGACACCGGCCGAGGCCTTTCTGCGCGGAGTCGAGCTCAATACGACACACGGTCTGCCGCTGACACTTTCGGACCGCAAAGCGGCGGCCGAACGGATCATCGAGACGATGCCGGAATTGTCCGATCGAGCCATCGCGTCCACTGCGGGACTGTCCGCGCGCACGGTGGCCACGATCCGCCAACGTTCGAGTGCGGAAATTCCGCAGTCGAACATCCGCGTCGGCGCCGACGGCAGGCGCAGGCCGATGGACCGCGCGCAGCGCAGGCGCCGGGTCGCCGAGCTGCTGGCGGCCTCGCCGGACATGCCGCTGCGCGCGCTGGCCGCCGCGGCCGAGGTATCCATCAGCACGGCACACGCGATCCGCAAACGCCTGCGCGAGACCGGGTCCTGCGATCGCGACAACACCGCGGAGCAGCCCGAGGGCAGCGCGCTGCTGCTGCAACAGCTCACCCGCGACCCGGCCATGCGGCACAGCCAGCAGGGCCGTGACCTGCTGCGCTGGCTGCACACCCATTCGATGCAGCGCGAAGTGTGGACCACGCTGGTGGCCACGGTCCCACCGCATTGCATCCCGGCCGTCGCCGAACTCGCCAGCCGCAATGCCAAGGAATGGCGAGCGCTGGCCAGCTACATCGATCCCGGCGCCGCCGAATAGCGCCCGGCCGCATCGGCATTCGCCACCGCCGGAGTTCGAGAAAAGGTCATTCATCATGCTTGTTGGTCTCGCACGCCTGGCAACCCGGCGCCCGCGATCCATCCTGTACGGCGCGCTGCTCATCGGGATCGTCTGCGTCGGGCTCGGCTGGTCGGCGCCCGCCCACCTGAAGTCCGGCGGTTACATCCCGTCCGACACCGAATCCACCGAGGTCGCGGCGTTCCTCAATCGCGAATTCCCGGGTGCGGCACCGAATCTCGTGCTGCTGGTCACAGCGCCCGACGGGCTGGACAGCCCCGCGGCCCGCACGGTCGGCGAGCGCCTGGCCGCGGATCTGCGCGTCCGCGACGAGGTCGACGCGGTCCAGTCCTACTGGGAGCTCCCGCCGGATCTGCGGCAAGGGCTGCGCGGCAACGACGGCCGCGCCGGCCTTGTCCTGGCTCATGTCACCGGCGACGACACCGACGCGCCGAAACGGGCGGGCGCCATCGCCGAACACGTGAGCGGCGACTTCGACGGCGTCTCCGTGCGGGCGGGCGGCCAGGCGGTGGCGTTCGACGAGATGAGTCATCAGATCGTCACCGATCTCCTGGTCACCGAGGCGATCGCGATACCGCTGACCGGCCTGGCCCTGATCCTGGTCTTCGGCAGCCTGACCGCCGCGCTGATCCCGCTGTCGGTCGGGGTGTTCAACGTCTTCGCGACGCTGCCGATCCTGCGGCTGCTCACCGAGGTCGGCGACGTGTCGATCTTCGCGCTGAACATGATGAGCGCGCTGGGTTTCGCGGTCGCGATCGATTCGAGCCTGTTCATGGTCAGCAGGTTTCGTGAGGAACTCGCCGCAGGGCACGACACCGGCTCCGCGGTCTCGCGCACGGCGCGCACCGCGGGCCGCACCGTGCTGTTCTCCGGCGTGGTGATCGCGCTGTCGCTGTCGACGCTGCTGGTCTTCCCGCTGTATTTCCTGCGGTCGCTGGCCTATGCGGGGCTGGCGGTGCTCGGCGCGGCCGTATTCACCACGCTGCTGCTGGTGCCCGCCGCGCTCGCGCTGCTCGGCCCCCGCGTCGACGCGTTCGACCTGCGGGTGCTCCTGCGCCGCCGACTCCGGCGGCCGCAACCCGAGCCCGTGGAGGTCACCGCAGGCAGGTGGTATCGCCTGGTGCAGTGGGTCATGCGCCGCCCGGTGGTGGCCGCGCTCTCGGTGATCGCCTTGTTGCTGGTGCTGGGTTCGCCGTTTCTGTCCATCCGGTTCGGCGCCGCCGACGACCGGGTCATCGCGGGGGCGTCCAGCCACGTGGTCGGCGACGCCTTGCGCACCGGTTTCCGGGAGAACGCCATGGCCGGTGTGGTCGTGGCCATGCCCGGGTACCGGGGCGGCGACGCCGACATCGCGGACTACGCGGAGCGTTTGTCACGAGTGGAGCACGTGACGTCCGTGCTCTCCGCGGCCGGCGTCTACGCAGGCGGGCTGAAAGTGGCCTCCGCGCCGCCCGGCATGCGCGACGACGCGGGCACGTACCTGCGGGTGGGCACCCGGCTCGACCCGTACTCCCCTGCCGCGATCGATCAGCTCGACCAGGTGCGCGCGGTCCCCGCACCGGGCCGGGCGCTGCTCGGTGGCGCGGCGGCCGAAAGTGTCGACTCGCTCGACGCGCTCGCGGCGAAAGTGCCGGTGGCCGTCCTCGTGATCGCGCTGTCGACGCTGGTGGTGCTGTTCTTCTTCACCGGCAGCGTGCTGCTGCCGATCAAAGCGCTGCTGCTCAACACGCTTTCGCTGGCGGCGACCTTCGGCGCCATGGTCTGGATCTTCCAGGAAGGGCACCTGGCGGGCCCGCTCGGCTTCACCCCGACGGGCTACCTCGTGCCGACCATGCCGATCCTCATGTTCTGCATCGCCTTCGGCGTCTCGATGGACTATGAGGTGTTCCTGTTGTCCCGGATTCGCGAGGAGTGGCTGTCCTCCGGCGACAACACCCGCGCGGTGGCGACCGGCGTCGCGCGCACCGCGCGGATCTTCACGGCGGCCGCCTGCCTGATGGCGATCGCCTTCGCGGGCATGGTGACCTCGCACGTGTCGTTCATCCAGCTGTTCGGCCTCGGCCTGACCCTGGCCGTGCTCAGCGACGCGACATTGATCCGCGGCGTGCTCGCGCCCGCCCTGATGCGCCTGCTCGGCGCGGCCAACTGGTGGGCCCCGCGTCGGCTCGCCCGGTGGCACGAACGTATCGAAATCACCGAGACCAGCGCAGCTCTCGAGCCAGTACCCAAGTAGTGCGATAGGAACAACATGGCGAAATTCCGCACAGGCGTGATGGATTCCGGCGTCTACACCCGGTTCGCGCCCGATCTGCAATTTCGCGGCAGCCGCTCGGTGGCGATGGCGGGCGGGGCGGACTCGCTCTGGGTGACCGACCATTTGCCCTCGATCCTGCCCGCCTCGATCTGGAAACCGCGGCACGTCGGCATCACCCGGCTCGCACCGCACGCCGACGGCATCTACGAACCGTGGACGGCGCTGGGCTATCTCGCCGCGCAGAACCGCTTCGCCCGCCTACGGCTCGGCGTCGGCGTCACCGACGCGGGCCGCCGCAATCCCGCCGTGACCGCGCAGGCCGCGGCCACGCTGCACCAATTGAGCGGGGGCCGCGCCATTCTCGGCATCGGCACCGGCATACGGGACAACAACGAGCCCTACGGCGTGGACTGGTCGGCTCCGGTCGGACGGTTCGAGGAGGCGCTGGCGACCATCCGGGCCCTGTGGGATTCCCACGGCAGCCTGGTCACCAGGGATTCCCCGTATTTCCCCTTGCGCGACGCGGTCTTCGACGTGCCGCCGTACCGGGGCACCCGTCCGGAGATCTGGGTCGCCGCCGGGGGCCCGCGCATGCTGCGGGCCGCCGGGCGCTACGCCGACGTGTGGTTCCCCGGCTTCGCGCAGCGCCCACACGAATACCGGCATCGCCTCGACCTGGTTCGCACCGCGGCCTCCGACGCGGGCCGCGACCCGTCGTCGGTCGCGCCGGCCGCCGTGTTCAGCGTGCTCACCGCCGCCCGTCCCGGGCAGGTGGACGCGCTCGTCGAGAGCGTGGGCGCGCGGGCGCTGACCCTGTGCGCCCCCGGGGAGATGTGGACCAGGCACGGCGCGACCCACCCGCTGGGCGAGGACTTCACCGGCCTGCAGGACTACCTGCCGCAGACGTTGGACGAGCGCACCGTCCTGGACTACATCGAGAAGGTCCCGGCCGCACTGGTACGGGAATTCTGTCTGGCCGGAACGCCGGACGAGATCGTCGAGCAACTCGCGCACTGGCGCGACCACGGTCTGCGCTATGCCGTGCTCATGAATCTCAGCGCAATTCATCCGAGCATCACACGAGGGATGTTTTCGAACGCGCCCCTGGTGGCGACGTTACGTAAATTGAAACGTCTGTAACACAAGACAATTGACGGCCGAGCCGCCCGAGCAATAGCATGCATTCGAGCGAAGGAGCTCGTCACAATATTTGTGCTGCTGCGGTCGGGGGGCTCAGCATGGTCCCGCATTCAAGGCCAGGAGAAATAATGGTCGACATTGCAATAGTGGGTATCGGCTGCCGGTTTCCAGGCGGTGTATTCGATGCGGAAAGCTACTGGAATTTTCTGTTGAACAAAGGCGACGGGATCGTCGATATCCCACCGGACCGTTGGAGTATCGAAAAGTACTACGACCCGGATCCGGACGCGCCGGGTCGTATGTACACGCGGCGCGGCGGATTTCTCACCCAGCCGCTGTGGGATTTCGACGCCGACTTCTTCGGCATCGCCCAGAAGGAGGCCGCGATCCTCGACCCCCAGCAGCGGCTGCTGCTCGAGGTGACCTGGGAGGCGCTCGACGACGCGGGTATGGCCGGTCGGGTCTCCGGCCACCGGGTCGGCGTCTACGTCGGCGGCTTCATCCTCGACAACGTGCTCGGGCGCAGCGGTCCGCTGGTCCGCTCGGCGATCACCAGCCACACCGCGATGAGCGCCTCGCACACGTTGTTGTCCAACCGCATCTCCTATCTGCTCGACCTGCACGGCCCGAGCCTGACGGTCGACACCGCCTGCTCGTCCTCGCTGGTGGCCACGCATCTGGCGGTGCAGGCGATCGCCAACGGCGAGTGCGAGATCGCGCTGGTCGGCGGGGCGAACGCGATGCTGCAGCCGGAGACGTTCATCTCGATGTGCAAAGGCCGGTTCCTGGCGGTCGACGGTCGCTGCAAGACCTTCGACGCCGCCGCCGACGGCTACGGCCGGGCCGAGGGCGCGGGCGCGGTGCTGCTCAAGCCGCTGGACGTCGCACAGCGCGACAACGACCGCGTCTACGCCGTCATCCGCGCGACGGGGGTCAACCAGGACGGCCGCACCATGGCCATACCGGTGCCGAATCCCGTTGCGCAGGAACAACTCGCTCGCCAGGTGCGCGACGACGCGGGTGTCGCGGCGCACGAAGTGAGCTACCTCGAGGCGCACGGCACCGGCACCGCGGTCGGCGATCCGATCGAGCTGTCCGCGCTGGGCGCGGTGTACGGCGCGGTGGACGGCCGCGGCGAACCGGTGCCGGTCGGCTCGGTGAAGAACAATTTCGGGCACACCGAGGCCGCGGCCGGGGTCGCGAGTCTGATCAAGGCCGCGCTCACCCTGCACCACCGCACGGTCGCGCCCCAATTCGAGCTGATCACGCCGAATCCGGCGATCGAGTTCGACGAGCTACGACTACGGGTGCCGCTGAGCGCCGAACCGCTGTCCGCGGCGCCTGGGAAGGGTGTGGTCGCGGTCAACGGCTTCGGCTACGGCGGCACCAACGCCCACGCCGTACTCGTCGAAGCGCCGCCGGCGGCCGCACGAACCGAGGACGAGCGCCCGGTACCGCGGGTGCTGCCGATCTCCGGCCGCCACGACACCGCCGTGCGCACGCTCGCCGGTGAACTCGCCGACGCGCTCGACCGGCATCCCGCCGAGTCGGTGACCGCGGCCGCCTGGACCCGCCGCGCCCACCACCCGCTGCGGGTCGGCTTCGCCTACGACGACGCCGACGATCTGCGCACCCAGTTGCGCGCCTTCGCCGCCGGAGAGGGTCGCGCCCCGTCCCGGATCATCGGCGACGGAGAGGTCGAACCCGTCTTCGTCTTCAGCGGAATGGGCCCGCAGTGGTGGGGCATGGGCCGCGAGCTGCTCACCACCGACAGCACGTTCGCCAAGGTCGCCAGGGAGATCGACCGTGAGTTCGTCTCGATCGCGGGCTGGTCGATCCTGGACGAGATGCTCGCCGACGAGGACGGCTCGCGGATCATGCAGACCGCGTACGCCCAGCCCGCCAACTTCGTGCTGCAGGCCGCGCTGACCGCCGAACTGGCCGAGTACGGCGTGTATCCGGCGGTGGTCGTCGGGCACAGCGTCGGCGAGGTCACCGCCGCGTACGTGTCCGGCGCGCTCTCGCTTCGCGACGCGCTCACCGTCAGCTATCACCGCGCGCGACTGCAGGCGACCACCGCGGGCACCGGCGGCATGCTCGCGTTGGGCATGTCCGAGAGCGAAGCGCGCGAGTTGCTCGCCCGCACCGACAGCATCTCGATCGCCGCGGTGAACAGCCCCGGCGCGGTCACCCTCGCCGGCGACAGCCAGGACCTCGAACTGCTGCGCGACACGCTTTCTGCCACAGGCACATTCGCGCGCAGCCTGCGTGTCGAGGTGCCGTACCACAGCCATCTGATGGACCCGATTCTCGACGATCTGCGGAACGCGCTGGCCCAACTGGCGCCGCGAGACGCGAAACTCACCACGTACTCCACCGTGACCGCCGCCGAGATCGCGGGCACGGACTGGGACGCGGACTACTGGTGCCGCAACGTCCGCGAGCCGGTCCGGTTCGCCGACGCCATCGGAGCGCTGGTCGACGCGGGTCACCGGGTCTTCCTCGAGGTGGGCCCGCATCCGGTGCTCAGCGGCAACATCCGCGAGATGCTGATCCATCGTGGCGTGATCGGCGCCGCGGTGACCACGCTCTCGCGCGATCTGCGCGATCGCAACAACGTGCTGCGCGCCGTCGCGGACCTGTATGTCGCGGGCTCGCTGGACGGTTCGGCCGTGCCGGGCCGTCCGGACTCGATCGTCGAGCACCTCGACCTGCCCGCCTACCCGTGGCAGCGCAAGCGGGTCTGGCACGACGAGGCGGTGACCCTGCTCGATCGCCTGGGCAGGCCGGACGGCTACGCGCTGCTGGGCGATCCCACGACGGCGGGGAGCCCGGAATGGGAGGTGCAACTCTCGGTGTCGCGGCTGCCTTGGCTACGCGACCACGTCGTGGCGGGACATGTCGTGCTGCCCGGCGCGGCCTATCTCGATGCCGCGCTCAGCGCCGCCGTCGAGCGCACCGGACGCACGAGCCTCGGGCTCGAGTCGGTGGAATTCGTCGCGCCGCTGGTGATCGACGAGCACGACATCCCGGTACTGCGGGTGAGCGTGGAGGAGTCGACCAAGCGCTTCCAGATCCGCTCACGCTCGGCCACCGCCGCCACCTGGACGCTCAACGCCCACGGCAGGCTCATCGAAGCCGATTTCACCGCCGCGGTCGTGGATGTCGACGCCCCTGAGCACGCCGTCACCGTCGCGGGCCCGGATCTGTATCGCGGTCTGGCGGCGCGTGGGCTGGACTACGGTCCCGCCTTCCAGCGCATCGTTTCGGCCGTCGTCGGCGCGGACGCGGTGGTCGCCTCGCTCGCGCCGATCGAGGAGGAGACGCCGATCCGGCACCTGGCCCACCCGGCCCTCGTCGACGCCGCGTTGCAGTGCGTCGCCGCGCTGGCAGCGGACTCGGACACCGACGTGGCGATCGTGCCTGCCGCCATCGCCGGGGTGCGCAGGCTGGGCCCGCTGCCGGAGCGGCCTCGTGTCGTGGTGACCCGGCGCGGAGTCGACCCGCTGCGCGCCGACATCGCGATCGTCGGCGAACAGGGCGAGGTGGCCATGCGGCTGCTCGGCGTCGAGTTCCGTCCGGTCAGCGCGGCGATCGATGTCACCCATCAGCTGGATCGCGTTTTCTACCAGCCGCTCTGGGAGATCGTCGAGACACCGTCCGGTGCGCGGCCCGCCGAGGAGGAGGCCGTGGTCGCCGTCTGCGTCGGCGCGGACGCCGCCGACCGTGCGGCGTCGCTGCTGGGCGAGCGGACCGCCGTCACCGTCGTGCTCGCCGACCCCGAAGCCGACGACAACGACGAGCGCCTGCGGCTGGCGCTGCGCTCATCCGAGGGCGTACCGATCGCCGAACGGATCCGGGTGATCAGCGTATTCGGCGACGCGTTCGACGGGTCGCGCAACGTCTACTGGCTCGCGCGGGTGGCCAATGCGGTCGAGTATCTGCTCGCCGACGCGCCGCAGGTCCGGGTCCGCAGCGTCGTCGTCACCGAGGACGCGCTGTGCACGCCCGCCGACAGCGCCGCCAAGGTGGCGCACGGCGCACTGGTGGGGGCGCGGCGCGCGCTGCTCAACGAACAACCCGCGGCGGGCTGGCGGCTGGTCGACGCGTCCTCGCGCTCGGGAACGCCGCTGGCGGATCTCGTCTTCGCCGACGACGTGCTCGACGAGATCGGTGTGCGGGGAACCGATCACTGGGCGGTGCGGCTGGACCGGAATTTCGGCACGTATCTCGACGAGCGCAACCGGGCCACCCCGCTGTCGGATCCGGAAGCCTCGTTCGTGGTGGAGATTCCCAAGTCGCGGCTGATGTCGGATCTGGCGTTGCGCGAAACCGAGCGGGTCGCGCCGGGACCCGGCGAGATCGAGATTCGGATGGAAGCGGCCGGGCTGAATTACAAGGACGCGATGAAGGTCATCGGCGTGCTCACCGAAAAGGAGCTCGCGGGCACGTATTTCGGCACGACGGTCGGTATGGAGGGCTCCGGTGTGGTCGAGCGTGTCGGCCCCGGCGTCACCGATGTCGCGGTCGGCGACCGGATGATGGTGTGCGCCCGCGACATCCTCCGCAAGTACGTCACCATGCCCGCCGACGCGGGCGCGACCATGCCGCACCGGCTGCTACCCGGCGAGGACTACGATCCGTTGACCTGCGGATCCGGGTTGCCTTATCTCACCGCCGAATTCGGATTGCGGACGCTGGCGCGCCTGCGGCCGGAGGAGACCGTGCTCGTGCACGGCGCGGCGGGCGGCATGGGCATGGCCGCGGTGCAGGTCGCGCTGGACATCGGCGCCACCGTGATCGCGACGGCGGGCACGCCCGAGCGGCGCGCGCAGGTGCGCGCGCTCGGCGCGCAGCACGTGTTCGAGTCGCGGTCGGCCGACTTCGTCGACCAGATCGCCGATCTCACCGGCGGCCGTGGCGTCGACGTGGTCTACAGTTCGGCGCCCGGCGAGATCCTGCGCCAGAACTTCCGGGTGGCCGCGGAATTCGGCCGCGTCGTCGACATCGGCAAGGCCGACATCTACACCGGCGGCGTCATCGATCTGGGGCCGTTCGACCGCAACCTCACGTTCTTCTCCGTCGACATGGACCGCGCGCTGGCCCACGATCCCGAACTGCTGCGCACGCCGATGCGCGCCAGCCACGCGGCATTGCGCGCGGGCGCCTACCGATACCTGCCGCACACGGCCTATCCGGTGTCGGAGCTGGCCTCGGCGTTCGAGTCCGTCGCACGATCCGATCAGATCGGCCGGGTTGTGCTGGACCTGCGCGAGGAGCAGCCGATGGTGCGCCCGAGACTCGCCCACCCCCGGATCGACCCGGACGGCTGCTATCTGGTGACCGGCGGCTTCGGCGGCTTCGGCCTGGCCACCGCCCGGTGGCTGGTCGCCGAGGGCGCACGGAGGCTAGTGCTGGTCGGCCGCAGCGGCGCGTCCACCCCGCAGGCCCGGCAGCAGGTTGCGGCGTTCACCGCGGCGGGCGTGACGGTGCTCGAGGAGCGGGTGGACGTCGCCGACTACGCCGCGACGGCCGCGTTGGTGGATCGCATCCGGTCGGTCGCGCCGCTGCGCGGGATCTTCCACGCGGCTGGAGTGGTGAACAACCTGCCGATCCCGCAGATCACCCGGGAATCGCTCGACGAGCTGTTCGCCAAGGTGCGCGGAGCGCAGCATCTGGACCGGGCGGTCGAGGAGGCGGGCATCGAGCTGGACATGTTCGTGCTGTACTCCTCGATCAGCGCGCTGGGCTGCATCACCCCGCAGATCGGCTATGCCGCCGCCAACGCCGCCCTGGACGCGCTCGCCGCCGACCGCCGTGCCCGTGGCGCCGCGGCACTGGCGGTGAACTGGGGCTTCATGAGCGGCGGCGGTATGGCCGACAAGACCGAGGCGCTGGTGGACTACGTGAAGTCGATCGGTTTCCTGCCCATCGACATGGACCGGGCGACCGCTCTGCTGCGCGAATGCCTGGCGCTGGACACCACCCAGGTCGCGGTGGCGGACATCGACTGGACGGTG
Organism: Nocardia sp. NPDC003999; assembly: GCF_053604885.1. Classification (NCBI taxonomy): domain Bacteria; kingdom Bacillati; phylum Actinomycetota; class Actinomycetes; order Mycobacteriales; family Nocardiaceae; genus Nocardia; species Nocardia sp. NPDC003999. The sequence goes on from NZ_JBSGIB010000022.1 coordinate 15,516, forward strand.
TGGTCGCGGGTGGCCCGGCCGTCCACCGACACCCGTCGCTTCCGGCAGCTGCTCACCGACATCGGCGTCGGCGGCGAGGCCGGCGGCGCGCTGCGTACCGAAATCCTCACGCTGCCCGCCGAACAGCGCGCCGACTTCGTCGCCCAGCGCCTCGCCGATCAGCTCGCGGTGGTGCTCGGCGTGAAGACCGATGCCATCAACATCGACGAGCCGGTCACCGACCTCGGCATGGACTCGCTCATGGCGATGGAATTCGGGGCCCGCACCGAGAAGGAACTCGACGTCAAGATCTCCGCGCTCGAACTCAGCCGGGGCCTGTCGCTGCGCGGCATCGGCGCCAAGGTGGTCAGCCAGTTCGCCGAGCCCGCCCAGGCGCAGGCCGCGGCATGAAAGGCACCGACATGTCCACCGAACTCATCGCTTACGCCGATATCGACACCGTGCTGGGGCACCGCGACGGGCGCTTCTTCGGCGAGGGCTACAAGCGGATCACCCACCGCATCTTCGACATCACCCTCGACCGCGACGCGCAGGACCGTCCCCGGCTGACGGCGACCGCGGGAGTGCACTATCCGCTGGACTGGTCGCGCAAGAGCACCCGCGTGCTGGTCCCGCACGTGAGCAGCATCGATTGCTCGATCTTCGGCTACCGGCTGCTCGAGGTGATCCTGCGCGAGTGCTACGGGCTCACCGACAGCGAGATCCGTTCGTGCTGGGTTCCTTTCGTCCAGTTCAGCAGTGGGACCATCGCGACGGAGTCGCTGGAGGAGTTCCCGATCAGCGCGACGGTGGTCGCGGTGGAGGGCGACACGATCAGCATCACCGGGGCGCTGGGCGGCGGTATGAGCCTGGAGGCCACCGTGGCGTTGCCCGCGCCACCGCGTCCGGCCCAGGCCGCACGGCACACCGTGCACGAGACGGGCCGGGGGTACTTCCACGGCGGGGTGTACGCCCGCGGACAGTACCTGCGCAATGTCGTCGTCTCCGACGGCGGCAGCCGGGCGCAGGCCGATTTCGCGCTCGCGGAACCGGATCCGGCCGGGCCGTGGCACGGTGTGGCCGACGCCTACCAGCCCTCGGTCACGCTGGTCGACGCGACGGTGATCCTGGCGCAGCTGTCCCAGGTCGTGCTCTACGAACTGGACAACATCGCCCGCAAGGACAGCGAGACGCTGTGGATGCGCCGGATGACCGCCCGCGCGTCCGCTCCCCCGGCACCGTTCACCTCGGGCACCGCGACCACGCACATGGCGCGATCGATGGTCCTCGCCTTCGGCGGCGGCGACTGGCGCATCTCCAGCTGGGCGTCGGACTTCGCCGGGTGCGAGATCCGATACGACCTCGCGCACCGACTGCCCGCCTAACCCGCGCAATTCCGAACGTTCAGAAAGGCACCCCCATGTCGGGAAACAATTATCGACGCATCGTGATATCCGGGACCTACTCGACCGGAAAGACCACGACCTCCACGGCGCTGTCCCTGCTGACCGGGATTCCCCGGGTGGACGCCTCGTCCGCGCGCGAAGTGGTCACCGAGCTCTATCCGGGCATGCGGTTCCAGGACCTGAGCACCACCGAACTGATGGCGCTCGGCTTCCGCAGGCTGGAGTTGCGCATCCAGGCCGAGGCGATCCTCGATGCCCAGGGCGGATTCATCGCCGACGGTTCGGTGCTCAACGAGTGGGTCTACGGCACCACGCGGCTGATCACCGGCCCGAACCCCGGGTCGACCCGGTGGCACAAGGCCGTCAAGAACACCCTCACCCTGCCCGGCCGGCCGTTCTACCGCCGCTACCTCAACGCCTACGGCGATATGGCCCGGCAGCGGGCCCGGCAGAATTACGACATCTTCTTCCACCTTCCGGTGGAGGTGCCGATGGATCCCGACGGCCACCGTCCGGTCGACGAGCGCTACCGCGCCATCTCCGATCGGCAACTGCTGCACGCGATCAGCGAGCTCGGGCAGCCGGTGGTGACAGTGCGCGGCACTCCCGAACAGCGCCTGGAATCCATCGTCTCGATGCTCGACATCCCCACCGTGATGGACATCGACGTCGCGGTGAAGGAGGCGATGGAGATCGTGCGCAGCAGCCGCGAGCGGGTTCAGGAAACGATCATCTCCCAGGCACAACCGAACACTCTCGGCCGCAAGATCAAGTTCGCCACCCGCGTTTAGGAGCACGCCATGACCGTCCTGCTGGACAAGACCAAACGCTACAACCCGATCGACTCGTGGTTCTACGACAACTTCATCTCCGATGCCGTACGGGAGATGACCCCGACCCTGTTCGACGACATCGTCGCCCAGCTCGACGACGGCGCCCAGGTGCTCGACGTCGGTTGCGGCGGTGGGCAACTCGCGGTCGGACTGGCCACCGCCGGGACCACGTTGCGGCTGACCGGCATCGATCTGTCCCCGCAGCAGGTGCGCAGGGCACGCAAGCGCGGCGCGGCGCTGGGCAGCCGGATCCAGTTCCGGGAAGGCTCGGCGATGGACCTGCCGTTCCCCGACGCCGCCTACGACGCGGTGATCAGCTCCGGCTCGATCAAGCACTGGCCGAATCAGCGCAAGGGTCTCGCGGAGATGATCCGGGTGCTGCGGCCGGGCGGTCTGCTGCTGGTGATCGAGGCGGATCGAGGCTGCACCTTCGAGGACGCGCGGTCGTTCGTCGACCGCTGGAAGCTGCCGCAGCCGATGGCGCGCGCCTGCCTGCCGTTCTTCCGCACCTACATCGCCGGCTACGGCATCGACCTGGAGGACGGCCGCGAGCTGGTGGCCGATCTCCCGGTCACCGAGGCGACGGTGCGGCGCATCTCGGGCGAGCCCGGTATTCAGATCACCGCGCGCAAACTGGACGAGTGAACACGGCTCCCGTCGGCGAATACTGCCGGTGATCGAGCCGGGCGGCGGCACGGCCGAGACGCCGCCCGGCTCGACCCGGTGTTCTCACGAGCGCCGGCCGCGCTGGGGCTTGCGTGCGGCTTCGTCGGCTACCTGAGCCTGCCGTTCGGCGGGCACCAAGGCGCGGATGTCCTCTCGGGAGCCGATCATCAGTTTCGCCAGGATCGAGCTCATCTGGGCGTCGACGGTCTTGAACGAGCTGCCGCGCCGGGCGGCGATGGCGGTGTTCGTCCAACCGGCCGCCGCCAGCACGGCCACTTCCTGTTCGGCCGCCGACAATTCCTCCCAGTGCGAGGGACGGCGCTGCCGGACCGGATGTTCGACAGGTAGCCGGTCCAGCGACAGCTTCCCCAAAGCCAGTTGCACCACCTCGCCCAGCTCCGGACGCAGCAGCGCACCCTCGCGCTCGGCCTCCGCGAAGGCGGACTCGCCCAGGACCGCCCGGGCGGTGGCTGCGGCGATCTCGGTCTCGATGGCGAACGGGCCGAGATTGGACATGTTCACGCCGATTCTGTCGCGCAACGTGGCGCCGCCACCGACCAGGCGCGCGATATCGCGTGCCCGCGCCGTCACCGTGCCGGAGCCGCCGCCGGTGTCGGTGTCGGTGTCGCGGATCGAGCGCGCCAGTGCCCAGGCGGTGATGTGGACGGCCCACACCGCGCCCCACTGATCGCGCATCGCCAGCTGAGTGGTCAGCGCGGCCCGTATCACGGTGAGCGCTTGTTCCGTATCGCCGTGTCCGGTCAGCGCGATCCCCCGCGCCAAACCGGCCCACGACGCGGCCCATCGCGCGCCGGAGCGCTCGGCGTGGTCCAGGTGCCGCCGGGAGGTCTCCAAAGCCTGCGCCGGTGTGCCGAGCAACGCCGCGGCCAGCGCTTCGAACAGTTCGCTCATCGCGGCCCCGCCGCGGTCGCCGTCGGCCAGGAACCGCTCCCGAGCGCGGGCCAGTACGGCGATCGCGCGCACATCCCGGCGCACCAGCATCAGCTCGGCGCCTCTGGCGAATTCCACCGGGGCGGGCAGCTCGATGTCATCGAGCCGCTCGCGCCACCCCGCACGAGCCGCTGGGTCGGGCAGGCAGAGTGCGACGCATTCGTCCAGCATCCGATCGGCGTCGTGGTGCATGCCCTGGCACAGGCTGATCCACGTGATCAGCGACATCGCCGTCACCTGCAGCGGCACCGGCTGCGGGTCCAGCGTCCGGCTGGCGGCCAGCGTGCGCTCGGCCCAGCGGCGCGGTTCGCGCAGCGAACCGCTGAGGAACGGGATGCGCAGCGCGATCAGCCCGGCGGCGATCTCCAGCCCCACCACGGCCTCCTCCGGCACCGTGAGGCTGCCCGCTATGGCGCACAGCAGGTTGTCCCAGGCCGCGCGCGCCCAATCCAGCAGATCCTGCTCGTCCGGGCCGAACCATCCCGCTCCGGCCGCAACGACCTTGTCGCGGTAGTAGCGGCGGTGCCTGCCTGCCAGCCGGGCCGGTTCGCCGTCGCGTTCGGCCAGTCGCTGCTGGGCGAACAAGCGGACGCTCTCCAGCAGTGAGTACCGCACCGTTGTCGCGGTCAAATGCACCGTGACCAGTGATTGGTCCGCGAGCCGTTCGAGCAGGCCGTCGATCTCCGCGCGAGCCAACCCGCCCGGCTCGTCGTCGGCGCAGACCGCCTCGACCGCCTCCAGCTCCGCGCCGACGTCCGACTCCGCCGGGTCCGCGTTCTCCGGGTCGACGTCGTACCCGGCCGCGAACACCGACAGCCGGTCGAACAGCAGCCGCTCTTTGTTCCGGCACAGGTCGTACGACCAGGCGATGACGTCGCGGATACCTTGATGCCGTGCCTCCGCGCCGATCCGGGGACCGGGCGACCAGCGCAGCCGCCGGTCGCTCGCCTCGCCGGTGAGGTCACGCAGGATCATCCGCAGCGGCTGCCGCAACAGCCGTGCGGCGGCCAGACGGATGTAGAGCGGATGGTTGTGCACATGGCGGCAGATCTCCACCGCCAGGTCGGTCTCCTCCTCGGCGACGGTGTGCCCGGTCAGACCGGCGCGCGCACGGAACAGGGTGAGCGCCTGTTCCCGCGACAGGGCGGGCACCGGCACCAACTGCTCGTCGACCCAGCCGATCGCCTCGCGGCTGGTGGCCAGCACGGTCAGCCCCGGCGCCGCCTCCAGCAGGTCGGCGATCACCCGCCCCGCGCCGTCCAGCACGTGTTCGCAGTTGTCCATCACCAGGATCGTCTGCAGGGTGCGCCCGACCGCGTCGCGGCGGCGCAGCGTGTCCAGCACCGCCTCCCACGCCGACCGGCCGGAGAAATCGGCGTCGATGAGCGATCGGGCGAGGAGTTCCTCGACCGCCGCAGCGCCGGAGTCCCGGGACAACAGCGCCAGGCGCACCCAGTGCACCGGCACGCGTCGCGCCTTGTGGAACCGCTGCGCCGCCTCGGTCGCCAGCCTGGTCTTGCCGATGCCACCCGCGCCGATCAGCGTGACCAGGCGGGTTCCGCCCAGCAGCGCCATGCCGATCTTCTCCAATTCGCGCTCACGCCCGACGAAGTCACTGGTGGCCACGGGTGCAGACCCCAGACCCGGCGTACGTCCTTCCGACACAACAGGGCAGCGTAGTCGGGTCGCGGCGGCGGATACGCGGGTCTCTACCGATGCGCGGTGTCCACCTATACGCGGACGATTGCGCTGTCACGGCAGTCGATCGCACGACCGGAAGGACACGATGGTGGGACGGATACTGGTACTCGGGGCGGGCGAATGCGGGTTACCCCTCGCCCACCGTCTGCTGCGCGGCGGCCGGACGGTGACGCTGGTGACCGATCGGGACGCCGACGCGGTCCTCGCCGGCACCGTGACCAGCACCCAGGTCAAGTTCCCGCCCACCCTGGACCTCGAATCGGATATCGGCCTGGGCTTCTGGCGCTCGACCGCGCCGAATATCGAGGGCATCCGGTTCACCATGGCCATCGATCGCGCGGCGGTGGTCGGCTGGACCGGACGATTCACCCGCCCCGCCCAGAGCGTTGATCAGCGGACGGTGTTCGCCCGCTGGCTCGGCGAGTTCCTGGCCGAGGGCGGCGACTTGCGCATCGCCGAGCCCTCGGTACCGGAACTCGACCAGCACGCCGCCGACCACGACCTGACCGTGGTGACCCGTGCGGGTCGTGAGCTGGCCGGCTGCTTCGAAGCCGATGCGGCGTGGCCGGTAGCCGCCGCACCGATGCGGCGACTGGCGGTGCTCTATCTCGACGGCGTCCAGCCGGACCCGGAGAACCTCGGCTACTACACCACGCTGCCCGAGCACGGTGAGGTGATCTCCTATCCCGGGCTGACCGGACGACCGGGGCAGGAACGCCGCTGCGAAATCCTGCTTTTCGAGGCGCGGCCGGGCGGCGTGCTGGACGTTTTCGACCAGCACGGCACGCCCGCGCGACGTTGGGCGCAAGCCCGGGAACTGCTGGACGCGCACCTGCCCGCCGAACTCGCCGAGCGCTACCGGCACGCTCAGCCGACCGATGCCGGAGCGACGCTGGTGGGCGCGGTGACTCCGGTCATGCGTCGTCCGGTGGGCACCCTGCCGTCGGGCAGGCCGGTGCTGGGCGGAGGCGACGTCGTCTGCCGGATGGACCCTGGCGGCGCACAGGGCGCCAACAACGCCGTGCACTGCGCGGTCCGCTACGGCGAGGCGATCCTGCACGATCCCGACGGCCCCTACGACCGCGCGTGGATGGAGTGGGCGGCCGCGCCGTGGCTGACGGCCGTCGCGCACCCCGCCGCGCGGTGGACGGCCACCGTGCTCGATCCCCCACCCGCCCTGCGCGAGATGATGCTGGCCGCCCAGCACGACACGACGCTGGCGGACGCCTTCGCCGACACCTTCGCCCGGCCGGCGAACCTCACCCGGCTCGCGGCGGCAGCGCCGTCCTGACCGACTGCCGGATTCAGGATTGCCAGGGCGGCGTTTCGGGAAAGACGACCGGCAGCGCGGTCAGAGCGCGGTGAAAAGGCCCCGGCCGCCAGGTCAATTCGTGCACCGGCACGGCGGGTCGCAGTTCCGGCAGCGCGTCCAGCAACTGGTCCACCGCGTCCTGGCCGATCAGGTAGGCCGCGCTGCGGGCCGGACAGGCGTGTGGCCCGGCGCCCCAGGCCAGATGTGATCGGTTGCCGCTGTGGTCGTGCCCGCTGATCGCCGGATCGTTGTTGCAGGCGGCGAAGCTGATGACGACCGGCTGATGCGCGGGCAGCCAGACGTCGTCGATCAGGATCGGCTGGCGCGGATAGGTGACCGAGAAATTCGCCATCGGCGGGTCGGTGAACAACACCTCGTCGAGGGCGTCTCGGGTGGACATGCTCCCGCCGAGGACGTCGCCGCCGAACCGGTCGTCGGTGAGGATCAGCACCAGGGTGTTGATGATCAGGTTCTGCAGCGGTTCGATGCCCGCCCCGTAGAGCACGACGAGCTGATGGATCACCTCCGCGTCGTCCAAACCGGCCGGATGCCGTAGCAGCCGCGTCGTGATGTCCTGGCCGGGCTCGGCGCGCTTGAGTTCGAGCAGCCGCAGCAACGCGGTGACGAGCAGGCGATTGCCCTCCTCGGCGTCCACCCCGTCGAACACGGCGCGGGTCGCGGCGGCGACTTCCTGCCCGATCTCCGGCGGGCAGCCCAGCATGGCGTTGATCGCCTCGAAGGCGAGCGGAAAAGCGTACTGCGACACCAGATCGGCGCTTCCCGCCGCGCAGAAGGCGTTGATCAGCGGGACCGCGATCCGCTCCACCGTCTCGTGTAAGGCGTGCAGATCGACGGCATCGATGCTCGCGGTGTTCGCCTGGCGGTAGCGCGCGTGCTCCTCGCCCGTGCTGCGCATGGCGTTGGGGCGCCACTCCAGCACCGGCAGCACCGGGCAGCCGGTGGGGACGTTCGCCTGCCAGGCGCGCGGGTCGGCGGGAAAGTGGGCCGGATCGTGCATGATTCGCACGGCCGTGTGATAGCCCAGTACCAAGGTCGCCGACACGCCCGGCGCGAGCTCGACCGGCGCCATCGAACCGTAACGGGCGCGCATGTCGCGGTAGGCGGCATGCGGATCGGACGCGAACTCCGGGGAAAACAGCGATACGCGCTCGATGTCGTGGTCGATCGGCGAACCATGGTGTACGCCGGAGTTATTCGCGGTGCGATCGAGGTCTCGGGACGTGGTCAACGCGTCACTCCCACGGTAGAAGCGTGCACGGCGAGCGCGGGCGCACTCGGCGCGGATCGTCGCGGCGTCGTCCGGTCCATACGGCGCACCACTGCGACGCATCGTCCCGACCGCGCAGCGGATCGACACACAGGATGGTCGCGTAGGTAGAACGCGGGCATCGGTAGCCGCGCGTGACCTGCGGCAATGCGAGCGCTTCCGCTGCACCGCAACCGGATTCGAGACCGCTCGTCGCCCGGTCGTCCTCCACCGATCGACACGGTCACCGGCAGCGCCGTGGGGCACGCGAATCCCTCTGGGACGCTGGGTATTCGCTACAGAAGGCAGGACCGACGGACGCGTCCGATCCGAAACGGCGGCCCGGCCGCGCGCCCGCATCCCCGGGAGCACAAGCACTTCGACGTGCAAGTGGCTGGTGTATAACTTCCATCGGCCCGGTCGACTCCACCGACAAGCGATAGCGAGAAACGATGCACGGTTACCTGAACCAGGTGTCCCAGAGCACGACCCCCTCCGGCTATCCCACGCGCGAGCCCGAGACCCGTGCCGTCACGCCGCCGCGCACCGCGGATCTCGTCGTCAGCGCGCTGTTGTGGTTCCTGCCCGCGACGCTGGCGGCGATGTCGACGATCCTCGCGCCGTGGTTCCTGATGGCGGGCGGCATCTGCGAGTCCAAGCCGGAGTGCCGGGTCGACACCAGCGCGGGCGTCTGGATCATGGTCGGCGGCGGAATCGTGGGCTTCGCCCTGGGCGCGTTGCTGTCGGTGCTGGCGGCCCGGCAGGGACGGGCGATGTTCCCTGGCGCGTTGGTCGGTGCGGTGCTGGTCCTGCTCGCGTGGTTCGCCGCCTCGTTCCTCATGGGCTGAACCGCGCGTCGGCAGCCGCCGCGACGGACCCGTGACCGCGCGGCGCTCGGGGGGTCAGTTTGCGTCGTAGATGCCCTGACAAAGGGCCGACGCGGTGGTGCGCACCCGCTCGTCGGTTTAGTGCGCGAAGCGATCCGGGGCCATAGGAACTCGCCACTGCGCCGCGGACCTCGGGCCGCTTTGTTCTCGTTCCCAACTCACGAAACTGGCGCGGGTGTACTATTCGCCGGAATCACCCCACCGCGGGAGCTCGGGCACGGCCGGGCTGAGAGGGCGGACCGCACGCGTCGCCGACCGCATGAACCTGTCCGGGTAATGCCGGCGTAGGGAGAGCGTTTCCGTCATGTCGTCGACCCGCGCGAGCGCGGCGCAAGAAGCCCCGCTCACCCTCGACCAGCCCGCGCCGAAAGTGCTCTCGTTCTGGGACCAGAGCGCGTTCTGGGCCAATCTCGGCGTCAGCCTCATCGCGTTCTCCGGCGCGTACACGGTGCTCGCGCCGAATGCCGAGGGCGCGGCGCAGATCTCGATCGCGGCGGGCATCCTGGCGACCGTCCTCGGCACCCTGGTGGGCGGGCTGATGCTCGGCGCCGCCGCGCTGACCGGCGCGCGTACCGGACAACCCGCCATGGTGCTGCTGCGCGGACTGTTCGGCGCGAAACTCAGTTATCTGCCGACCGTCCTCAATATCGCGCAATTGATCGGTTGGGGCACATTCGAGCTGATCGTCATCGGCGACGCGGCCGGGGAGTTGTTCGGCGGCGGCCCGCACTGGCTCTACGTGGTGGTCGCGGGCCTGCTCACGACCGTCCTCACGATATGGCCGCTGGGCTCGGTCCGTCTGCTGCGCAGGTTCGTGACCGCCGGTGTCGTGATCGCCCTGATCTGGTTCTACGCGCAGTTCTTCCGCGCCGGTCTGCCCGATCTGCGGGCGAACCCTGGACCGAGCGGGAGCGGGCCGTTCGGCGTCGACTGGAACCTCTTCTGGGTCGCCACCGATGCCGCCTTGGCCGTCTCGATCTCGTGGGTTCCGGTCGCCGCCGACTACACCCGGCACTCCCGCACCGGCCGCTCGGCGTTCGGCGCGGCCAGCGGCGCGTACGCGCTCACCCAGATCATCGCCTACGTCCTCGGCCTGTTCGCGCTGGCGCTGGCAACCGGCGCAGGCGGGCCGTACGCACCGTTCCTGCAGGTGAGCCTCGGTGCGCTGTTCTTCTTCGTCTTCGTGCTGCGGGAGGCGGACCAATCGTTCGCCAATGTGTACTCCACCGCCGTGTCGATCCAGAACCTCGCGCCGCGCGTCGACCGCAGAGTGCTCTCGATCGGCCTCGGCGCCCTGATCACGGTGCTGGCCCTGCGGTTGGACATGAGCAACTATTTCGGCTTCCTCGGACTCATCGGTTCGGTGTTCGTGCCGCTGCTCGGCGTGCTGGTCGCCGACTTCTTCCTGCGGGCCCACCGCGAGTGGAACACCGCTCCCGACGCGCCGGCGCGGTGGGGCATGGTGGTCGCGTGGCTGGCTGGCTTCGCGGTGTATCAACTGATCAACCCGGGTGACGCCGGAGTGTGGACCGAGTTCTGGGATCGGGTTCGGCAGGCTCTGCATTTCACCGCGCAGGCGTGGATGAGCGCATCGCTGCTGTCGTTCCTGGCGGCGCTGGCGGTGGCCTGGCTGGTCGGCAAGGTGGCGGCGAGGACCGCATCGGCGTAGCGAATGCGCCACCATGGAGACATGGGCCAGATCAGGATCGGCACGTCGGGCTGGGTCTACCCGCCCTGGCGCGGGACGTTCTATCCGCAGGGCCTGGCGCACAAGCGCGAGTTGGCCTATCTCTCGGAGCAGCTCGACAGCGTGGAGATCAACGGCTCGTTCTACGCACTGCAACGCCCGTCCAGCTACCAGAAGTGGGCGGAGCAGACTCCGGACGACTTCCTCTTCGCGGTGAAGGGCAGCCGGTTCATCACACACATGAAGCGGCTGCGCGACGGAGACGATCTGCTGGCCAACTTCCTGGCTTCCGGCCCGCTGGCGCTCGGGCCCAAGTTGGGGCCGATTCTGTGGCAGCTGCCGCCGACCTTCCGCTTCGACGCCGATGTGCTGGACGCCTTCTTGTCCGGGCTACCGCGCAGCACCGAGCAGGCCGCCGAGATCGCACGGCGGCACGATCACCGCGTCGATCCCGCGCATACGAGCACCGACGCCGACCGGCCGTTGCGGCACGCCCTGGAGGTCCGGCACGACAGCTTCGTGACCCCGGCCTGCACCGATCTGCTCGGCCGCCACCAGGTCGCCCTCGTGGTCGCCGACGCGGCGGGCAAGTATCCGCTGCTGGAAGAAGTCACCGCCGACTTCGTCTACATCCGGTTGCACGGGCACGACGAACTCTACGTCAGCGGATACACCGACGAGGGTTTGGACATGTGGGCGGAGAAGATCCGCTCGTGGGCCGGATCGCTGGACGTCTACACCTATTTCGACAACGACGCGAAAGTGCGGGCACCGCGCGACGCGATGGCGTTGCGGGAGCGCCTGGCGTCGCTCGTGTCGCCACGGCCCGCGGGATGACGAAGGTGACGCGGCAGGTCGCGGTGTGCGGACCCAGGGAGTGCACGCGGCAGGAAGCGGAGTGGGCGCGTGCGGTCGGCGAACTCTTGGCGCGGGCCGGGATCACCGTCTTGTGTGGCGGCGGGTCCGGGGTGATGGCCGCGGTCGCCACCGGTGCCGCCGAGGTCGGTGGACTGGTGATCGGCGTGCGTCCGGACACCGACCGCGACGCGGTGTGTCCCGGGCTGTCGGCGGTGCTGTTCACGAACATGGGTGAGGCGCGCAACGCGATCCTCGTCGAGTCGGCGGACGCGGTGATCGTCATCGGCGGTTCGTGGGGCACGCTGTCGGAGGTCGCGCTGGCCCGCAGGCGTGGTGGCATTCCGGTTGTCTCCCTGGGCGGTTGGCAGATTCGCGACGCGAATGGACATCCGGTGGCGGCCACGGTGGGCGCGGCCGATCCGGCCGACGCGGTGCGCCGGGCGCTGGACGGGATCGATTCCGCACCGGCCGAGCCGACCTGAGGCCACCGATCGATCCGGGGCGGACGGGGCGGTGCACAAGAGGAGCCGACCATGCCTCGGGCGGCATGCACCGCGGACGGTCGTTGCGCCAGGCGTGAATTCGGCTCAACCGCCCTGCGCCGAAAATCGGCGCTGCGATTGCCTCTGTGGCCGGGCGCGACACTGCGACTAGTTTTCCGGATTGCCGAATCGCCTGATGGGTGCGGTCGGACGTAGTCCGTCCTCAGCCCGCGCATGGCCGGAGCGAAGGCGGAGGTACGCCTGATCTGCGCTCTCCCAGATCTTTCCGATCACGCAATCTTGCGCATCACGCAAGTTTCGCTACCGTGGAGTCGTGGCATTCGTACTCGGCTTGCGCGAACGCAAGAAACTCGCCACCCGTGAGGCGCTCGGTTTCGCGGCGCTGCGACTGGCCGTGGAGCGGGGGCTGGACAACGTTCTCGTCGAGGACATCGCCGCGGCGGCCGGGGTGTCGCCGCGGACGTTCAACAACTACTTCGCGAGCAAGTACGAGGCCGTCTGCTCGGTGGCGGTGGACCGGGCCCGCCGGATCGCGGACGACCTGCGCGCCCGCCCGGTCGCCGAGCCGCTGTGGCCCGCGGTGATCCACGCCGTGCTGGCGGAATTCCGCGACGCCGAGCCACCCGATCCCGCGTGGACCGCGGGCGTTCGCCTGATCACCCGAGCGCCGCTGCTGCAAGGTGAGTACCGCAGATCCCAGGCGGTGATCGAGGGCGCGCTGGCCGAAGCCATCGCCGAGCGCACCGGCCGCCCGATCGACGCCGACATGTTCCCGAGGATCATGGCCGGCGCTCTCACGGCAGCGCTGTGCGTGGCCATCGACCGATGGGTCGATGCCGATCCACCCGTTCCCGCGCTACCGGTCATCCGGGAGGCGTTGCGGCAGTTGTCCCTTCTCCCAGGAGCGTTTCCGATGGATGTCCCCACCCAGCACACTCTCGCCGTCCCCGGCGCGACCCTCTACTACGAGATCCGCGGCACCGGACCGCTGTTGCTGCTGATTCCCGGCGGCAACGGTGACGCCGCATCCTTCGACGCCGTCGCCGAGCGGCTCGCCGACCGCTACACCGTGGTCGCCTACGACCGGCGCGGCTTCACTCGCAGCCCCCTCGACGGACCGCCGCACGATCGCGTGATCACCGACGGCGCGGACGCCGCCACGCTGCTCACGCACCTCACCGACCAGCCCGCCCACGTCCTCGGTAGCAGTTCCGGGGCGATCGTGGCGCTCGAATTGCTGCGCGCCCGGCCGGAACTGGTGCGCACACTCGTGGCGCACGAACCACCGCTGGCCACGCTGCTGCCCGACGGCGAGAAGTGGCTGGCCTTCCTGGACAGCATTCACGAGCAGAGCAAGACCGAAGGCACCTCCGCCGCCATGGCCGCGTTCTCGGCGGGCATCGGCATGCGGCCCACGCCGCTTCCCCCGCTCGAACAGCTGCCGCCGGAAGCCGTCGCGACAGTCACCAGGATCCAGCAGAACTTGGTCTTCTGGATGGAACACGAGCTGAGACAGTATCCCCGGTACGCCCCGGATCTCGCGGCGTTGCGCGCGTCGTCGGACCGGCTGGTACTCGGCGTCGGACGCGAATCGAGAGACACCTTTCCCGGACTTCCGAACGCCGCACTCGCGAAGGAACTCGGCCTGGACCTTGTCGAGTTCGCGGGCGACCACGTCGGCTATCGCATGGCCGCCGACGAGTTCGCCGCGCAACTCGATCGCGTCCTGACCCGCGACACACCAGCCGCCGCGGACTAAGCCGACTGGCGCAGGGGATGCAGGGCGGCCAGCGCCCGCAGGGCGTCGGCGCGTGAGATGGGCTGGTCGTTCTCCAGGGCGGCCAGTTCCAGTTCGATCCAGTCGCGGATGAGCGCGGACATGGTCATGTTGCGCTGCTCGGCGGCCTTTTTGACCCGCTGGTGCAATTCCAGTGGGATGCGCAGCGACGTGGTGACGGTGACCGTGTCCTCGGCACGCAACGGCGGGGGCAGCTCGGCCGCGTCGACCGGCGCGTCACTGTATTCCAGACCGGAGAGGAAGTCCCGGACGGCCTCCGGGTTCGTCGGATAGTCAGTCATCGGTGTGCTCCCAACGCTCGAGTTCGGCCACCTGGGCCTCGGTCATCTCGACCGCGCCCAGGATGTCCCACTGCCAGCCTTCGGTGCGGCGGACAGCGACGATGAGCGGCCGGCCCGCCTCGGTCCGGCCCCACACCGTCAGGACCGCGAGCTCGTTCCGGCCGTGCGCCTGCCGAGGCCATCGGCGGGCGCCCATGAGCACCTGCAGCACTTCACGCGGGTCGATTCCCACCAGCGACAACAGTGCCCACTCAGGCCAGTTATAACCCACGATCAGCGATAATACAAGTGTATTACAAGGAAGCTCACCGCGCTCTCGCCCGGGACAGATTCCAGCTCTGCCAGCTGTCCTCGCCCAGGTCGGCGCGCAACCTGGCACGTACGTCCGCACGCAGCGGCTCGGGAAGCCGTTCGGTCGCGGGCATGATGTCCGGCGACAGCGTCACCAGGTATTCGGTGTCCAGCGCTTTGCCCCGCTGCCAGCGATCGATGTTCTCCTCGGCGATGAGTCGCTCCGGGTCCACCACGGCCAGCGCCAGCAAGGTCGCCATGGCGGTGCCGAGCACGGCGCGCGGCAACCATGCCCGGCGCAGTCGCAGCACCGCGACCAGGACCAGAACGTAGACCAGGCCGAGCCACAGTTCACAGACTTCCACCAGCAGGCGCAACACCGTGAAGCCGTAGGCCCGCTGATAGGTCCACATCCGGCCGAGCGCCGAGGCGACGATCACCAGCGCCAGCAGGCTCACCGCCGTGAGCAGACCGCGCAGCCACCACCGGTCGGCGGGCGTGTCCTGGGCCGCCCAGCGCAACACGACAACGAGCACCGCGAGTGTCAGGACGGTGACGGCCGACAGCTGCCAGAAGCCGGTGCGGGCGTACTCGGCGTAGGTCAAGCCCGACGTCTTCCGGACATGCTCGTCGCCGCCGAACAGCACGACGAACTGGGTCACGACGAAGGCCGCGAACAGGATCGCGAGCGCACCGACCGGCAGTGCCCATTCCGAACGGCGCAGTGTTCGCCCACCCGCGCTCGCGGTGGCAGGCGGCGGCGGGCCCGCGAGCACGAACAAGGCACTGACCGCACCGAGCGCGACCACCGCGAACAGGACGATCCACCGCACCACCGAGGGGATGTCCAGGTCCGGCGTCACGGTCTCGAGCAGCGCGGCGAACATCGCGTCGGCGCTGCCGAGCAGCGGAACGAAGACCGCGAGCAGCGCGACGGTCACCGCAACCGACAGCCCGAGCCGCCGGGCCCGCGGCGTGTGCGCACCGCGCACCCTGGCGGTACCGGCGTACACCCACGGCACGGCGGAGACCGCCTCCAGGCCGAGCGCCAGGGTGTCGTAGAGGATGCCGTTCGCCGAGCGGCGTCCCACGACCGCCAGCGAACCGGCGACACACGCCGCGAGCACGCATAAGGCGAACAGCCAGCCCGCGGCGCGGACGGCGCCTACCGCGAGCAGGGCGAGCGCGAGCGTCGCCCACCACGCGCGTCCCGCGAACCGCGCTCTTCGCGCGTAATGCGATGTCGCCGCCGATCGTTCGGCCGCTTGTTCCGCGTCCCCTGTGCTGTCTTTCGTCGTGCTCGCCACGGCCCTGCGGGCGTTCCGGTCGACGAGGACGACCGCCGTCGCCGCGACCGCGGCGGCGAGAACCCAGCCGATGCCTGGCCGGTCCCAGTGGACGAGGATCGCCGCCGCCAGACCGGAGACGAGCGCGGCAGGCACCACCCCGGGAGGACAGACCACACGCCGCCACTTGGGTGGCCGCTGCCACGCGGTCGGGCCGCCCGGGCAGGGCTGGGCGGATCCGCCGGTCGGTGTACCCGCAGCGGCGATGCCTGCCGCCCGCATGTCCGATCCGGCGACCGGTGGATCGACCATCGCAGTGCCGGAACTGATTGCGGCAGAGATGGATTCGGTGCTCGACGCAGCAGAGGCCTCGGGTTCGGCCGTCGAGGCGGATTCGGGTTCGGGAGGCATGGTTCGTCCCTTCGATAGGCGTGCGGAATCACCCCGGAACCGTTCTGGTGGTCCGGGTCGGATGAGTGGCAGGTCAGCGCCCGGGCAGAACGACCCGGATACGGGAGCCAGGCTCGGCGACCGCGATGGTGCCGCCGTGCAGGTCGACCACCCAGCGGGCGATGGCGAGACCGAGCCCGGTGCCGCCGCCCGTGGTCCGGCCGCCCCTGGTGAACCGGTCGAATACCCGGGCGCGTTCGGCGTGCGGGATGCCGGGGCCGTCGTCGTCGACGTCGATGACGGCCTCGCCTTGCGAGACACGCACGGCCACGCGGACTTCCCCGCCCGCAGGTCCGTGGCGGGCGGCGTTGTCGAGCAGATTGAGCAGCACTTGGTGCAGACGCGCACGGTCGGCGTACACGCGGGCGGCGCGGGGCAGCACGTCGGTGCGGAATCGCACGCCACGCCCGAGCGCGGCGGTCATGACCTCCGCTTCGGCGACGACGTCGGCCAGCAGCGGCGCGATCGGCAACTCCTCGCGGTCGAGCGGGAAGGCGCCCGCTTCGATGCTGGAGAGATCGAGCAATTCGGACACCAGCAGGGTGAGCCGTTCGGTTTGGGCCAGTGCGGTGCGCAGGGTCGCCGGGTCGGGTTGGGAGACGCCGTCGACGAGGTTCTCCAGTACCGCCTGCAAAGCGGTGATGGGCGTGCGCAATTCGTGCGAGACGTTGGCGATCAGGTCGCGGCGTTGCCGGTCGGCCGCCGCGAGGTCGGCCGCCATCTGGTTGAACGCCTCGGCCAGTTGCCCGACTTCGTCCCGGGAACTCGCCCGCACCCGCAGGGTGTAGTCGCCGTGGGCCATCCGTTTCGCCGCCGCGGTCATCTCGCGCAGCGGCCTGGTGATGCCGTGGGCGAGGAACTGCGAAGTGAGCAGCGCGATCACCACCGCGGTGAGCGTGGTGCGCGGGGGCAGCCATCCGATCTTGAACCGGAAGAATCCGAACGCGACCCCGCCGGAGCACAGCATGAGGATGGCGAGCTTCAGCTTGATCGACTTCACCGGGTCCAGCGGCCGGGGCAGCAGCTCGGCGATCCGATCGCTCGCTCGGCGCGCCCACCGCCGTTCGCCGTATTCCGCTCCCCCGACGGGTATTTCGCGTTCCACCTCCGGTGCGCTCTCGGGTTCGGTACTCATCGGGCATCCAGGGCGTACCCGACGCCGCGCACGGTGCGGATCAGGTCGGCGCCGAGTTTGCGACGCAACGCCTTGATGTGGCTGTCGACCGCGCGGGTGCCCGCCGCGTCGGACCAGTCCCAGACGTCTTCGAGCAGCCGCTCGCGCGCGAGCACCGTGCGCGGGCGGCGGGCCAGCCGGGCCAGCAGATCGAATTCCAATGGCGTGAGCAGGGCCTCGACGTCCGCGCGCCAGACCCGGCGCTGGTCGACGTCGATTCGCAGATCACCGACCAGGATCGTCGCGCCGTCGCGGTCGGCGGCCCGGTCCAGCCGGCGCAGCAGCGCGTGCACCCGGGCCGCGAGCACGCGCAGTGAGAAAGGTTTCGTGAGGTAGTCGTCCGCGCCGACACCCAACCCGACGAGCTGGTCGGTTTCCTCGGCGCGCGCGGTGAGCATGAGTACGGGCACCGGGCGGCGCGCCTGAATACGGCGGCACACCTCCAATCCGTCGAACCCCGGCAGCATGACGTCGAGCACCACGAGGTCCGGTCCGACGGCCTCGGCGGCGGCGACGGCCGAGGGACCGTCGTGCGCCAAGTCGACGGTGTACCCCTCCGCCCGCAGGCGAGCCGCGACGGATTCGGCGATGGTCATCTCGTCGTCCACCACCAGGATCCGCCGTGCGGCCTGCGCCGGTGCGCTGTGTTCCATGCACCGAACCCTAGCCACCGGCTGTGGAGAGATCCGGGCTCGATTGTGGAGATTTCGTGTGCATCCGCGCGGGCGCGCCCGCGTTCAGGGCCGGGGCCACGGACGCTTGTCGATGCGTTCGATGTCGGTGTTGAACCGCTTCAGGAATTCGGCGAACGCGGCGATGTCCTGCGCCGTCCAGTTCGCCAGGACATTTTCGAGAGCGCGGACGTTGTAGGCGCGTTCGGCGTCGAGCTGGCGCCCGCCCTCGGCGGTGATCCGGAATTTGCGCGCCATGCCGCCGTCCGGATCCGGAATACGTTCGATCAGACCGGCTCCGCGCATGGCGGTGGTCTGCCGGTGCAGCGTCGAAGTGTCCAGGCCGAAGGCATCGCTGAGTTCTCCCACGGACATCGGACCCTGCACCCGCAGCCTGCTCAGCACCGTGTAGGCGCTGCGGTCGAGGTGGCCACGGCCCCGGCGGGCCTTGGCGCTGAGGCTGTGCCGCCCCAGCAGCATGGTCTCGAACTCCACCGAAGATACGGGCTTGTCCACACAACGCTCCTGCCGATATTCGCCAGCTACGGGCTCATCTCCGCACCTATACCACACTCCCGCGGGCCGACCAGCACATTTGCATAGTACAACTCTTGTGCATCATGCAATTCGTATGTACTGTGCACAAGAATCGCAAGAGAGGGAGACCCGCGTGGCAGCACCATCGGCAGCTCGGTCCGAGGGCATCGTCGGCGTACTCGCGGCGGCAGGCATCGTCGCCGCACTGATGCAAACCCTGGTGGTGCCGTTGATCGGGGACCTGCCCCGCATCCTGGACACCACACCGTCCAACGCGTCCTGGGTGATCACGGCGACGCTGCTCGCCGGCGCGGTGGCCACCCCGATCACCGGACGCCTCGGCGATCTCTACGGCAAGCGCCGCATGCTGCTGGCGTGCACGGTTCCGCTCATCGCCGGATCGCTGGTCTGCGCGCTGGCGAGTTCGGTGGTGCCGATGATCGCCGGTCGCGGCCTGCAGGGCATCGGCATGGGTGTCGTCCCGCTCGGCATCAGCGCGTTGCGGGACGTCCTGCCCGCCGAACGACTCGGCACGTCCATCGCGGTGATGAGCGCGTCGATGGGAATCGGTGGCGCGCTGGGTCTTCCGCTGGCCGCGGCGGTGGCCGAGAACGCCAGCTGGCGCGTGTTGTTCTGGGGCTCGGCGGTGCTGAGCGCTGGTGTCGCCACGCTGATCTGGCTGCTGGTGCCCGCCATCCCGGCACGCGGCGGCGGCGGTTTCGACGTTCCCGGCGCACTCGGTCTCGGCACGGCGCTGGTGTGCCTGTTGCTCGCGGTGTCCAAGGGCGCCGATTGGGGCTGGACGAGCGGAACCATCCTCGGCCTGTTCGCGGTCGCGGTCCTGGTCCTCGCGGTGTGGGGCTGGTGGGAACTGCGTACCGCGGACCCGCTGGTCGACCTGCGCGTGACCGCGCGCACGCAGGTCCTGCTGACCAACGCGGCCTCGATCGTGGTCGGGTTCGCCATGTACGCGCAGTCTTTGATCATCCCGCAGCTGCTGCAACTGCCGGTGGTCACCGGGTACGGCCTCGGGCAGTCCATGCTGGCGATGGGATTGTGGATGGCCCCCGCCGGCCTGGTGATGATGGCGGTCTCCCCGCTCGGTGCCCGGCTGTCGGCCGCGCGCGGGCCGAAGGTGACGCTCGCCGTCGGCAGCTTGGTGATCGCCCTCGGATACGGTTCGTCGGTCGTGCTGATGGGTTCGACCTGGGGGCTACTCGTCGTGACCTGCGTGTGCAGCGGTGGCGTCGGCCTCGCCTACGGCTCGATGCCCGCGCTCATCATGGGCGCGGTCCCGCTGTCGGAAACCGCGTCGGCCAACAGCTTCAACACCTTGATGCGCTCGATCGGCACCACGGTGTCGGCCGCGGTCGTCGGCGTCGTCCTCGCGCAGATGAGCACCCGCCTCGGTGGGCACACCATCCCCACCGAGGCCGGCTTCCGCACCGGATTGCTGATCGCTTGCGGCGTCGCGGTGCTGGCGGCGCTGATCGCGCTGGCCATTCCGGTTCGCAAGTCTGCCGCGACGCTGCCGGAGGCCGACCCCGAGCCCGCGGCCGCGCGCGCCTGAGCGCCGCGGCCCGCGCGGGGTCAGGCGAACAGGCGGGCGACGAACGGAATGCTGTCGGACAGCGAAGCGGCCATCGTGGCGCTGTGATCCTTGCCCGGATACACGTGGACCTCGGGCCGGACGCCGTGCGATTCCAGATCGGTGACCAGCTTCGCGGTCAGGGGAGCCGGGACGTCGGTGTCGTTGGTGCCCTGCCCGATGAACAGCGGCCGGTCGTAGCCCGTGAGCGGAACGTCCATGACGGAGCGGGCGGTGGCGACGAAATCGCCGTCCGCCAGCGGGCGCGAGAACAACCGGTTGACCGAGATCCCTTGCGCCCGCTCGGCCAGCGGCTGGAAGCACAGCGATTCCGCGGCGGTGGCCAATTGCTTGCCGACCGGGCTGAGGTAACTGTCGAGATCGAAGCCCGGTCGCGCCGCCCGCAGTCCGTTCATGACATACGCGATATAGGCGGTGAGGTGCGAATTGTCGATCGGAGGGGCGTCGGGCCCGAGGAACGAGGCGGCCTCGACGACATTGGAGGCGGGGCCGGTGGCGACCGCGCCGCGATAGTCCAGTTCAGGGGCGTACGCCGTGGCCAGCGAGGCGGTGAACACCGCGGCTCCGCCACCCTGCGACTGCCCGATGGCCACCCATTTCGACGACAGCGAATCCTCGACGGCGCGGGCCGCGCGCACCATGTCGATCCCGGCGTGCGCCTCGGCGCGTCCGTCCAGATACGCGTGCGGCCCCGGGGTGCCCAGACCGATGTAGTCGGTCGCGACGACGGCGTAGCCCTGGCGCAACCAGGTCGCCAGGTAATCCAGGTCGCGCTTGCTACGGCCCGCGGTCGACGGCGCGCATTCGTCGGCGAGGCCGACCGTCCCGTGCTCCCAGGACAGCACCGGCCAGCCACCGCTCGGCGGCGTCCCCGCGGGAACGAAGACCGCACCACCGGCCAGCGCCGACCGGTCATCGGAGGTCCTGGTCCAATACGTCAGACGGCGGGCCGCGCCCGCGCCCTCGATCCAAAGCTGTTCGGGCAGCGCCTCGTCGCTGGCGACCGTACCCGGAGCCGCGCCCGGCCCCGTGGGGTCGGCCACGGCCGCCCCCACCGGCGGACCCGCGAAAAGCAATGCGGCCGCGGCCACGGTGATTCCTGCACGTCGCACCGACATGGCGCCACCTCTCGGTTCTCAATTTGGTGTCTCGTCGAGACACTGTAGCCCGATTTTCGGCTAATGTGTCACTTTGAGACACCAACGGGGACGACATCGCCGAGAGAGAATGCGGGGCATGACGGGTGTGAACGGTCCACGCGACCGCGAGAAGGCGCGGGTGCGGCGGGAATTGGTCGACGCGGCGCTGCGGCTGTTCGAGCTGCATGGGTTCGAGCAGACCACCGTGCAGCAGATCGCCGACGCGGTACAGGTCTCCCGGCGGACCTTCCACCGTCATTTTCCGTCGAAGCTCGCGGTGGTGTTCAGCCACGAGGAAGACCTCATGGCCCAGTTGCTCGCCGCCGTCGACCGACGCCCGGCGAGCGAATCGGTGCTGACCGCGGTGCGCGCGGCGCTGCGCGACTTCTTGCTCGACGAGCGGGACGCACCGTCGCGTGACCGCCAGGCGGAGACCGCGCGCCGAGCCAGGCAGCTGCTGGTCGGCAATCCGGAATTGCGCCGGGAGAACTTCATCGGGGCGCTGGGACGCCAGCGCGCGATGGCGCTGAACTTCGCCGCCCGCGCCGGGCTTCCCGCCGATGACCTGCGACCGCAGCTCACTGCCGCGGCCTGTTTCGCGGCCTTCGGTGTCGGCCTCGATCACTGGATGATGGGAGCGGACCACTCGATCCCGGCCTTGCACCGGGTCCTCGATCGCGCGATCGCGTCGCTCCAGCGGGGCATCGACATCCAGGGCGCCGGCTGAACGCGCGCCGGATCGGCACAGCCCGCGCCGCAACCTGTTTCAATCGGTCGCATACCATCGCGAAGGTGATCACGGTGGCCACTTGGAACGTCCTGCATCGCGTCCACGCCGAGAACTGGTACGAGGACGTCGCCACCCGCTGGCCGGACGAGGGCGCACGGATCGCCGAAGTCACCGCGCGGGTGGCCGAACGCACCGAGCGGATCATCGCGTTACAGGAGGTCAGCGGCGATCAACTGGCCAGCCTGCGAATGGCGCTGCCGGATCGAACCTTCCACGCGATGCGGTATCAGCGGTTGCCGACGCCGCGGCGCATGCCCAGCTCCTTGCTCGACGGCGGGGAGTACCTGGTGGTGCTCACCGCGGAGCCGAGCAGGGAGGTGACCGCCGAATCCTTCGCGCACGACCACGGCAAGGGCGCCCTCGTCGTCGACGTCGGCGGGCTGACGGTGATCGCCACCCATGTCACCGGCGACCGGCGGCGCACCGACCAGCTCGCCCGCCTGGCCGAACTCGCCACCGATGCCCCGGAGGACGCCGCGGTGCTGCTGGGTGACTTCAACATCGACCGCGCCACCGTCGCCGCCGGGTTGGGTGACCACTTCATGGTCGCCGAACACGTCGCGGGTGGGCTGCCCACCCGCCCGCGTTCCTCGGGAACGAAGTCGCAGCACATCGACCACGTGGTGGTCCACGGCGCGACCGTCACGGCGGCGTCGGTCGACGACATCGGCGGGGTGTCCGACCACAATCTCGTCCATGCGAGCGTCATGGTGTGAGTCGGCCGGGGTCCGCGTCGGTGCCGTCGTGCTGCCGATGCCGGGCGGGCCACGAGTTCGGTGCCGCGGCGATTCCGGTCGATCCGTGCAGGCGGTCCCAACGGAAGTTCCGGAAAGCGGGGATGCCACGGCATGATCGGCGAGTTCGGGGAGGGAGCCGGGATGTCCGCGGTCGCGAAATCTCCCGCGCACACAGCGGGTTCCGCAGCGGCAGCGCGTCTTCGACCCCAGTGAGTCGTTGCCGTGTCACGTGCGCCGCAACAGCACCCGGACTGGTCACGCCCAGGTCCCGAATTCCGGGCAGCACGAACGACCTCGGCGCGTACGACGAACGTCGTCACCCGCCCGCGGCAGAGATACTCCACGCCAGAACGATTCGGCTCCGGTCTGTGGCCGGGACCCGTCGAGTCGAGTTCGGCACGCGGGTCCGTCGGGCATCCGATCCGGCACCTCCTCGCGCTACGACGGGCGGTAGTATGAGTCGGTGCGTAATCCGACGGTAGTGGCGGCGCGGCTGCGCGGCGCGTTCGTCGGATCCGCGGCCGGGGCGGTGAGCATCGCCGCGCACGCGCTCGGCGGCGGTGCGATGGCACCCGGCGCGGCGCCGATCGCCCTGCTGATCGCCGCGTGCGCGGCGGTCGGCGTGCTGGCCGGTGCGCGACCCCACCGGCATGGGCTCGGCGAGATGATCGCCACGCTGGCGGTGGCGCAAGCCGTCGCGCATTTCGCGTCCACCCTGTCGGCTGCTCATCACCACGACGCGGGCGCGACCTCGGTCATGCTCGGCACGCATCTCGCGGCCGTCCCGCTCGGCGCGCTACTCATCCGCGCCGCCGAACACGCTGTCGTGCGCGCGGTTTCCGATGTGCGCCGCACGGTGCGCGTGCTCGGTGAAGGCCCCAGCGCGCCGGTCCGGATCGGCTCGCCCGCGTCCGGGCATGTTCTCCCCCATCCGCGCCGCCCGCTACTGAGTTCGGGCCCCGGCCTGCGCGGCCCGCCACCGATCCGCTGACCCCCACATCGCGCCGACGAGCATCGCCGGAGCACCCGGCCGCGCGAGACGACCCTGCCCACGATTCGCTTCGGATCATGCCTGCCCACTCCGGCTCGCGAATGCCATTCCGACCTCGGATATCACGGCGGTACAGCGCCGGAGAATCGACTCGCCGTGAACCCGGTTGCGAAGCGGGCGTTTTCGGCGACTCGCAGTGCGGCTTCAGGGCCAGATCGGCTGCCGCCGACTCGGATGCCCGGCCTCCTCGCGGCGGGCGGGATGCGACGTGTCCACCGACAGCACCGAGTGACCCGGGCCCGCCGACGGATCGGTCGATGCCCGGAACTCCCGAGGCCTTCGTCAGCGCGCACCACACCGAATCTCACGACTTGCGGAGTTCTCATGACCGTCAACCTTTTCGTCGCACCGCGCACCGCTCGTTTCTTGCGTGGCGCGCTCGCCGCCGCGGCGGTGCCCCTTCTGCTGACCGCGTGTTCGTCGGCCGACAAGACCGGCACCGTCGCATCCGCCGATGCGGTGACCATCTCCGACCAGTGGGTCAAGGCCGCCGACAGCGGGATGTCGGCCGCGTTCGGCGACCTGACCAACAGCGGCGACACCCCGCGCACCATCGTCTCGGCCGCCAGTCCCGCCTCCGGCCGGATCGAGTTGCACGAGGTGGTCACCGACGCGAACGGCACCAAGGCGATGCGGCCCAAGCCCGGCGGCTTCGTCGTTCCGGCGCACGGCCGCACCCAGCTGCGGCCCGGCGGCGACCACATCATGTTCATGGACCTGCACGGGCCGCTGCGCACGGGGTCGGAGACGTCGGTCACGCTGACCTTCGACGATGGCTCGACCACCACCTTCACCGCTCAGGTGCGCGACTTCGCGGGCAACCAGGAGAATTACGTGCCCGATCACACGGGCGGCGAGGCACATGCAGGCGCGCAGACCCCCGCGCACGGTGGCTGACCGCAACGAACCGCGTCCCGCACGGATCAACCGGCGGCGTCTACTGGGCGGCGGAGCCGCCGCGGTCGGCGTCGCCGGTGCCGGGCTCGGCGCGGCCGCGCGTTTCGGACGGCGGGAACCCGGTCCCCCGGCCCGGGAAGCGACGGTGCCGTTCTACGGCCCGCACCAAGCCGGGATCGACACCCTCCCGCAGTCGCACGCGGCATTCGTCGCCTTCGATCTGCGACCGGGTGTTCGGCGCGAGGACCTCGTCGGACTGCTGAAGATATGGACCGGGGACGCCGCTCGGCTGACCGAGGGGCGGCCCGCGCTCGCGGACACCGAAGCCGAACTCGCGCTGCGCCCGGCGCGGCTCACCGTCACGGTGGGTTTCGGGCCCGCGGTGTTCACGGCGGCCGGGCTCGAGCATCGCAGGCCGTCGTGGCTGCGGCCGTTGCCCCCTTTCGCCATCGACCGGCTCGAATCCGCCTGGACCGGAGGCGATCTGCTCCTGCAGATATGCGCCGAGGAGGCGACCACGGTGTCACACGCGGTGCGTGTGCTGTGCCGGAGCGTGACCTCGCTGGTCACCGTGCGCTGGGTGCAACGCGGATTTCGCGATGCCGCACCAGGCCGGACACCGCGCAACCTGATGGGCCAGGTCGACGGCACGGTGAACCTGGCGCCCCGCACACCGGAGTTCGCCCGTCTGGTGTGGGACGACGGGGCCACGCAGCCCTGGCTGCGCGGCGGAACCTCGTGCGTACTGCGGCGGATCGCGATGACGCTGGACACCTGGGACCGGATCGACCGAGAGGAAAGGGAACTCACCGTCGGCCGCACCATCGCCGACGGCGCGCCGCTGACCGGAACCGGCGAGTTCGACGAGCCGGACTTCGCGGCCGTCGACGCGAACGGGATACCGGTCATCCCACCGTCATCGCACATCGCTCGCGCCCATCACACCCACGACGGCGAGCGTTTCCTGCGGCGCGGCTACAACTACGACGACGCCCCCACGCCGGGCGGGACCTCCAACTCGGGTCTGCTGTTCGCCGCCTATCAGCGGGACGTGGACACCCAGTTCCTTCCGGTCCAGCGTCGGCTCGCGGAATTCGACGCGCTCAATGTGTGGACCACACCCATCGGTTCCGCGGTGTTCGCGATCCCGCCCGGGGTCGCGTCACCGGGCGGCTATCTCGGGCAACCGCTGTTCGAGGCGTGAGAAGTGTTCGGCGCCCATGCGGCGCCGGACACCTCAGGTCCACAACACGGCCACCAAGACGTTCACGATCGCCAGCACGCCCGCGGCATCGGTCAGCCACGGCACCGGCTTGCCTCGCTTCTCGTCCGCGTGCCCGATCTCCGCGAACGCCGCCACCGCCACCGCGACGACCAGCTTCACGCCGATCTTCACCATGTTCGGGTCCTTGCCGAGCGAATCGATCGACTCGGCCATGCCCACCAAGATCAATCCGGTGACCACCTGCAACCGCGCACCCCAGACCATTACCTCCGAGACCCGAGGCCGCCCCGCCACATAACCACCCACTACCGCCGCCATGCCGAGCAGGTGAGCGACGACTACGACGTTGTAGATCAACTCTGACACGTTCACGCAGCAAACTTGCCATGGTTCGGGCGCGAGTGCACTTCGCGATTTCGCTGCCCGATGGGACGAACTCGCCCGCACCGGTGCGGCGCATTCGAAGAGCTCGGTCACCGAACTACGTCGCGTACAGCGTCACCTGACGGATGTGGCGGGGATGCCGCACGACCCGACAGTGGACCACACGACTTGCATCACACCTGCTCGAAGGACGAACCACATGGTCGAAATCCGACGCGGTCGCACACGGTGGCGAACCACCAAGACTGTCACCACAATAGCGGCCGCAGTCGCCGCGGGCGGACCCGCCGCCGCGACCCTACCGCAACGAACTGCCGGGCCGGCTACGACGCCGACCAGCCCGCGGAGAAACGTCGGCGTCCGTGTAGCGACACGACCGGCCGCGCGACTATCGTGACGAGTCGATCTGTTGGTGGACTTGGCTTCTCACCCCACGGTGGGAGTATTCGAGGTTGACGTATGAGCAGCACATCGGCCGCTGTCACGCTCGACCGGCTGCGCCGGGATCTGCGCGAATTCGCGCGCTTGGCCGAAGCGCGTTACGACCCCGCGGTGGTGGATCCGGCGCTGGACGCTCTCGCCGATCTGTGGACCGGCTCGGTGGTCGGTGTGCGCACCACGACCCATCCGGTGCCCGAGCGCGAGGTCAACGCCAGGGTGCAGCACTCGGGCCCACCGGCAGAACTGGTCGAGACGCTGCGCGGTGCCGGACTGATCACCTTCATCGGACATCCCATGGAGCGATTGCTGGCGGAGGTCTGTGCCGAGGTCCCGGCGGGATCGGCCGTTGACCTGTCCCTCACCGGTGGTGTGCAGAAGGTCTGGCTGTTCTTCGCCGATGTCCTCGAGGTCGAGCGGATGCTCGCGTTCCCGGGGATTCCGGACGCGGCGCGCTCGCACGCCGAGCACTTGACCCGCTACGGCGGCAAGGTCGGCATTCTGGCGCTCGATTTCGCCAGTCGCACCATGAACTTGTACTCCCAGGTGCTGCCGCCCGGTGCGATCACTTCCGACGACATCGCCGCGATCCTGACCGACCTGGATTTCGTCGTTGCCACCGACGAAGAACGGACGCTGTTCGACGGCACATTCAACGTCTACCGCACCTTCTCTTGGACCTCGCCGCGCATGCGACGCATCTGCTTCCCGCAGCGTTATCAGGAATCGAATTTTCCGCGCGACCTCGATCCGGTGCTGGCCCGTTTCGTCGACGGGGCGCCGCGCGCCTTCGAAGGGCCACGCGGCTTCACCCTCTACGCCGCCTACGGCCCGCACTCGCGGTATTACAAAGTGCAAGCCGAATACACGACCGTCCATCGTGCCGTCATCCCCGGCGGCGGCGCCGCGCCGCGAGCGAAATAGGCGCGGCTCGTAGTGGCCGCCGCTGACGGAGATGGCCTCGGGGTGCGGCGGACGTTCGGCGGCGGCGAGCACCTGCATCGAGTGCGCGCAGACGATGGCGCCGTCGACCGGGCGCACACGTTCGTGCCGTGACCTCGAGCCGTGCGCACGCCGAGGCGGGGTGATCCACGCGACAGTACAATCTGGAATGATTCCAATAAAGTCGGAGTTGTTCTCCGTGAAGACCACGAGAGGAGTGCAACCATGACTACCGCACACAAGACTCAGCACCGAACCAATCGCCGTCTCGCCGACGAGGTCCGCAATTTCACCGGTTCACCCCGCTTGGCCGCGGATCTGCAGCGCGTTCTCGTCGATCTCGTCGAACTGCACTTGCAAGGCAAGCAGGCCCACTGGAACGTCGTCGGCGCCAACTTCCGCGATCTCCACCTGCAACTCGATGAGCTCGTCGATGCGGCGCGGGAGGGCAGCGACACCATCGCCGAGCGGATGCGAGCCCTCGACGTGGTCCCCGACGGACGCTCCGACACCGTCGCCGCGACGACGAGCCTCCCGCCGTTCCCCGCCCAAGAGGTGAACTCCGCCGACGTCGTCGACTTGATCACGACCCGCACCTACGCGGCGATCGACACCATCCGTGACGTGCACGACGCGGTGGACGCCGAGGATCCAAGCACCAGCGATCTGCTGCACCAGATCACCGCGTCGCTGGAGAAACTGGCGTGGATGATCAAGTCGGAGAACCGTAAGGTCTAAACGGCACGAGCGCCATACGCCGAATGGAAGCACCCGCCGTTCCCTTCCAGGGGTCCGAGCGCGATCATTGAGGCGTGCACGACCTGATCCGCTCGGTGTGGCACGAGCCGCACGCCCCCGACGCTCCACCTCGGTCATGGCGGGATCGGGCGCTCGTGGGAACGTTCATCGCGCTCGCGGTTCTCGAAGGTTCGCTTCGACAAGACATCTCGCACCGGTTCGTGTGGATCGCGGTCGCGGTCGCGATCATGCCCACGCTGTTGTGGCGCCGGAGCCGACCACTGGCGATGGTCGCATCGCCTTCGTCGGCTCGACCTCGGCGACGGTGCTGCTGGGTGGCGATCAGTCGGACATCGCCGCCATGGGGGCGACGCTGCTGCTGCCGTACGCGTTGTACCGGTGGGGGTCCGGGCGCGACATCGTGATCGGATCGGCGATCGTCTTCCCCAGTGCGGGCATCGCGATGCTGACCGGCGGCCTCCCCGCCGCCGATGCGGCCGGAGCGTTCATCGTGCTGTTCGCGGCCGTCGCGCTGGGCTTGGCATTCCGGTACCGGGCACGGGCGAAGGCTCGGGAACTCGATCAGGTCAAGCTGGTCGAACGTGAACGACTGGCCCGCGATCTGCACGACACCGTCGCGCATCATGTGTCGGCCATGGCGGTTCGCGCCCAAGCCGGTCTGGCGATCGCGGAGTCCACGCCCGGCGCCGCCGTCGACGCGCTGCGGCTGATCGAGGCCGAAGCCGCGCGCACGCTCGCCGAGATGCGCGCCATCGTGCGTGTGCTCCGGCGAGACCAGCCGATCGATGATGGGGACCGCTCGCCCAATCCCGGCATCACCGATCTGGAACAGCTCGCCGGTTCCACCGGCAACGGTCCTTCCGTGGAGGTGGAGATCAGTGGTGATGTCACCGATCTGCCCGCGACGGTCGGCACCGCGATCTACCGCTTGGCCCAGGAGTCGATCACCAACGCGGTGCGTCACGCCCGGCACGCCACCCGCATCGAAGTGCGTGTAACCAGCGACGACACAGCCGTCCGGCTGCTCGTCCGTGACGACGGCGACGGCGGTCCCGCACGCCCGGCCGGATCTCCAGGTTACGGGCTGGTCGGCATGGCCGAGCGCGCCGACCTGCTCGGCGGCACCTGCGCGGCGGGCCCGAACTCCGACCGCGGGTGGACCGTGACGGCGGTGCTGCCCCGGCAGGGTGCGGCGACATGACCGCAGGCGAGCCGATGACGCCGGATCTGCGGGTGGTCGTCGCCGACGACCAGGAGATCGTCCGCACCGGGCTGGTGATGATCCTCGACGCCCAACCGGGTATCGAAGTCGTCGGCGCGGCCGCGGACGGGGCCCAGGCCGTCCGGCTCGCTCGCGATCTGCGCCCAGATGTGTGCTTGTTCGATATCCGCATGCCGGGCGTCGACGGCATCGAGGCCACCCGCCTGCTCGCCGGGCCTGCCGTCGACGACCCTCTCGCCGTGGTCGTCATCACCACCTTCGACCTCGACGAGTACGTTTACGCGGCGCTGCGTGCCGGCGCACGCGGTTTCTTGTTGAAAGAGGCCGGACCCGCGATGCTCGCGCAGGCCGTCCATGCCGCCGCTCGCGGCGACGCGCTCATCGCCCCGAGTATCACCGCGCGTCTGCTCACCGCCTTCGCAGGCACCGGACGCGCCGCAGCGCCTGCCCGGCCCGCCATGGAACTCACCGACCGCGAGGAGCACGTACTGGCCACTGTGGCCCGGGGGCGAACCAACAACGAGATAGCCGCGGAGCTGCACATCAGCCTCAGCACGGTCAAGACCCACATCGCGAGCCTCATGGCCAAACTCGGGGCGCGCAACCGGGTGGAACTCGTCATCTGGGCGTACGAGACCGACCGCGTCGGGCGCTGACCGGAGCACCTCGGCCGAAAGTATCCCCGGGCCCCGTCCTATCGGCCGACTCGGATCGAACCGCTCGTCCGATGTGGTCCGTCGGCCGGTTCGCCAGGATGGACGCACAACCGACGCCGCTCGCGGCCCGGCGTGACCATCCGAGGGAGAAAACCATGTCGGCATCGACGAACGCGACCACGCCCGAACGCGACGCCACGATGAAGGCGATCGTCCAACGCGGTTACGGTGCACCGGAACAGGTACTCGCACCCGACGACATCGCCCGTCCCACTCCTTCCGACGACGAGGTCCTGGTCCGCATGCGCGCCACCAGCGTGAATACCCCGGACTGGCTCGCGGTGACCGGTGTGCCGTACCTCCTGCGACTGGGGTTCGGACTCCGCCGGCCTGCGACACCGGTGCGCGGAAGTGACATCGCGGGAACCGTGGAGACCGTCGGAAAGAACGTGACCGGCTTCCGCCCCGGCGACGAGGTATTCGGTTCGCTGTGGGGCAACAGCGCGAAATCGCTGGCAGGCACGTTCGCCGAATTCACGGTGGTACCGGCGTCCCAGCTGATCGGCAAACCCGCCGAACTGTCGTTCGCGGAGGCCGCGGCATCGGTCATGTCGGGCATCACAGCGCTGCTGGCCATGCGCGACGTGGGCCGGGCCGGGCCGGGGAAACGGGTCCTGATCAACGGCGCGTCGGGCGGTGTCGGAACGCTCGCGGTGCAGATCGCCAAGACGCTCGGCGCTCAGGTCACCGGCGTGTGCAGTACCCGCAACGTCGAGTTCGTGCAGTCGTTGGGCGCCGACCACATCATCGACTACACCCGGGAGGACTACACCCGTGGCACACAACGCTACGACGTGATCCTCGACAACGTGTTGAACCATCCGCCCTCCGCGACAGCCGATCTGCTGACACCCACCGGAATATTCATCCCCAACAGCATCGGCAGCGCCAGAGGACTTTTCGGGAGCCTGCCGAGGATCGCCCGAGCGAAGATGATGGGTTGGGGGTCGACCGACGTCCGCACCGTCACCTGCCTCCCCGGCCAGGACGATTTGAACGATCTCGCCGCGCTCTTGGTGTCCGGCGACGTCAAGGTGATCATCGAGCGGGCCTATCCCCTCGGCGAAGCCGCGCACGCGGTCGCCCACATGCTCGGACACCACGCCAGAGGCAAGATCGTCATCACCGATTAGCTTGCCCGGCGACCGCGGTCCAGCCTTCGCCGCACCTGTATCGGAGAGGCCTGGTTGGTCGAACCGCGCTGGCGGCGGAGTGGCTTGTGCGCCACCGGGGAAGTTGCTCAGCCACCCGTGAACTCGGGTGGTCTGCGCTCCAGCACGGCCGCGACGGCCTCGCGATGGTCCTCGGTGTGATGCGCGGCGGCCTGCATGGCCGCCGACAGCTCGAGCAGGCTTTCCAAGGTCTGGTGTGTTCCTTCGCGCAGCAGCCGCTTGGTCATTCGCAGCACATGCGGCGGATTGGCGCACACGCGGGCAGCGAGCCGGTGGGCCGCGTCCAAGAGTGCGCCGGGCTCCACCACCTCCGAGACCAACCCCCAGTCGAGTGCGGTGTGCGCGTCGATCGGCTCACCGGTGAACGCCATTTCACAGGCCCTGGCCATGCCGATCGCCCTGGGCAGCAGCCAGGCTCCGCCGTCGCCGGGGACCAGGCCGATCTTCACGAAGCTCTCGGCGAACACGGCGGTGGCAACGGCGATCCGCAGGTCGCACAGCAAGGCCAGGTCGCAACCCGCGCCGATCGCCGGGCCGTTGACGGCGGCGATGGTGGGTATCTCGCAGTGATACAGCGCTCTCGGGATCCGCTGAATCCCGTGACGGTATTCCTGACGTAGCCGCGCCGGTGTGCCGCCGAACATTCCGGCGCGGTCGCGCATGTGCTTGACGTTGCCGCCGGAGGAGAACGCCGAGCCGGCACCGGTGAGGATGGCCGCCCGGAGGCTGTGGTCCCGGTTGGCCGCCGCCACCGCGTCCTCGAGGGCGCTTATGGTGTCCGCTTCGGAGATCGGGTTGCGGGCTCGCGGGTTGTTCAGGGTCCAGACGACCACATCGCCGGTCCGGTCGATCAGGATCGGGTCACTCATCGCGACCTCCGGACGCCGACTCGGACAGGACGATTCGCACATCCACCGGCGTGAGGTCGTGCCCGGACGCGATCACCGGATTGAGATCGAGTTCGGCTATCTCCGGGTGCGCGGCGACGAAATCCCCGATGCGCACGAGGAATCGCGCGAGCCCGTCACGATCGACCGCGGGCAGGTGCCGGTAGCCGTCGAGCATGCGGGAGGCGATGGTCTCCTCGATCATCTCGTGAGCTTCCGATTCGGTGAGGGGGACGGCTCGGAACGCGACATCCCGGACCGCCTCGACCAGCACCCCACCGGAGCCGAAAGCCAGCACCGGCCCGAAGATCGGATCCCGGGTCGCGCCGACGAGCAACTCCACACCAGCGTCGGCCATGGGGGTCACGATCATTCCGTCGATCCTGGCGTCGGGCACCTTCGCGGTCACCGCGTCGACAATGGAGTCGGCGTTCTCGGTCGCGGTGGAGGCCACCACTCCCAGCCGGACGCCACCGACGTCCGACTTGTGGATCACCTGTGCTGAGACGACTTTCAGTGCACACGGTCGCCGGTACGCGGCGACTGCCGGAGCCACCGCATCCACGTCGCGCGCGAAGGTCCACATGCCGACCTCCACTCCCCCGTCGGCCAGCACCCGCCGCGCGGTCGGCTCGTCGAGGATCCCCGAACCCGGGATGGGCGGGGCGGGCGGCGGCAGTGTCAGCGGGGAGCGCCGGGCGCGTTCGGCGATCAGGCGGCCGCGCCGGTACAGAGCCGCCGCCGCTCGCACGGCGTGCTCGATCGAGCCGAGCACCGGTACGCCGCCGGCGCGCAGCCGGTCGTGATTGGCGATATCGAGACCGGCGTAGCAGCTCTGGATCACCAAGGGCACGTTGTATTCGGCCGAAAGCGCGAGCAGGACGCCCGCCGTCGCGTCTTCGCTGTCGCGCAATCCCGCGTCGAAACGCAGGTGGTAGCCACCGAACAGCCCGATGATCAGCACGAGGCCCACCGCGGGATCGCGCATGAGGATCTCGGCGGCTTCGGCGAAGACCATCGGGTCGGTATCGGTGGCGCCGGCCACATCGACGGGGCCCGAGACCGCGGCCGCGGCGCCGAGCACTTTCCGCAATTGTTGCCGGGTGTGCTCCGCGAGCCGCGCGGATTCGATCCCGTACGCGGCCAGGCCGTCCGCCGCCAGCGCGGCGTGTCCACCGCCGTCGCTGAGAATCGCGACCGTGCGCCCCGGGGTGATCGGAGCACACACGGCGAGGGCTCCCGCGACGACCGCGAGTTCGTCGGAGCGATCGACCAGTTCCACCCCGGCTTGGCGCAGGACGGCGGTCGCCACCGCGTCCGAGCCCGCTATCGAGCCGGTATGCGAGGCCGCGGCGCGCCGGCCCTCCTCCGAGCGGCCGCCGCGCAGCAGCACGACGGGCGTGTCCGGCACGGTCCGAGCGGCCGCCACCAGGAACGACCGCCCGTTGGCGAATCCCTCGGAATGGATCGCCACGACACCGGTTTCCGGATGACGGGCGAGTTCGACCAGGCATTCGTCGTAACGGACGTCGGCTTGGTTGCCCAACCCCACGTACGCGTGAAAGCCGGGACCTCTGAGGACGTTGTTGTCGTTCACCAGCGACAACAGCATGTTCCCGCTCTGCGTGATGACGCTGATCGGTCCGCGCGGAACACCCTGCAGCCCCACCAGATTCGCACCCGAAGTGAGGTTGAGCAGGCCGGAGGTGTTGGGACCGATGACGCGAATGCCGGTCTCGTCGATCGCGGCTGCCAGCTCGGCGGCGAGATCGGCGCCGTCCACGCCGATCTCACCGAAACCGTTGGCGAGCACCACTGCTCCGGCGATGCCCGCGGTCGCGCATTCACGCAACGCGCCGGGCACGGCTGCGGCGGGCAGGGCGATCAGCGCGACATCGGCGCCGGGAGGAACCTGATCGAGCGATGCGCAGACATCCAGGCCGAGTATTTGCCCGGCATTGGGATTGACCGGATAGACGGGGTTTTCGTAACCGGCCTCTCGCAGAGCGCGAATGGCCTGGTGACCACGCTTCGCCGGGTCGGAAGACGCACCGACCACCACGACGGAGCGTGGATCCAAGAGACGTTCGAGCGCGGTGCGGACCGAGGCGTCGAGTGTGGGCACGTCACTTCCCTTCGAACACAGGGGTGCGGCGTTCGGCGAACGCCGCGACGCCCTCGGCCCAGTCCCTGGTCGCCATCAACTCCAGGATCTGGCGCGGCTCACCGGCGAGCGCGACTTCCAGGGGATCGTCACGGCGCAGCGCGGCCTTCATCCGCGCCAGCGACAACGGCGCTTTCCCCGCCAATGCGTCGGCGAGTCCGCGCGCAGTATCGAGAAGGACGTCACCGGGCACCGACGCGTAGGCCAATCCCCACTCGAATGCTTGTGTGCCGGTGCAGCGCTCGCCGAGGACGAGCAGATCGGTGGCGCGGCGCAGACCGACCAAACGCGGTAACCGATGGGTGACTCCGCCGCCGACGAACGTCCCGATGCTCACCTCGGGGAAACCGAGCTGCGCGTCCTCGGCCATCACGAGGAAGTCCGCGCTCACCGCCATTTCGGCGCCTGCGCCCAGCGCGTATCCGCCGACGGCGGCGACGACCGGCGTGTCCATTCGCTGGATCTGCTCGCACGCCCGCTGGGCGAGATCGAGGTAGTGCGCTTGCTCGGTGGGCGTGCGGGAGCCGGCGTGGTGCGCCTTCAGGTCGGCGCCGGCACAGAACGCGCGGCCCGCACCGTGCAGCACCACGCAGCGCACCGCCGGATCTGAATCGGCGACCACCAGATGGCCGATCAACGCTTCGTAGAGCTCTTCGCTGACCGCGTTGAGCCGTTCCGGACGGTTCAACGTCAGCGTCGCTGTCGGACCGGACCTGCTCACCAGCACCATGGACATTCGCTCATCTCCTCCTGCTCGGGTCGACGTCACACTATGCCATAACAGTTGCATTCCCATCTCTGAATGCAAATCGATTTGCACCCACGGGGACGCGGGTGTTGCATGACCGACCATCAGTTACCCGGGTCACAGCCCACGGTCCTTGGGAGGCATCGTGCCCACCTCAATTCCCCCTACGCGAAATCTCCAGCACACCATCACCACTCGTCAGCTCACGATGATCGGGATCGGCGGCGTCATCGGCGCCGGGTTGTTCGTCGGCAGCGGCACCGCGATCGCGGCCGCCGGACCCGGCATCGTCCTGGCCTATCTGCTCACCGGCCTGGTCGTGATCCTGGTGATGCGCATGCTGGCCGAACTGGCCACGGCGCGCCCGGAGACCGGTTCGTTCTCGAGTTACGCCTCACGCGAACTCGGGCCATGGGCCGGACTGTCGGTCGGCTGGGTGTACAGCTACCACTGGTCGGTGACGGTCGCTTTCGAGGCCGTCGCCGGTGGCGCGATCGCCAACCAGCTGGCGCCCGCGGTGCCCGCCTGGGCGTTCGCCCTGCTCTTCCTGAGCGCCCTGACCGGAGTGAACTTGGCCGCGGTGAGCTCGTTCGCGCGTTTCGAGTTCTGGTTCGCCTTGATCAAGGTCGCCGCGATCGTCGTCTTCATCGGCGTCGGCATCGCGGCGATCTGCGGCGCGTTCGCCCACTACACGGCACCGGGCACGACGAACCTGCTGGGACGAGGCGGGTTGCTGCCCAACGGATTCACTCCCCTGCTGGCCGCGTCGCTGACGGTCTTCTTCTCCTACTTCGGCACCGAATTGGTCACCATCGCCGCCGG
This sequence comes from Nocardia sp. NPDC003999, assembly GCF_053604885.1. Taxonomy (NCBI): domain Bacteria; kingdom Bacillati; phylum Actinomycetota; class Actinomycetes; order Mycobacteriales; family Nocardiaceae; genus Nocardia; species Nocardia sp. NPDC003999. The sequence goes on from NZ_JBSGIB010000022.1 coordinate 51,756, forward strand.
TGAGGCCGACGATCCGGTCAACGCCGTGCGAGCGAGCATGCGCAGCGTCGCCGGGCGCATCCTCGTCTTCTACGTGGGCTCGATCCTGGTCGTCGTGACCTTGTTGCCGTGGGACAGCGCCGAGATCACCGAAAGTCCGTACACCGCGGTCCTGAATCTGCTGGGGATTCCTGGCGCCAGGACCATCATGAACCTGATCGTGCTCACCGCGGTGCTGTCGTGCCTGAACTCGGGGCTCTACTCCGCGTCGCGCATGCTGTTCGCGCTGGCCCAACGCGGAGAGGGGCCGCGACCGCTGGGCCGCGTCACCCGCTCCGGTGTGCCGACGGCCGGGGTTCTCGCCGCCGCGAGCGCCGGATTCCTGGCCGTGGCCGCGAACTACTTCCTGCCCACCGGAGCGGTTTTCAGCTTCCTGCTCAGCTCGTCCGGCGCCGTCGCGGTGGTGGTCTACCTGTGCATCTGCGCCACGTACATCGCCGGCCGACGCAACCGCGCCGCCGTGGAATCCGCCGCGCCGGCCGTACGGATGTGGGGGGCTCCCTATCTGCCGTACCTGGTCTTGGTCACTCTGCTGGGCATCGTGGTGGGGATGGTGTTCGGTTCCGATACCCGAACGCCGCTGGCGCTCACCCTGGTGGTCACGACCCTGGCCGTCGCCGCGGGCCTGCTGCACCAACGTCGCGCCGACCGGGTCGCGGCGATGACGCCGGTGAAATAGCCACCGGCAGAGCAGGATCAGACGCCGTCGGCGGCGTATACGCCGAATTCGCCCAGCAGTCTCTCCTCCTCCAACAAGGTCTCGCGGACCTCACGGCCGAGGAGGTGCGCCACCGCGCCGGACAACGCCTGGACGATCGACGTGAAGGCGGTGATCGAGCGCAGCACGCTCGCGCTCGACGCCTCGACGTAGAAGGTCTCGTGCGCCGCCGCCGCCAGCGGCGAGGCCGGGGTGTCGGTCAGGGCCACGACGTGGGCGCCACGCTGGCGGGCCCACCGCGCCGCACGGACCGTGTCGGAGCTGTAGCGATGGATCGATATCGCCACGAAGCAATCCCCCGCGCGAACACGGCGCAGTTCGTCGGTCAGCGACCCCCTGGTCCCCGTCACGGTCGCCACGTCCTCACGCAACAGACCGAGCAGGTAGCCCAGCAGATAAGCAGGCGCGTGGCACTTGCGCAGGCCCATCACGTGGACGCGGGGCGCGCGCGCCAGCTGGGCGGCCACCGCGTCCCAAGTGGTGTCCGCGATGCCCGCGAAGGAACGCGCGATGTTCGCCTGGTCCAACACCACCTGGCTCTCCCGCAGGCCCGCACCCTGCGCCACCAAGTGTTCGAGATTCTCGAAACGGCGCAGCAACTGCGCCCGCTCCTGCAGCCGCTCCTGACACAGGCGGGCCAAGCCGGGATATCCCTTCAGCCCGAGGCCATTCGCGAACCGCACCACCGTCGCCTCGTTGACGCCGACCGCGCTCGCCAGATCGGACACGGTCATGAACGCCACCGCCTCCGGGTCGGACAGCACGCGCTCGGCCAGCTTCTTGTGCGAGGCCGACAACGAATCCCATCTGGCGCGGATCTCGGTGACCAGATCGTCGAATGTCGCCGGACCCGTCGCCGACTCCGCACTCGCGCCCACCGCGCCTCCTCCACCACTTCGACCACCACGGATTCTTTCCCAATCTATCCGACCGAGCCGAGCGGCCCCCCGGGGTCGGCCCCCGATCCGGGGCGCAGGAAATCGGTCCCGCTGGAGCGCACATCCCGTCCCCACCGCCCGGCTCGCACCGGTTTCGCGGCATTGTCGCGTTCGCCGTCTGATGCACACCACGAACACGACTTCATTGGTGATGCCAATCAAAGGTAGGTATAGTTGGCACCGCCAATGTTAGTGGCGCCAACGAAAGGGGCTCTCATGTCCACGAATACCCTGATCGCCGATCGGATCGAGATCGCCGATCTGTTCGCGCGCCTGGCGCGCCTGCTCGACGAGAAGCGATGGGAGGACGCGGCCACCGTCTTCGCCGACGATGTGGCGATCCACTCGCCCCGCAACGGCGACCTCCAGGGCATCGACAACCTGGTCGGCCTCATGCGACAAGCCGAGGTCGCGGAGGAGCACACCCAGCACGTGACCACCGACCTGTTGGTGGACGTCCACGGCGACCAGGCTGCCGCCTCGGCGAACTCGCTCGTGTACTTCTTCCGTGAAGGCCGAGCACCCCATCGAACGAGCGGCCTGCGCATGGCCTGCACCGTCGTACGGACGCAGGCGGGCTGGCGACTCAGGGAGTCGCGGACCACACTTGCCTGGATGCACGAGGAGTGATCTCTCCCCACCCCGCCGGCTCGGCCCGGCGGGCTCCGGATCGTTACCGCGTAACCGGATCAGGACGCGGTCAGCTCGGCGGCGAAGAGCTCGCGCACCCGCTGCCAGGAATCCTCGGCGGCTTGCTTGTCATACACCTCACGGCCGGGGAAGAAGAAGGCGTGCCGAGCCTCGGGATACACCACCACGTCGTGCCGGACACCCGCCGCCGACAACGCCGCACCGATCCGCTCCCGCTGATCGGCATCGATGATGTGATCCTGCCCGCCGAAGAACAGCGCCAGCCGAGCGGTGATACCAGGCGTCGCCGCCGACAGCGGATCCGGAACGCTCAACGCCATACCCGAGTCGGGCACCCATCCCGGGTAGTAGATGGCGGCGGCGCGCAGCGGCAGCCGGGTCGCCGCGAAATAGGTGACGTGGCCACCGAGGCTGAAGCCCAGCATGCCGACCCGGTCACCGGCCCCGGCATGCTCGCGGGCATGGTCGGCGGCGGCGCGCAGGTCCGCCTCGACACCGTCGCGGGTCAATCGGCCCAGCAGTTCGAACGCGCGGGCCCGGTTGGCATCGCTCTCCTCGAACCCGGCAGAGGTCTCGGGACCGCTGCGGTGGTACAGATTCGGCGCGATCGCCACATATCCCAGGGCGGCGACATCGCGCACGACGGCCCGGACCTCATCGGTCAACCCCCACAACTCGGCTCCGACCAGGACGAGCGGGTAGTCGCCCGCCCCCTCCGGCCGGGCGAGATAAGCCGCCATGGGTGTCGCGTCATCCTGGGGGATTTCGATCTGCTCGGCCGTGATCTCGTATCTCACGAGGCCACTCTAACCGCTTCGGATCTCCACCGCGCCAGAGGAAATCGCGCACCGGCTCTCCGGAATCACGGGCACTGCGCCAGGACGCCCAGCGGACCGCACCCGGACGGCGGATCCGGCCCGACATCCTCAACTGCGCCGGGATCGTCGGCGACCGCTTATCCGATGCGTCGCGGCGCCCGCCCCGGACCGCGAGAGCCCCGACTCGAGCGGCGAGGGTTCGCGCCGCACACCGTCACAGGTGGCAAGTCGTCCGGTTGCGGCGAGGTCGCTGCTGCGCCTGTAATGAGCGCGAGCACCCGCTGAGGCGGGGTGATACCCAGGTGGACGGCGTGGCGGTCCGCCGACCGCGAGGAGTGCACGATGACAACCGGATACGTGTGGAACACCCTCTACGGGTGGGCCGACACCGGCAGCGGCAGTTTGTTCCCGTCCGACGTCACGGTCGGTCTCCAGCCGATCGGCCATCACCTCGCGCATCCCGACACCAAACGACGCTTCCACGAATTGGTCTCGGTGTCCGGACTGCTGGACGAGTTGCACTCGATCAAGGCGGAACCGGCCGACGAGGCCGACATCTTGCGGGTGCACACCACGCAACATCTGGAGCGCATCAAGACCGAGAGTCTGCAGCCGAAGGGCGGGGATGCCGGCGACGGCGTCTCGTCCTTCGGCAAGGGCGGATACGAGATCGCCGCGCTTTCGGCGGGCGGTGCGATCGCACTCGTGAAACATGTGCTGGCCGGGACGGTCGACCATGGTTACGCGCTGGTCAATCCGCCTGGGCACCACGCTACCCGCGCTACCAGCATGGGCTTCTGCGTCTTCAACAACATCTCCATTGCCGCCGCCTACGCGAAAGACGTACTCGGCGTGCGACGCGTCGCCGTCGTCGACTGGGACGTCCACCACGGCAACGGCACGCAGGACATCTGGTATGAGGATCCGTCGGTCCTGACCATCTCGATCCACCAGCATCTGTGTTTCCCACCGGATTCCGGCTACCGGGAGGAGCGCGGCACGGGCGACGGACACGGCTACGCGATCAACGTGCCGCTCCCGCCGGGTAGTGGAGACGCCGCGTATCTCCATGCGATCGACCGAGTCGTCGAACCCGCGCTGCACGCCTTCGCGCCCGAGCTGATCATCGTCGCGTCCGGTTTCGACGCGAGCATCCTCGATCCGCTGGCTCGGCAGATGGTCACCAGCGGCGGCTTCCGGCACCTGACCCGCCGGATGCTGGACATCGCCGCCGCGACCTCCGCGGGCCGGATCGCCTTCGTGCAAGAAGGCGGCTACAGCCCGCACTATGTTCCGTTCTGCGGGCTGGCGGTGCTCCGCGAACTGCTGGGCGAACCGTTCGTGGACGACCCGTACACACCGATCGTCACAACGCAAGGCGGCGACGTCCTCCTCGACCACGAGGCGGCCGCGATCGAAGCGGCCGCCGCCTTGGTCGCCGATCTCTGACCCCAGTCGGCCCATGGCGACACCTGCTGTCCGGCGCAGATTCAGAACGGCTCGGCGGGACGCGGTTTCGTCGAACCGCCGCACCGGGATTCGCTGGACAATCGCTACCGGTGACGACGACAACTGCGCCTCCGCTGGAGACATCGTTCAGTTCGCGGCGAACGCTTCGCCACGAATCCACTTCAGCAGGGTCGGATTGTCCACGGTGGTGATGACGCTGACCTCGTGCCCGGCATCGAGCGCCTGGCCGGTGAGCAGACGGCCGGTGGGACCATTGGCTCCGAACACCGTGATGCGCATGGCAACTGTTCCTTCCCGAGCACGACACGCACTGACAATCGGTTCGGAAGGCCGTGCACACCCGAGTGGCGCCTATCGCCCGTGCCCGAAAGGCTTCGGTCACGGCCACGGCGACGATCTCGACCGTCACGACCAACCGAGCGACCACAAGACGCCGGTGACGGCGCCCGCGTGACAGGTACGGACGCGTGACATGTGTCACCTGAAGGGGCGACACCGGTTGGACCAGGTCCAGCGCCTGGCGCATCGGTCGGTCTCGGCTCGGAGTCACCTATGCCGAGGAGGCGAGGACGCCCGGGTTCACACCGTGCCGGCGTGGACCAGGTGCGGCACCGAATTCGCAGGCCGGGCGGCGGCTCCGACGCCATACGCGCTCAACAACTCTGTCGCAGTACGGTCTTCGATCCGTGTGAAGCCGAAGGACAGCAACGCATCGCGGATCTCCTCCGCGGTGAAGAAGCTGAGCCATGGCTCACCGACCGCGGCGACGCGATCCGCGCGTGCCTGCCTGTCGTCGGCCGCGACGTCATGCGGCGCCGAGGAGGGCGGGTACAGATAGTCGAAGACCACCTCCGCGGCGGCGCCGTGACCGGCGATGTAGCGCAGTGTGTCATCGATCGATGCCCTGGTCAGGTACATGACAACACCCAGCCAGACGAACAACGCGTCGCTGCTGCGGTCCAGACCGGCCGCGGCCAATCCGGCGGCGAGCGTGGACTCTTCGAAGTCGATCGGGGCGAACGTCAGCGATGGCGGGACGGCGATTTCGGCCTCGGCAAGCCTGCGCCGCTTCCATTGCTGGGTGTCGGGATGATCGACCTCGAAGAATCGCACGTTCTCGTGGGCATTGCGGTAGGCGCTGGTGTCCAGCCCCGCACCGAGGACGACTACTTGGTTCGTCCCCCGGGCCACCGCGGCCGCCACCACGTCATCGGCGAAGCGGCTGCGCGCCGCGATGAACAAGCGCCGTCGACGAGCCAGATCCTGGTCGATCCCTCGCTCGAATTCGCTGGCGCCTATGGCTGCTTCGCCGACGATCCGCACAGCCAGCGGATCCGTGAACACCCGCGGCTCGTCGGCGATTTGATGGTGGGCCCTCGCTCGCGCTACGGCCATGGCGGTTCTACTCGGTTCCCCGACCTGCATTCCGCCACCCTACCGATCGGACCGGATCACCCACACACCAGACGGTGACCGTCGCCGCTTGACGCATCACCACCTGAATGAGAGCATTGCTCTCAAGAAAGAGCGGTTATCACTGGAGGTAGTTGTGCTCGGCGCGGTCAAAGCGGCCAATCTCGGCCTGATGTTCTTGTTGGAGTTGAGCGTGCTGGGGAGCGCCGGATATTGGGGTTTCACCGTGAATGCGCAGTGGCCGATCAAGATCGTGGCGGGCATCGGCGCACCCCTGCTGCTCGCGGTGCTGTGGGGACTGTTCGCCGCAGGCGGCGGAACCAATGCCACGTACCCTTTACACGGTTTCGCTCGAATGCTGTTCGAATTGGCCTGGTTCGGCACCGGCGCATTGGCGCTGTACGGCGCCGCGTCACTCACCCCGGCCGCGATCCTGTTCGCCTGCTACCTCGTCAACGGCGTGCTGCGCGTGGCATGGAACCAGGGGTGACGCGGCACCGACGCAGCTCCACGCCGAGAAGCCCGCCGAAGACCAGTTCCCCGCGGAGAACGGCGATTCGAATCCCGAGCGCGAGCCGGTCGTCCCATTCCGTGCTCCCGGTCGCGCGGCCCGCAGTCGGGCGCGCTGTCCACGATGGTTCACCGATCCCGGCCGCCGCTGGTGAGTAATGCCGCGCCGCAACTCTATTCGATGAGAGGATCCTCGACGACGGTGTCCAGGTGCGTCGACAGGTCGTCGACCAAGCGACCGAGCAGGCGAACGAGGTCGCGCTGATCGGACTCCGACCATCCGGACAGGGCCTGGTCGAACCATCCGTCGATGACTCGCAGATAACGGCCGATCAGCTTCTCCCCGGCCGGAGTGAGGGTAATCAATCGGGCGCGTTGGTCGTCCGGGTCCGGGACACGCTGCACCAAGCGGCGCCGTTCGAGACCGTTGAGCTGGCGCGTGACGTGCGGCCCGGCCACCTGCATCCGGGCCGCTATCTCCCCTACCCGCAACGGTCGCCCCGCGGATTCCAGGATCACGAGTATTGTGACCGCGGGCCGCTCCAGGGTGATTCCGGCTGCCGCCGTGGCTGTTTCGAACAACTGCCCACGACCCAGCGTGTTGCTCAGCTGCGTCATGCGCGGCAGCAGCCCCTTCAGCGCGTCGTTGTCGCCGCTCATTTCCCACCTTGTTCAGATACCTAAGTTAGGTATATAGTACTCGGCATCCCACCCCTCGACAGCGACGACGTGCGGTCGAAAAATAGATACCTAAGGTAGGTAGATGAAAATGCAGACATCAACGGACATCCTGATCGTCGGCGCGGGCCCGACCGGTCTGGCCCTCGCGATCGACCTGGCCCGCCGAGGCGTCGGTTACCGCATCGTCGACCGCGCCGCCGGACCCAGCACGGCGTCGCGCGCCAAGACGATCCAGCCCCGGGCCTTGGAGGTCGCCGACGACCTCGGCGTGATCGATCGAGTGTTGGAGCTGGGGCGGGTGCATGTGCCGACCCGGCACTACGACCGTGACCGCGTGATCTCCGAGGCCGTGGAGGCCGCGCTGGGCGTACGCGATCCAGGGGTGCCGTACCCGCCGGTGTGGTTGTCACAGCCGCTGTTCGAGCAGATCTTGCGCGATCGGCTCGCCGAACTCGGCGGCCGGGTCGAGTGGGGAGCCGAGGTGACGGCCGTCGCGCAGACAGCTGACGCCGTGGAGGTGACCGTGTCCACGACCACCGGTGATCGGCGAATGCGCGCCCTCTACGTCGTCGGTTGCGACGGTGGGCGCAGCGTGGTCCGGGAGCGGATCGGCGCCACACTCGCCGGGGTGTCCTATGGCGACCACCGCTGGTGGCTCGGCGATGTGCGGATCGAGGGCTTGGACAATCGCTGCCAGCACGTGTGGATGAGCCCCGAGCACGGGATCCTCTCGCTGTTCCCGCTGCCCAGCACCGATGTCTGGCAATTCCAGGCGTCCATTCCCGCCGATGACCCCGATCCTGCCGCGCCGACGCTCGACCTGTTCCGGCGCCTGTTCGCCGAGCATTCCGGACTGGGAGAGGTCCGCATCGAGGATGCCGGTTGGTTGTCGCTCTACCGGATCAATGTCTGCCTGGCCGACCGTTACCGGGTCGGGCGGGTCTTCCTCGCCGGGGATGCCGCGCATATCCACTCCCCCGCCGGTGGGCAGGGCATGAACACCGGCATCCAGGACGCCTACAACCTCGGCTGGAAACTCGCCGCCGTTCTCGACGGGGACGATGAAAGCCTGTTGGACACTTATGAACTCGAACGCCGCGCGGTCGCGCGGGCCGTCCTCGACGACAGCACCGACCGTATGCACGCACTCATGCGCTCCGCGGGCAACGGCGACGGAGCGTCGGCCGTCCGCAGGCTCACCGACGATTTCACCACCGGGCTCACCGTCGCCTACCCCGACAGTCCGCTCACCGGCCCCGGCCCGAGGACCGGCCGCGTTCGCGCCGGTGACCGCGCTCCCGACGCCGTCGGTATCGAGGCCTCGTCCGGTCGCGAAGTCCGGGTGTTCGATCTGCTGCGCGGTCCCCATTGGACCCTGCTCACCTTCGACCAGGGCAACGCTCCCGACCGGACCGAAGCCCGCGGCACCGCAGCGACGCGAACGATCCGGATCACCACCGACACAGCCGCTACCGGGGCCGACACTCTGATCGATGGAGACGGCAGTGTCCACCGCAACTACGAGATCACCGGTGACACCGCGGTACTCATTCGTCCCGACGGCTACATCGCAGCCGTGTTCCGCGACGAACCCACGGTCGCGGGACGGCGGCACCGCTCGGCCGACATCGGAGAGGACGTGCGGCCGGGCGTGGAGAACCAGGACTCGACGCGATCGGCATAGGGGGGATGACAGAGCAAACCCGTCCTGAGCGGCCCGCTCCCATCGCGGGTCGAGGCGGTTAGCCTGAGCGGGTGGGACCGATCGGGCTCGAGCATGACACCGGGTGGGATTTTCGCCGTTCGGCCGGTGACGCGCCGGTGGGCGGCACGGCGATGATCGGGTATCGCGCTCATGGGGCCGGCGGGTTGGACCTCCGGGTCACCGCGCTACCGGCGGTCACGGTGCTGATCGAGTTCGGGGAGAACGAACTGATCGTCGACAGCACGGCGGGCCGGCAGGCACTCAGCGGCTTCGTCTCCGGGTTTCCGCACGGGACGATGCGGGTGCGCACCGAGCGGGCCGAATGCATCGAGGCGCGCTTGTCGCCGCCGCAGTTCTATTCGTTGTCGACTATCGATCCGGTCGATCTGGGCCGCACGGTCGTCGGCTTGGACGATCTGTGGGGTCGCGGGGCGCTGTTGCTGCGTGAGCGGCTCGCCGGTGCCGCGACATGGGAGGAGCGTTTCGCGCTGACGAATTCGTTTCTGCGGCAGTGCGCCGACCCGACCCGGACCCCGGACCCGGAAGTCGTCGCCAGTTGGCGACGCATCGTCGCGAGCCGAGGGCAGGTCTCGGTCGGCGAACTCGCCGGATCCTGCGGATGGAGCCGCAAACGGCTGTGGTCCAGGTTCGAAGCCCAGATCGGACTGACCCCGAAGCGGGCCGCGATGCTGGTCCGGTTCCGGCACGCGGTCGAAGGCCTGCTGACGGGCCTTCCTGCCGCCGACGTCGCGGCGACCTGCGGCTACACCGACCAGTCCCACCTCTGCCGGGACGTGTCGAGCTTCGCGGAGATCACGCCGGGTGCGCTGACGGCGGAGCCGCTCACCGCCATCTCGAAACACCGCTACCGAGTGTGGGGAACATTCTTCCGGTGAACGGCTTCAGCTCTCGCTACCCTGTCGCCACGCACCAGGGGCAGGGCTCCGAGAGCTGAAGACGCGCCCCGTCAAGCGACCAGCATCTCGCTCGACACCTGCCACAGCCGGGCCGCGGCATCGGGGTCGAGCGCGTACTCGGCGACTCCGTTGCGTGCGCTGAGAACGCCGATCTCGGCTTCGTTGCAGTCCTCGAAGTAACGCCCCCCGACACCGGCGAGCAAGGGCGACGCCGCGACCAGAACCGAGGTGGCCGCACCCTGCTGCGGCGTCTTCCACATCATCCGCGCCCCACCCGCGGCCGCGCGGAGCCGTTCGAGTTCCTCGTCGGACACGTGGCGTTGCAGGTTGGTGCGGATCCCGCCGGGCATCAGCGCGTTGACCGTGATGCCGTCCGCGGCCCACTGCCGGGTCGCTTCCACGGCGAACAGCACGTTGGCCGTCTTGGACTGGCCGTAGGCCGACCACGGATCGTAGGGCCTGCGTTCGAAGTGGATGTCGTCGAACACGACCGGTGAACGGTGATGCGCGCTCGAACTCACCGAAACGACGCGCGCGGCGCCCGCCGCGGCCAGCGCTGGACGCAGGCCGGTGGCCAGCGCGAAGTGACCGAGGTGGTTGGTCGCGAACTGCATTTCCCAGCCCTGCGGCGTGCGCGTCAGCGGCGAGGCCATCACGCCCGCGTTGTTGATCAGCATGTGCAGCGGCCCTTCCCAACCGGCCACGAACGCCGCGACGGACGCTTGATCGGCGAGATCGAGCGCGGCGACGCGCACCCGGTCGTTACCGGTGGTGCCGAGGATGTCGGCCGCCGTGCGCTCGCCGGCCGCGAGATCGCGGACGGCGAGGGTCACCTCGGCCCCGGCGCCGGCCAGTGCCCGTGCGGTCTCGACACCGATCCCGGAGGCGCCGCCGGTGACGATGGCGCGCCGCCCGGCGAGGTCGATGCCTGCTAGCACCTCCGCCGCGGTCGATTCGGCGGTGAACGGGGTGGTGATGCGATCGGTCATGACGTGTCCCATCTCGGTAGACTCGAACCGGAGGAGGCTCCGGTACTCACAATAACCGGAGGACCCTCCACTTTGTTCCCGGGAGGATTGATGACGAACGCACGCCCGCTGCGCGCCGACGCGCAACGCAACCGAGACCGGCTGCTCGAGGTCGCCACGCGCGCGTTCTCCCACGACGGACCGGACGTCACGCTCGAAGCCATCGCCAAGGAAGCGGGCGTCGGCATCGGCACGCTCTACCGTCACTTCCCCACCCGCGAGGCCCTCGTCGACGCCGCCTACCGCAGCGAACTCGCCCGGCTGTGCGACTCGGCCGACGACCTGTCGGCCGCACTTCCACCGGACCGGGCGTTGCGCACCTGGATGGACCGCTTCGTCGACTACACGACCACCAAGCGTGGGATGGGCGACGCCCTGCGCGCCGTCATCGCCTCCGGCGGCAATCCGTTCTCCGAAAGCCGCGACCGTCTGACCGCCGCAGTCGCCACCCTGCTGCGAGCCGGAGCGTCGGCCGGAACGCTCCGGGCGGACGTCGAACCCGAAGACATACTCGTCGGCCTCAGCGGCATATCGCTCGCCACCGAGAGCCCGGAACGCCGGGAACAGGCCGGGCGGCTGCTCGACCTGTTCGTCGACGGATTACGTTCCAGCACTTGAGTTCCCGGCATTTCACCGACCTCGCACCGTGCGCAGATCCCGGGCCGCGACGGTGTGTGCGGTACCTCAGCACCGTCTCGCCGAGCATCACGACGGCCGCGCCAGCGGCAACGAGCTCTCGATACTGGTGAGCGTCACGATCAACGCGCCGACCCACAGCACCGCGGCGACGACCGCGAGCGGGCGGATCCGGTCGGCGAAATGCCCGGAATCCGGTGCACCGGCGACAGCGCCGAAAATCGCACCCCGCGCGGCGTGGTCACGGTGGCCGCGAGCGCTGCACCGCGTGCTCGGTGTGGATTTCCGCTGAACGAGCCGGTGGGCCCGACTCCGGCGCGCGTCGTCGACATCATCTGGCCGCCAACCCGTCCATGTCCGGGCGCTCGCCGAGCCCTCGCCGATGCGGCGGGGCGCGATTCGATCCGAGCGGGCCCTTCGCGCCGGCGGGTGCCGACAGACCTATTGGGGCAGGCGGAGGGCCGATTCCGCGCATTCGACGCCCGATCACTCCCGACGGGAACGATCGCGTCGCCCATTTCGATCCGGCTGACTGTAATGCTGGCCGCACCGGGGTGGGCGTGGTTTCCTCTGACCCGATCATCCGGTTCGAGCGAAAGGCCCTGGTATGTCCGCCGATCACACAGCCGGCATCGCATCCGCTCCGCAGGTGGTCGGGTCAGGCGGTCACGTCGGCGCGCCGAGCACCGTGATGGCGGGCAATGCCGGGCTCCACTCGACGGTCGACCCCGTCGCACAGGCGGCATAACCCGTTCTCGTGACCAGAGGACTCGTGCCCACAGAACTCCTGTCCGGCAAAGAATCGGTTACGGTCGAAAAGGAGCGCGAATTCGGTCGTGCGGCGATTCGCTTTCCGCGCGCCGCCGGAAATCGAACCCGCAGTGTCCACGACTTTTCGCCGGCTCGCGCGGCTGTACACGGACAGGTACCGACCGGTCTTCGGCTGACGATGGGAATCCCGTGAATTTATGGAGCTATATCCGGGGGCGGGGCGAAGTCCTGGCGTTCCTGACCTATCAACACGCCTCCCTGGCGTTCCAAACCGTGCTGGTCGGAACCGTGGTCGCCGTCCTCATCGCGGTGGCGGTCTATCGGCTGCCGCTGCTGTCCGCGCTCTCGCTGACCACCAGCCGCGTCGCGCTGACGATTCCTTCGCTGGCACTGCTGGCGATCCTGCTGGTCCCGTTCGGGCTGGGGGTGGTCCCGTCGTTCGTGATGCTGGCGTTCTTCGCGGCGTTGCCGGTGGTCGGCAACGCGATCGTGGGGTTGCGGTCGGTGCCGGCCTCGGTCGTCGAATCCGCCCGTGGGATCGGCTTCTCGCGCCGGCGCATTCTGCTGACCGTCGAATTGCCGATCGCCTGGCCGGTGATTCTCACCGGTATCAGGGTGTCCACCCAGATGATCGTCGGGGTCGCCGCCATCGTGGCCTACGTCCTCGGACCTGGCCTCGGATCGCTGATCTTCAACGGACTCTCCCGCCTCGGCGGCGCGAACTCCCTGGAGATGGCGCTCACCGGAACCATCCTCATCGTCATCATCGCGCTGGTGTTCGACGCACTCCTCGTCCTGCTCGGACGCCTCACGATCGCAAAGGGACTGTCATGACCGACGATGTGACCACCGGGCCCGCTCCCGCGCCGACGCAACGCGCGGTGACCGGCGCGTCCATCACACTGGACTCGGTCGTCAAGCGCTACAAAGGCCAGGACAAGCCTGCGGTGCGGCGCCTCGACCTCGAGATCGAGGCGGGAGACATCGTCGCGTTCGTCGGCCCGTCCGGGTGCGGCAAGACGACCACTTTGAAGATGATCAACCGCTTGATCGAGCCGACCGAGGGCCGCATCTTCATCGGCGGCCGCGATGTCACCAGGGAGGACCCGGACAAGCTCCGGCAATCGATCGGATACGTCATCCAGTCCGGCGGCCTGTTCCCGCACTGGAGCGTCGCCAGGAACGTCGGCGCCATCCCCCGGGTGCTCGGGTGGGACAGGAAGCGGATCGCCGAACGCACCGAGTACCTGCTCGATCTGGTCGGTCTGGATCCCGCCGCCTTCGCCGACCGGCTGCCGAAGGACATGTCCGGCGGACAGCAGCAGCGGGTCGGCGTAGCGCGTGCGCTCGCCGCCGATCCGCCGGTGCTGCTCATGGACGAGCCGTTCGGCGCGGTCGATCCGATCACCCGGGTTCGCCTGCAGGACAGCTTGATCGCGATCCAGCAGGAACTCGGCAAGACCATCGTGATCGTCACCCACGACTTCGAAGAGGCCACCAAGCTCGGCGACAAGGTGCTCATCCTGTCCGAAGGCGGCCAGGTCGAGCAGTACGCGAGCCCGGAGGAGATCCTCACCGATCCGGCCACACCGTTCGTGGAGGAGTTCGTCGGGTCCGGCGCGAAGCTGGCCTATCTGACCGTGTCGCGGGTGCGCGACGTCGCCTACGACGACGTGATCACCGCGCGGATCGGCGAGTCGGCGCAGGGCGTGATCGACCGCGCCGAGGCCGCCGGACAGACCTGGGTCGTCGTCGTCGACGAGGCCGGGCGGCCCCGGTCGTGGCCTTCGCTCACCGAACTGGCGACCAAACCGGAGGTCTCCGACTACCTGGATCGGCGGTTGCCCGTGGTCGCACGATCCTCGACGCTCAACGACGCGCTCGACGCCATGCTCGCCACCAGCCAAGGCGCCGCCCTGGTCACCGACGGCCGCGGCGCGGTCCTCGGCTCGCTCAGCATCGACACGGTCACCGACGTGATCCGGACCAAACTCGCCGAAGGCCGCGCCGACGCGGAGGACCTCTCCTACGTCACCTACGTCGACGGAACCGATCCGGCGCCCACGCCGGTGGTCGCCGCCGACGAGGAACCCGGATCGGACGAGCCGTCATGAGCCGTCTGCGCCGCCTGCCGATCGACGTGTGGTTCGAACCGATCGTCATCCTCGTCATCGCTGTCGGATATGTCCTCTGGTACCGGTCGACGACATTCACCGCGACCGAGCAGGCGTCCCTCGGCTGGGACAACCTGCAGACCACGATCGTCCAGCACATCGAGCTGACCGTAGTGGCCACGGTGATCGTGGTGGTCGTCGCGATTCCGCTCGGCATCGCGCTGACCCGCCCGGCGCTGCGGCGGCTCGAGCCCATCGCGGTCAATATCGCCAATATCGGCCAGGCCGCGCCCGCGGTCGGGCTGCTCGTGCTGTTCACCTTCTGGCTGGGCACGGGATTCCGCACGGCGATCGTCGGTCTCGTCGTGTACGCGGTGCTGCCCATCCTGCAGAACACGATCGTCGGGCTCCGGCAAGTCGATCAGCGCACCATCGAGGCGTCCCGCGGCATCGGCTATTCCGCCGCGCGCACGCTGTTGCAGGTCGAACTGCCGCTCGCGGTCCCGGTGATTCTGAACGGGGTGCGCACGGCGTTGGTGATCCTCGTGGGCACCGCGACGTTGAGCACGTTCATCGGCGCGACCAGCCTCGGCACGCTGATCACCACCGGCGTCACCCTCTTCCTGCCCAAACTGCTGGTCTCCGGCGCGATTCTGGTCGGACTCCTGGCGTTGATCATCGACTGGCTCGGCCGACTGGTGGAACTGGCCGCGACCCCACGAGGTATCTCATGAGGTCGCCACGAGCCCGGCTGGTCGCCCTGCTCTGCGCACTCGTCGTATCGGCGGCGGCGCTCGCCGGGTGCGGTCTGGTGAGCTCCTCGGGAACCTTCCACGACGCGCGCCTGCCCGGCGGCGACCGGCCGCTGGACGGCGCCGAGCTGGTCGTCACCTCCAAAAGCTTCACCGAGGGCGTGCTGCTGGGCAAGATCACCGCGACCTACCTGGCCGCGGCGGGCGCGAAGGTCACCGACCTGACCGGGGCGCCGGGCTCGGCCTCGTCCCGGCAGGCTCAGCTGGGCGGCGACGCCGATGTGCTCTGGGAGTACACCGGCACCGGCTGGGTCAACTACCACAACCGGACCGAGACGATCTCCGACCCGACCGAACTCTGGCAGCGCGTGCACGACATCGAGAAGCGCGACCACGATCTGGAGTGGCTGCCGCCGGCGAACTTCAACGACACGTACGCCTTCGGCGCGTCGACCCCGACCGCCGAACGCCTGCGCGTGAAGTCGCTGTCCGACGTGGCCGCGCTCCCCGTGCCCGACCGTACGTTCTGCGTCGACGACGAATTCTTCAGCCGCTCCGACGGTTTCATTCCGATGCTGCAGAAATACGGTATCCCCTACAACGATCCGAACGGTGTCCCCTCCGGCAACGTCACGCGGATGGACGCCGGTGTCGTCTACACGGCCACGGCCAAGAGCGCCCCGTGCAATTTCGGCATGATCTACACCACCGACGGCCGGGTCAAGAACCTGAACCTGGTGGTCCTCGATGACGACCGGAAGTTCTTCCTGCCCTACAGCGGCACCGCAGTCGTGCGCGGCGCGATCATCGATCGGTACCCGCAATTGCGCGCGCTGCTCGCAACCATCTCCGAGCACCTCACCGACGAGCTGATGCAGGATCTCAACGGCCGGGTCGACATCGACGGCGAAGACCCCGCCGACGTCGCCTACGACTGGCTGAAGAGCGCGAGGCTGGTCGAGTAGGGCCGGCACGATTTCGGCCGCCGCGACATGCCCGGAATGGACCTCGCCCTTCGGACAGTTGCCATGCACATGACCGAGTTCGACAAGGACAGACTGGCTTCCGACACCGACGCGCTGGACGGCTTCAACCGCGGCATCGTGGAAGAGTTCCGCGCCAACGGCGGCGAGGTCGGCGGCTTACCGGGCGGCAGACTACTGCTGCTCCACACGACGGGCGCGAAGTCGGGCGCGCCCCGGCTGTCACCGCTGGCGTATGTGACCGTCGACGGGCGGATGCTGGTCGTCGGTTCCTACCTCGGCTCGCCCAAGGATCCGGCGTGGGTGCACAACCTGCGTACCGACGCGCGTGCCCGAGTCGAGGTCGGCACCGATGCCTACGCCGTGATCGCTCGTGAGTTGCCGCGCGACGAACGCGACCGGTATTTCGAGCGAGTCGTCGAGCTGGCACCCGTTCTCGCGGAGTACCAGGCGAAGACCGAACGCGTCATTCCGCTGTTCGAACTCACCCGCCTCTGACCCCCTCCACCTACAACCTATAGCGCACCCAGGGGCTTGCGGCAAGACCCGGGTGGTGCCGCAGAATCGCTGGCTGCGGCGTTACTGCTCGATGTGATCAGGCGAGCAGCGGCGTCCGCGCGGGATCGTCGAGCCGCGAAACGGAGGGGCCTGTGTCAACTCAGGGGTACGAGGACGAATTGCGGTCCGAGCGGAGCTACGTGGCCGGGCTCTACACGCGGCTCGACGCCGAGCGCGCGCGAGCGAGGCGCGGATACACCGCGGCTCTGCGCGGGAACGGCGGAACGCCGATGGAACGGGATGTCGAGGTGCGCACGCTGGCCAGGGAGGTGAAGCGGCTGGACGTAGCGGACAACGGGCTGTGTTTCGGGCGATTGGACGCCTTGTCGGGCGAACGTTCCTACATCGGCCGGATCGGCCTGTTCGACGCGCAGAACGAGTACGAACCGCTGTTGCTCGACTGGCGGGCCCCCGCGGCGCGCGCGTTCTACGTCGCCACCGCCGCCAGCCCGGAGAACATGCGCAGGCGCAGGCAGTTCCACACCCGCGGGCGCCGAGTGGTCGATTTCACCGACGAGGTCCTCGGCCGCCCCGGCGGCGCCGAGCGCGGCGACGCGGCGCTGCTCGCGGCGGTCGACGCGCCGCGTGGCGAGGGGATGCGCGACATCGTGGCGACGATCCAGGCCGAACAGGACGAGATCATCCGGCTCGACCACCCGGGCGTGCTGGTGATCGAGGGTGGCCCCGGCACCGGCAAGACCGTCGTGGCGCTGCACCGCGTCGCGTATCTGCTCTACACCCAGCGGGAGCGGATGGAACGCCACGGCGTGCTCGTGGTCGGCCCCAATCCGGCGTTCCTGAACCACATCGGCCGCGTTCTGCCGTCGCTGGGCGAGACGAACGTCGTGTTCACGACCACCGGCGACCTGGTGCCCGGCCTGCACGTCACCGCGGAGGACGACCCGGACGCCGCCCGGCACAAAGGGTCGCTGCGGATCCTGGACGTGCTCGCGGCGGCCGTAGCCGATCGGCAGCGGGTGCCGGAGCATCCGCTGTCGATCGAGTTGTCCGACGTCACCGTGCGAATCGACGCCGAAACCGCGGAGTGGGGCCGGGAGGAGGCGCGGGCGAGCGGGCTACCGCACAACGAAGCTCGCGCCGTGTTCACCGAGATCGTCACCTGGGTGCTCACCGAGCGGGCGATCGCCCGCATCGGCCGGGGCTGGCTGACCCGCGACGACCGCGAAGCATGGGAGAACCTGCGGTCGGACCTGCGCGCGGAACTCGCGGACAACGACCGGTTCACCGCCGCGCTCGACGAACTCTGGCCGATCCTGGCGCCGGAGACGCTGTTGGCGGAGCTGTACGAATCCCCGGAACGGCTGGCAGCGGCGGGCGCCGACCCGGCCCTCTTGCGCCGCAGAGGCGATGCCTGGACGGTGTCGGACGTGCCGCTGCTCGATGAATTGGTCGATCTACTCGGCCGTGTGAAGCGGGACGACGACGCCGAGCGGGAACAGCAGGCCCAGGCCGAGTACGCGGCGGGTGTGCTGGATATTCTGGTCAGCCGCGAGGACATGATGGACGACGAGGACCACTTGTTCGCCCAGGACCTGCTCTACGCGGAGGATTTGGCGGATCGCTTCCTCGAGCGCGACAGCCGGGAACTCGCCGAACGCGCGGCGGCGGACCGGGACTGGACCTACCGGCACGTCGTGGTGGACGAAGCCCAGGAACTGTCCGAAATGGATTGGCGGGTGCTGATGCGGCGCTGCCCCGGGCGGTCTTTCACGATCGTCGGCGATCTCGCCCAACGCCGGGCGGCCGCCGGAGCGACCTCGTGGGGCGCGATGCTGGATCGGTACGTACCGGGCCGGTGGGTCTACCGATCGCTGACGGTGAACTACCGCACCCCGGCGGAGATCATGACCGTCGCCGCCGAGCTGCTCGCCACGTTCGCACCCGGCGTCCAGCCACCGGAGTCGGTTCGCGCATGCGGCGTACGGCCGTGGTCCAGGCAGGTCGCCGCCGACGAAATGGGTTCCGCCATAGACGAATTCGTCCGCGACGAAGCCTCCCGCGAAGGCACAAGCGTCGTGATCGGGCCACCGGACGTGCCGGGCGCGGTGGCGGCGGCGGAGACCAAGGGTTTGGAATACGACGCCGTCCTGGTCGTGGAGCCGGAACGAATTCTGGCCGACGGCCCGCGCGGCGCGGCCGAACTCTACGTCGCCCTCACCCGCGCCACCCAACGTCTCGGCGTGCTGCACCAGGGGCCACTGCCGCAGGCGCTGACCGGCCTCGCCGAAACCTCGACGCCCGTCGGGGCCGGAGACCGCCGGCGCGATCAGCCTTCCGGGTAGAAGACGAACAGCGTGCAGCCGGTAGCAGTCCCTGGCACGTGCCACGATCCGGCCGGGGCGTGCAGGAACGTCCCGGCCGGGTAGTCGCGCGCGCCGTCGTTGAAGGTGCCCGCGACCACGTAGACCTCCTCGGGGCCGGGCTCGTGGACGTCGCGGCGCGGCCACGACGTACCCGCGTCCATCTCCAGCACGTTGGCGCTCGCACCGGACGGCCCGGTCCAGAGGTGCCGTACCCGGATTCCGGGAAACAGCTCCCGAGCCGGAGATTCCGCGACGGACACAGCGGTGTAGCCCTCCTGGGCGAGGATTTCGGAATGCATGGCTTTCACGGTGCCGCGCGGAAGCAGGCCGAGAAAGTGTCCAGTCGGACACCACCGGGTACATTCTTGCCATGCATCGCGTGGTGGCCCTGGTGCGGCCGGTGCAGTCGACATTCGAGCTGGGCTGCGCCGCGGAGGTATTCGGCACACAGCGGGCCGGGGTGCCGCACTACTACGAGTTCGAGGTGTGCGCGGAGACGCCAGGACCGGTACCGACATCGGCCGGGTACACGCTGGAGGTGTCGCAGGGCCTTTCGGCGCTCGCTTCCGCGGACACCGTGCTCATCCCGGGCTGGGCGCCGGTGGAGGCGCCACTCTCGGCCCCCGTGCGCCACGCGCTGCTGCGGGCGCACGCCCGTGGGGCGCGGCTCGTGACGATCTGCTCCGGAGTGTTCGCGCTCGCCCGCACGGGCTTGCTGGACGGACGCTCGGCGACGACGCACTGGGCGCGCGCCGCACAGTTGGCGCGGGAGTTCCCGGAAGTTCGGGTGGAACCGGACGTGCTCTATGTGGACCACGGCGATGTCGCCACGAGCGCCGGAGCGGGCGCGGGCATCGACCTGTGCCTGCACCTCGTCCGGAAGGACCACGGGGCCGCGCATGCCACCCTCGTCGCGCGGCACATGGTGATGTCGCCGCACCGCGAGGGCGGCCAAGCACAGTACGCCCCGCCCGCACCACCCACGGACGCGCTCGACGGCCTGCTCGAGTGGGCAGGCGCGCGGCTCGGGACAGCGCTGTCGGTTGGCGATCTGGCCGCGTACCTCAGCGTCTCGCCGCGCACGCTGGCCCGGCGTTTCGCCGATCAGCTCGGCACGAGCCCGGGGGCATGGCTGCTGTCGCGCCGGGTGGCCGAGGCGCGCACCCTCCTGGAGGAGACGAACCTGCCGGTGGAGGCGATCGCGGCACGGGTCGGCCTGACCTCCGCGGTCAACCTGCGCCGCCGCTTCCGCGCCCAGGTCGGCACGACCCCGGGCGCCTACCGGCGAGCGTTCCGCGGCTCGGGAATACGGATGTGACAGGGAAAGTCACCGAGGCGACCGCTCATCCGCGGGCAGTCGGCAACCCACGGTCGCGGTGATCGTCATCGACCGGGCATCGGCGAACACCGACAGCTCGGTGTTGCTGTCCCACTCGGCCCCATCCGAGCCTTCGAACGTGACGTACCGGTCCGGCGACGATGCCGCGCTCGGCAGCATGTCCGTCGCACCCACGGACGCGGCCAGCGCTCGGGCCGTTTCCTGGAACCCGGGCCAGGCTCCTGCGGGCAGGGAACCGTCGGCGCGATAGCGCGGCAGGACGACACGCCTGCCGCCGGTGTGCGCATAGGGCCCATAGCAAGGTCCCACGGCGCGGTCCTCGCTTCGGATCCACCGCAGCGCCGGTTCGATCGCCGAGGCGGCGTTCGCGATCTCCTCGACGACCGACGCCATCCGCTGCTCGGCCACCTCCGAAGCCGGCAGTCCGGCCAATTCCGCTGCTGCGGCGGCGATCTCCTCGGGCGAAGGCGGCGGGGCGGGCTCACCGAGCAAGGTCGCGCATCCGCCCGTCCAAGCCGCGACCGCGAGCACGGCGGACCAGCGCAGCGCTACGGTCGGCCATCGCGGTCCGGTCATCGTCTCCCACGCTTCCCGCGGCCGCACGGATCGCGAGTCCGCCTCCCGCGCAATTCTATTCGTGGCGGGTGATACGGGAGCGACAACATGGCGCGGCGACGAACGCGACCGGTGTCGCGGCCGCACTCTTCGAATCATTGACTCAATGACACAGTCTTTGTATGTTTGTATCATGAGCGAGGGTTCCGACGGCGTCGACGAACGGATCATGGACGCCGCGCTCGAACGCATCCTGCAGGTCGGGATCCGCCGGGCCAGCCTGGAGGACATCGCCCGCATGGCCGAGCTCAGCCGGATCACCATCCACCGCCGGTTCGCGGGCAAGGACAACCTGATCCAAGCGGTACTGGCCCGCGAGACCCGGCGCATGCTCGCGGAGGTGACCGCGATCGCCGCCGGCGCCACCGGCGTGGACGCCCAGATCGAGGACACCATGCTGTACGTCCTCTTGCAGACCCGCATCCACCGGCTGGTCACCCAGCTGCTGCGGGTCGCCCCGGACGAAGCGTTGCGCTTCTCCACCGTGCAGGGCGAACGCCTGGTGTCCATCGGCATCGAGTACATCGTCGGCATGCTCACTCATGCCCAGTCCGCGGGCCTCGTCGACGAGTACGACCCGCGCCCGGTGGCCGAACTCGTCGCCCGCCTGGCCCACTCGCTGATGCTCACCCCCGGCGGCGGCAGCGTCGACTTCACCGACGACGACCGCGCCCGCGCCTTTGTCCGCACCACCATCGTGCCTTTGATGAAACACGGCATCACCCGCCCCGACGAGGAGCCCACCCATGACGACGTCCGCGACAATCCCGGCCCGGCATCCCGATCGGCCTCGTAAGGCGCCCGGCCTGGGCCCGTTCGCCGCGCTGCTGCGCATCGGGAAACCTTCCCCGCAGCGCTGGCAGTTGCTCGGCGCCTCGTTGCTCGTCGGCGACGAGCCGATGGACAGCCTCGTCGAGTGGATGTACACCGAAGGCGTGGCCGTCACGCGGCCGTTGTTCGAGCAGGCACTCCGGTCGGGCATCGACAGCATCCCCGGCGCGCCCGCGCCGCTGCGCGAGTTCTTCACCGCCGTCGAGGACACCCCCGCCTGGGTCGACCCGAAGTTGTTGCGCGACGGCGAGCGTGTGTTCCGTTCCGGCGGCAACGACGGGCTGTATTTCGCCCGTGACGTCTCCTTCATCGGCGGCTATCTGGCCTCCGGTTTCAACAAGACCCTGCTGCGCACCGGCGCCCTGGAGAAAGGCCCCGCCCGCCGGTTCGCCGAGACCCTGCAATGGGCGATGGACGTGTCCACCGAGAACGGCATGGACCGTTACGGTGTCGGCTACCGCTCCACCCTGCACGTGCGCCTCATCCACTCGCTGGTCCGCAGGCACGTCGCCGCCATGCCCGACTGGCGCACCGAGGAATGGGGCCTGCCGATCAACCAGACCGACATGGCCGCCACCCTCGTCGGCGCCCTGCTCGCACCCGTCGTCGGCGGCATGGCGCTCGGCGTCATCCTCTCCCCCCGTGAGCTGGCCGCCGCCGCCCACCTCACCCGCTACGTCGGCTGGCTGATCGGCGTCGAAGAGCAATGGCTGCCCACCAGCTTCCGCGACGGCATCGCCATCCTCGACCACTGCCTGACCGCCATCACCAATCCCGACGAGACCAGCCGCCAGCTCGCCCTACCTATGGCCGATGATCCACTGAACTGGTCCTATCCCAACCTGCCCGCGCTGCGCGGCCGGCTCGCCCGCGCCCAGCACCTGTCCGTCAGCAGCGCCTTCCTCGGACCCAAGGCGATGCGTATCCTCGGCTTGCCCGCCTATGTCCCGCCCTGGTACCCCGCGCTGCGCATCCCCGTCAACCTCGTGCGCACCGCCTACACCCACCTGACTCCGGGCGGCCTCGACCGCGCCGCCATCCACGGACGCGAGCAGCAGGAAGCCTTCCTGCGGCGCCTCATCGGCGAAACCAGCGCCACGATAGGGCATTCCGCGCCGCGGCTGGATCGCACCGCCTGACCGCCGATCCGGCAGCGCGACCCCGCAGGCGCTGCCGGACAACCCACGTCGGCGGCGCGTCGGAGAATCTCGACGAGGAACTCGACTTCCCCGAAGACGGGAAACATCCTGGGACGGATTGCGCGACAACGGAATCGGGACCATCGACACCGATGCCGCAGCGGTCGCCGCCTCCGCCGTCGACGGGTATTACGCAACCGGGCTCCTGCGGACCGAGCTTTCCGGCTGACGCCGCCCGGGAAAGGCCGCCGCCGCTGGGTTCACGCTTGTCAACACGTCCTGATGCCGACGCCGCCCGCGCGGGTCCGAGCACACACGGCGGGGAGCAGGCCCGCCGCAGCGCCGACCTGGACGAACAACCCGCAGCAGTCGGTGAGACGGTGAACCGAGCGCGGTAGCGGAGGCCGTGGGTTCGAACATGCGACGCGGACGAGTATGCGCTGTTGTCGACAACGTCACCGGTCGATCTATCTACACTGACAACGCTGAGCACCACCGGATCGACGCCTTGTCCGAAACCACACTTCGACGGAGAAGTTCTATGTGCGGCCGCCGGAACCCCAAGCGCAACAACAACTCACGTCGTCCGGACACCGTACCGGCGATTCGGTATCCGGCCCGATCCGTCATCGACATCCTGCTGCCCGCCATGATCACGCGCCGCAGCGGTGCGCCCACCACCGACACCGGCCTCGTCCACATCTGGGGTTTCACCGGCACCGGCGAGGACGACAGCGCGAGCGCGGCGGGCTTCGCGGAATTCTCGCCCAACGACACCCCCACCGTGGCGGGCTCTCCCATCCTGGACATCGCCGGGCGGATGATGGCGGGTATGAACGGCCGCCTGTGGGGATTCGGGCTGGCCCACCAGGCCGCCGCGGACGCCGTCGTGCACGGGATCGACAACCAGCCCGACACGATCACCTCATCGCCGGACGGGCCGGAAGAATCCTCCACCACCGAGGAAGTGTGGGCCGCCAGCATCTTCGACGCCCGCGGAAGGGAGATCACCCAGCTGCGCTACGTGCATCTGCCGGAGCTCGAACCGATCACCTTCGACAGCGACACCCTCGATCGGCGCAGCACCATTCACGACTGGATCGACCGAGTCCAGACCGGAGTCATCTCGGCGCACGTCTGGGCGGCAGCCCTTGCTCTGGACGCGCAACGCAACCGAGCCGTCCTCGCGCAACTGGAACAGCGACTGCTGAGCTGACCGCAGCGCCCGCCGAACCCGACCCGGCGATGTCACCCACGGCGTCACCGGGTGCGGCGCGGTCCGCGCGAATATCAGGTGTGGGCGCGAGCACCGAACCAACGGGCCAGCGATTCCTCGAGGCCGTCCAGGTCGCCGCCGTCGGCAGCCCACGCCACACAGCCGTCGGGACGGACCAGAATCGCCGAAAGCTCGCGCGGCTGAGCGGCTTTCGCGGTGACGACCCGCACCCGCCCGGACCATCCCGCGGCGCGGGATCGCAAGTCGCCGGAATCGACGAGGTCGAGCAGAATGCCCTCCGCGCCGGTGAAATACTCACCGAGGCGGGTGCCGTCGGCCAATTCGATGTCGGGAGCGACCGATCCGACGAGCGAGTGCCCCCCGCCGATGTCGTAGCGATGCCGAACACCGGAGATGTTCTTGAACACGCCGGTCGCGCCGTCGCGCGAGGCGAGCAGTTCGGCGGCGACGGCGCGCAGGGCACGGCTGCGGATATCGGTGCGCATCAAAGCGACCTGCGCGCGCGTCCAATCCAGCACCCACGCGCCGATGGGATGGCGTTCGGCGGTGTAGGTGTCGAGCAGACCGCCGGGCGCCCATCCGCGCACTTCGGCGGCCAGTTTCCAGCCGAGATTCACCGCGTCGCCGATACCGAGGTTCAGGCCCTGACCTCCGAAAGGTGAGTGCACATGCGCGGCGTCACCGGCGAGCAGCACCCGACCCTTGCGGTAGTCGGGGACCTGGCGGGTGTTGTCGGTGAAACGGGTGGCCGAATGCACGGCGGTGACGACCACCGGGACTCCGCTCACGGCACGGATGCTCTGCTGCAATTCGGCCGCCGTCACCGGGGTCTCCCGGTCGGCGGGCGGGCCGTCCAGTTCGACGGTGAGCACGCGGCCGGGCATCGGTCCATAGGCGTAGATACCGGTCTCGGTGGCATTCCAGCTCATTCGAAGGTTCTCGGCTCCGGTCATGTCCACGATCGCCTGATGGCCGGTGATCTCCGGGTCGAGGCCGGGGAACTCGAACCCGGCGAGCTTGCGGACCGTGCTGCGCCCGCCGTCACAGCCGACCAGCCAGCCGGTGCGCACCCTGCGGTCACCGCAATCGACGGTGACACCCGCGCCGTCGTCGGACAGCCCGATGACCTCCACCCCGCGCCGGACCTCAACGCCGAGTTCGGCAGCGCGGCCACCCAGGATCGCCTCGACGGACTGCTGGGCCACCAGGAAGACCTCGGCGGCCGGACCGACCTCGGCGAATTCCGGATCGTCGAAGTCGACGGCGTCCGAATTCAGCATGATGCCCGCGAAGTGACCCACCGCAGGCCGCCGCCCCCGGTCGATCGGCGGCATGCCGCCATCGCGACGGAACTGCGCGAACCGGGCGAATGCGGCGTCCTGCTCGGCGCGCAGCTGCGGCAGCAGCCCGCGCCGGTACATGGCCTGAGCGGTGGGCACATTGATCGCCCCCGCTTTGATCGTGCGGTCCGGCTCGGCGAGGCGCTCCACCACGAGCACATCCACCCCCGCGAGCCGCAGCTCACAAGCCAGCATGAGCCCGACCGGCCCGGCGCCGACCACCACCACTTCACGTGTCTCGTTCATACGAAACACGCTGCGGCGAAAGCATTGCCCGGCACTTGCACCGGCTTGCACGCCGCTTGCGCGGAGTCGTCACCGCCGGAGTCGACAGACACTCGAAGCGCCCGCTGGATATTCCCGCCTTGTCACAGCTGGGGAGAGAATGGCGGACGTTTGCGCTGGTCATGCGAGAATCTGGACATGGGCTCCCCCTACGACCCGTTGCAGGCGGATCCCTGGGGGCGGGCACGATACGGTCTGCTCGCACTACCGGCCAAGGTACTCGGGGCGGATCCGACCCCGCAGGCGTCTTCGGCGGTCGCCGATACCCGCAAACAGATCGAGAGTCTGATCGCCCCACCACAAGCCTCCGCCACGCTGCGGAAAGTCATCGAATTCACCCGAAACGCTTTCGATCTCATGGTCGACCAACTCGGTAACGGACACCCCGAGGACATTCCGGACCTGATCGTCCTGCTCGATAAGGCCGACTTGTACGACGTAGCCAACGAGTCCATCGTCACCACGCATTACAACGAGAAGTCCGGAAAGCTGGCCCGCCTCGCCGACGATCTGAAAGCCCAAGCCACGGGGATATCCGGCAAGGTGGGCGACGTGGCGAAGGACATCATCGCGTTGATCGGAACGATCAGAGACGAGGCGGCACGTCTCGCACCGGTGCTGCAAGCTGCCACGGTGGCGGTCTCGGCACGCTCGAAGAAATTGTCGCCGACCGAGGAGAAGTCACTCCTGACCGAAATCGTCGCGACACTCGTGCGGGTGGAGACGAAATTCGCCGCGGTCGCCGGGCACAATGCCGACCGGGCCGGGACAACGGGCCCGCTGACCCTGGAACAACTGGAGCGGATCTTCCCCGGCACATCCCGCGCGAAATTGCAGGAGTACCTGCCCTACCTCGACCAGGCGATGCGCGACTTCGGGATCGACACGCCGAAGCGGGAAGCCGCTTTCCTAGCCCAGATCGGGGTGGAAACCGACGACCTGAAAACGCTCGAGGAATACGGTGACGACGAATACTTCAACCGCCTCTACGGGCCCGGCTCCGGCGTCGGCCGAAACTTGGGCAACAACAAGCCCGGCGACGG
Organism: Nocardia sp. NPDC003999; assembly: GCF_053604885.1. Classification (NCBI taxonomy): domain Bacteria; kingdom Bacillati; phylum Actinomycetota; class Actinomycetes; order Mycobacteriales; family Nocardiaceae; genus Nocardia; species Nocardia sp. NPDC003999. The sequence goes on from NZ_JBSGIB010000022.1 coordinate 78,611, forward strand.
CGCCCGCTTCCACGGCCGTGGCGCGTTGCAGTTGACCGGTCGCAACAACTACCAGGAGGCGGGCGAGGCCCTCGGTGTCGATCTCGTCGGCGATCACAAGCTGGCCGCGGATCCGAAGTACGCCTTCGCAACCGCCGGGTGGTTCTGGGACGCCAAGAATTTGAACGACCGGGCCGACGAATCGGATGTCGGCGCGATCACCAGATCGATCAACGGAGGTTCAAATGGCGCTTCGGAGCGCAAGGAGAACTACGACCGTGCCCGCAAGGTACTCGACGCGGAATGAACCCGAATTGTTCGCCACGCATCCGCGGCCCCGGTGAGCTCGGCGATGGATCTCCGTTCGGCGGTCAGAGCGCTCCACGAGTCGGTGCGCGGTCCCGTGCGTCTTCTGACCGTCCCCGGCGCCTACGATCCGGTCATGGCGGAGATCAGGAGTGAGCGGCGGGACAAGGTCGCGGTCATCACCGTGCACGACCCGGATCGGCGGAACGCGTTGACACCGGCGCTGTCCGAACAACTGGCCGCCGCGGTGGCCGAGGCCGAGCGCGATACCGGCGTGCACGCGGTGCTCGTCACCGGAACCCCGCCCGCATTCTGCGCCGGAGCCGATCTGAGCGCGCTCGGTGCGGCACGCGAGGAGGGGCTGCGGGTGATCTACGACGGATTCCTCGCGGTCGCGCGCTGCGCACTGCCCACCATCGCGGTGGTCGGCGGCGCCGCCGTCGGCGCGGGACTCAATCTGGCGCTGGCCGCGGATGTCAGGGTCGCCGGTCCTCGCGCGCGGTTCGACGCGCGATTCCTGCGACTGGGCCTTCATCCCGGCGGCGGGATGACCTGGATGCTGCAACGCGCCGTCGGACCGCAACGGGCCGCCGCGATGACGCTGTTCGGGGAGATCCTCGACGCCCAGGCGGCGCTGAGCGCAGGATTGGCGCACCGGGTGATCGACGGCGATCACGACGCGCTGCTCGCCGGAGCGATCGACTTCGCCGCCGGCGCGGCCGAAGCGCCGCGCGATCTGCTCATCACCACCAAACGCACCATGCGCCACACCGCGAATCTCGACGCCCACGCCGATGCCGTCGACGCCGAGATCGTGCCGCAGGTCGCCTCCCTCGACTCCCCGGAATTCGCCGCGCGCCTGGCGGCGAAGCAGGCCGAGATCGGCGGATCGAGATGAACGGCGGCGGCGCGGTGTGGGCGGAGGTCGTCGAAGCGGGACGGAAACGGTTTGGCGTTTCCGGCGGCGGGTAGCCGCTCCGAGACCGCATAGGAAGCGCACGACTCTGCGGCCGATGGTTCGTATCCGGATCGCAGGGGCCTTTCGTGTGTGCCGGGTGTCTTGCGACCACGGAGAGCGAGAGGAGGGCCCTATGCACTACATCGATGACACCAAACACCTGCTCAGCGATCTCGTGGGACGGGTGATCGAGTCGGCGACCAGCTACTCGGGCAGTCAGACCGTGACCATCGCCCGGCCACGAGCCGAGGTCGAGCAGTTCTGGCGCGACCCGACGAGCCTGTCGGAGGTACTGGGCGACGTCGCCGAGGTCAGATCTCCGGCTCCGTCGACCTACGAGTGGAGGTTGTACGCGGGCGCCGACGGACACACGACCTGGAAGACCACACTGCGCGAGGAGGACGGACACTTCCGGTTCGTCGGCTCCGCCGACCAGGACGCAGGCCAGGGTCTCGAAATCGAGCTCACCTTCCGGGAAGCACCGCGGAATCTCGGGACCGAAGTGACGATGCGAGCCCGGACCCCGCTGCCCGACCTGCTGACCGGCGCGGGCATGTTCACCGCGCTCTACCGAGCCCGAGCCCGGCTGCAGACCGGCGAAATGCCCACCCTGGCCCACAATCCGAGCGCCCGCTCTTCCGCTCGGTGAACAGGAGGAGACATGCACGCGCTCTGCTGGAACGGCGTCAACGAACTCGCCGTGGAAACTGTCCCCGATCCGGTTCTGGTCAATCCGCACGATGTCATCGTCCAGGTCCGCCTGACCACCACCTGCGGGTCCGATCTGCACTTCATCGACGGATATCTGCCGGGAATGCGGGAAGGCGACGTCTTCGGACACGAGTTCATGGGCGAGGTCGTAGAAACCGGAGTCGAAGTCACCTCGATCGCCGTGGGTGACCGTGTCGTGGTCCCGTCCTTCATCGGATGCGCATCGTGCTGGTATTGCGACCACGAACTGTATTCCCTTTGCGATACCACCAATCCGAACAGCGCTCTGCAACAACCGCTTTTCGGCTACCCGACGGGCGGCATCTACGGTTACACCCATCCCTTCGGGGGTTATCAGGGTTCCCATGCGCAATATGTCCGTGTTCCCTTCGGCGACACCAACTGTTTCCGGATACCGGAGGGCATCACCGACGAACAAGCATTGTTCCTGTCCGATGCCGTGCCGACGGGACTGATGGGCGCCGAATTCTGCGACATCCACCCCGGCGACACCGTCGCGGTATGGGGCAGCGGCGGCGTCGGATTGATGGCCGGGCACACGGCACGCCTGCTCGACGCCGAGCGGATCTTCGTCATCGACCGCCTTCCCGAGCGGTTGCGCGTGGCGGAAGAGCAGTTCGGCGCGGAAACCATCGACTACACCGCCGTCGACAGCGTCCACGAGATCCTGCGCGAAAGTACCGGTGGCCGCGGGCCCGACGCCTGCATCGAGGCCGTCGGGATGGAAGGACACGGCACCGGACTCCAGCAACTCTACGATCGGGCCAAACAGTTGCTCCGGCTGGAATCGGATCGGGCGACACCGCTGCGGGAAGCGATTCTCGCGTGCCGGAAAGGCGGCATCGTCTCGGTGCTCGGCGTATACGGTCTCACCGACAAATTCCCCATGGGCGTCGTGACGAACAAGGGTCTCACCATCCGCACGGCACAGCAATACGGCCAGCGGTTCGTACCCCGCATGTTCGATTACATCCAACAGGGCGATCTCGACCCCTCCTACCTGATCACCCACGACATGCCGCTCGACGACGCGGTATACGGCTACGACATCTTCAAGCACAAAAAGGAAGGCTGCATCCGCTCCGTTTTCCGGCCCTGAGCGGGCCCATGGGGCCGCAGCGCCGAGATAGCTCGCTGGTTGCCCATCCGATCCGGTAGCCGGATCATCCGCGCCTCGTCGGCTCGATCGAATCGCCGCAAACGCCCACGTGCTCTGCGCGGCAGTGGGTACGCTGCCCGACGAGCCCTCCGGGGCGGCCTCCGCGCGGCACGTACCGCGCAACTTCCGAACAAACTCTTGACTCGTTCCAGAAAACGGACGAGACTTCCGAGCATGCCAACGGCCTCGGAGTTCCAGCAGATGCTGCGAGGAGTTTCGCTACGTGTGACCCGCCCGCGGGTCGCGGTGCTCAGCGCGGTCCACGACCACCCGCACGCCGACACGGAGTCGATCATCCGCGCTGTTCGATCCGCGCTGCCCGAGGTGTCCCACCAAACGGTCTACGACTCATTGAACGCACTCACCGCCACCGGCCTGGTCCGGCGTATCCAGCCGTCCGGGTCCGTCGCCCGCTACGAATCGCGGGTCGGCGACAACCACCATCACGTCGTATGCCGAGGATGCGGGGTGATCGCCGATGTCGACTGCGCCATCGGCGAGGCCCCGTGTCTGACCGCGTCCGATGACAGCGGGTTCTCGATCGATGAAGCCGAGGTCATCTACTGGGGCCTGTGCCCCGATTGTGTGGAATCACAGGCTTCCCGATCACATTCGTGATCGCAGCCCACATCACTCATTCAGGAAGGAATGCTGTGTCATCCGATAGCCGCCCGCCCAATCCTGACACCAAGACCCACAGCGCGAGCGAGAGCGAGAACCCGGCGATCCCGTCGCCCACCGCGAAGACGGACCACCGCCCCCGCAGCAACAAGGACTGGTGGCCGGAGCAGATCGATGTCTCGGTGCTGCACGCCCATACGTCCAAGTCCAACCCGCTCGGAGAGGACTTCAACTACCCAGAAGAATTCAAGAAGCTCGACGTCGACGCCCTCAAGGCCGACGTCGCGGCGGTCCTGACCAATTCGCAGGACTGGTGGCCCGCCGACTACGGCCACTACGGCGGCCTGTTCATCCGGATGAGCTGGCACGCCGCGGGCACCTACCGCATCTCCGACGGCCGCGGCGGCGGCGGTCAGGGCGCGCAGCGTTTCGCGCCGCTGAACAGCTGGCCGGACAACGCCAACCTGGACAAGGCGCGCCGGCTGCTGTGGCCGGTCAAGCAGAAGTACGGCAGCAAGATCTCGTGGGCCGACCTGCTGGTGTTCGCGGGCAACGTGGCCCTCGAGTCGATGGGGTTCAAGACCTTCGGCTTCGGCTTCGGCCGTCCGGACATCTGGGAGGCGGAGGAGGTCTTCTGGGGTCCGGAGGACACCTGGCTCGGCGACGAGCGCTACAGCGGTGACCGCGAGCTGGCCAACCCGCTCGGCGCCGTCCAGATGGGCCTGATCTATGTGAATCCCGAAGGGCCCAACGGTCAGCCGGATCCCGTGGCCGCCGCGCGCGACATCCGCGAGACATTCGGCCGCATGGCGATGAACGACGAGGAGACCGCCGCGCTGATCGTCGGCGGCCACAGCTTCGGCAAGACCCACGGCGCGGGCGATGCCGGCCTGGTCGGCGCCGAACCGGAAGGCGCTCCCCTCGAACAGCAGGGCCTGGGCTGGAAGAGCGCGTACGGCACCGGCAAGGGCAAGGACGCCATCACCAGCGGCCTGGAGGTCGTCTGGACCGCCACCCCGACCAAGTGGGGCAACGGCTTCCTGCAGAACCTGTACGGCTACGAATGGGAGCTGACCAAGAGCCCCGCCGGGGCCTGGCAGTGGAAGCCGAAGGACGGTGCGGGCGAGGGCGCGATCCCGGATCCGTTCGGCGGGCCCGCGCGTACGCCGACCATGCTGACCACGGACCTGTCGCTGCGCGAAGACCCGATCTATCGGGAGATCACCCGGCGCTGGCTCGATCACCCCGAGGAGCTGGCCGAGGCGTTCGCCAAGGCGTGGTACAAGCTCCTGCACCGCGACATGGGCCCGATCAGCCGCTACCTCGGCCCCTGGGTTCCCGAGCCGCAGCTGTGGCAGGATCCCGTTCCCGCCGTCGATCACGAGTTGATCGACGAGCAGGACATCGCGGAGCTGAAGAGCAAGGTGCTCGAGTCCGGCCTGTCGGTCGCGCAGCTGGTCAAGACCGCCTGGGCCTCGGCAGCCAGCTACCGCAGCACCGACAAGCGCGGTGGCGCCAACGGTGCCCGGATCCGGCTCGAGCCGCAGAAGAACTGGGAAGTCAACGAGCCGGACGAGCTGGCCAAGGTGCTGCCGGTGCTCGAGCAGATCCAGCAGAACTTCAACGGTTCGGCCTCCGGCGGCAAGAAGGTCTCGCTCGCCGACCTGATCATCCTGGCCGGGTCCGCGGCGATCGAGAAGGCCGCCAAGGACGCGGGCCACGATGTCACGGTGCCGTTCGCACCCGGACGGACGGACGCCACCCAGGAGAACACCGACGTCGAGTCGTTCGCGGTGCTCGAACCGCGGGCCGACGGGTTCCGCAACTACACGCGGACCGGCGAGAAGGCTCCGCTGGAGCGCCTGCTGCTCGACCGGGCGTACATGCTGGACGTGACCGCTCCGGAGCTGACGGTGCTCATCGGTGGTCTGCGCGCTCTGGGCGCCAACTACGGCGGCACCGACCACGGTGTATTCACCGACCGGCCGGGCGTGCTGACGAACGACTTCTTCGTCAACCTGCTCGACCAGAACACCGAGTGGAAGGCGTCGGAGTCGGCGGAGAACGTCTACGAAGGCTTCGACCGCGCCTCCGGTGCGGCGAAGTGGACGGCGACGGCCAACGACCTCATCTTCGGATCGCACTCCGTGCTGCGGGCGGTGGCCGAGGTGTACGCGCAGGACGACGCGAAGGCGAAGTTCGTCGACGACTTCGTCGCGGCGTGGGTCAAGGTGGTCGAAAACGACCGGTTCGATCTCGCCTGATCGATATTCGACGATCCGGGCCGGTTCTTCGGGGCCGGCCTGGATCGTCTCGTCACCCGCCGTCCGATGGACCGTCGAGCGCAACGAATTCCGTTCCGCGCACCCACGATTCGCGGTCCTATAGCGATTGCGCGACCTCGTCGTCCTGGCGGCGCCCGGTGGTCATGTACAGGGTGCGGCGGCCCACCTCGACGGCGTGGTCGCCGAAGCGTTCGTAATAGCGGCCGAGCAGAGTGACGTCGACCGCGGCCGCGGTGCCGTTGTCCCATCCTTCGGCCAGGATCGCCGCCAGCAGCGCGCGGTGTAGATCGTCCATGGTGTCGTCGCGAGCGTCGATGTCCGCGGCATCGCCGGGGTCGGCGGTGGTCAGCACACCGACCGCGGCGTCGGCGAGGTCGACGGCCGCTGCACCCATATGGGTCACCAGATCTCGCACCGGTTCGGGGACCACGTCGGCGGGATGCCTGCGTCTGGCGGCGTCGGCGATGTGCTCGGTCAGCGCGCTCATCCGGGTGAGGTCATCGACCAATTGCAGCGCCGTCACCACCTGCCGCAGTTCTCCCGCGACGGGAGCTTCGAGGGCGAGAAGGGTGACCGCGGCGTGCTCGGCGTCCTCGCGCATCGCGGCGGTTTCGGCGCAGTAGTCGATGGTGCGTTCGGCCAGCTCCAGATCCGCGCCGAGAAGGGCGTCGGTGGCCATCGCGATGGCCTCCCGATTGCGCACGCACATCGCTCGCAAGTGGTCGGCGAGCTGCTCGAGGTGATCGTGGAAGCGGGTGCGCACCCCTCCATCATCGCGCGCATCCCGCCGGCGCGCTGCGGGTCCGCGATCGCGCACCGGTCGACTGCCGGAACCTGAGTTAACATCGTGGTTTGCCTGAGAAAGCTGTTCGTCGGCCGCGCCGCTGCCGGTCGGGCTGGAAGGGGCCGGTGTGGATCTGCCATCAGCGGGGCCGTTGACGGCGCGGACCGGTACCGCCGCGACGTGGTGGTCGTGTTGCGCCGCCGGGATGTCGATGCCGTGGCGCACGCTGCAGCCGCGACGTCGCGACACGGAGTTGCTCGACACGCTCACCGACGCGGGATTGCCCCCGGCGCGAGCCAGGGTCCGGCTGACCGCGCTCATCCATGGTGTGCGGCCCGCTCCGGCCTACGGGGTGATCGAAGGAGCGTTGCGGCCGCCCTCGGTAGCGATCGCTATGACCAGTTTTCTGGTCGAACACCCACAGGCTCGTTTCGTGGTCGATCCGGCGATGTGCGCCGACGTACACGCCCGGGTCCTGCCGCAGCTGCGCCGCCCGTATCGCGATCTCGTCGCTCCACGTAAATCGCTTGTCGGCCTAGCTGATTCGCTCGCGATGTCCGCTGTCCCCGTGGACGCACTCGACTTCGCGATCGCGACGCACATCCACTGGGACCACGTGGCCGGACTGCTCGACCTGCCGGCATCCCTCGCGTTGCGGGTGACCACGGCCGAATTGGAATGGGCGACGAACCCCGAGACGGCCCCCATGGGCGTCGCGGAGTCGCTCGGCTCACGACCGACGCCGTCCTTCGACCTCGACGGGCCTCCCGTACTCACCTTTTCCCGCAGCCACGACCTCTTCGGCGACGGCTCGGTGCTGGCGGTGGACCTCTCCGGGCACACCCCTGGCAGCATCGGGCTCGTTCTCGCGGTAGCGGACGGGGGCACCGTGCTGTTGGCGGGCGACGCCGTCTGGCGGCGGGAGCAGATCCCGCTGCTGCGCGAGAAACCCCCGCTGCCAGGGCTTCTCGTCGACCACGACCGATCCGCCGCCTTCGCAGCGATCCACCGCCTGCACTGCCTGCCCGCGGACGTCGAGGTCGTTCCCACCCACGACCACACCGCGGCGAAAAGATGGGCGCATCGATAACCGCGCGGCCGTCCGCTGCCCCGGCGGGCTCGATCGGCGCCGCGCCGGTCACCGTGCGGTGTACCTCGGTCATCTCCTGACGCGATCGATGAGGGCGGCCGGCAGCGAGCTCATGATTGAGGCTCATATCCCGGCCCAGGAAACTCCACCAGTATTTCTTCGCCCAATCGAGCAGCCAGCTCACGTCGGTTTCTGATCCGCGGTCTCCGAACCCGCCCGATCACACGCCGAGGACGGGGCCAAGGTCCCTCGGCAAGTGTCGGTTCGACTCTGTGCGCGGTCTTTCACGCCGCATAGCGTCCGTGGTACCCGCGTTCGGCGAGGCGCGGTGCGGAGGAGCCAGCCATGCGCGCACGAGTCGTCTACGAATCGATGTTCGGCAACACCGCGGCGGTCGCGGAAGCCATCGCGGAAGGGCTGCGCGAGCACGCCGACGTCGAAGTCGTGCCGGTGGCCGCGGCCGCCGAAGTGCTCGCTCCGAAGGTGCATCTGCTCGTGGTCGGCGGACCGACCCGCACCTTCCGGCTCAGCCGTCGGCGTACCCGCCGCGACGCCGCCAAGCGAACCGATGCGCCGATCGCCGACATCGGTGTCCGGGAGTGGCTCGAAGCGGCACTGCCCGTTCCGCGGGGCCACACTGCCATCGCGTTCGCCACCAAACCGGCCGGTCAGTCGTGGCTGTCCGGATCGACCGCACGCGGCATCGGAAAACGACTACGACGTTTGGGCTATTCCCTCGCCGACGACCCGATGGATTTCCTCCTCGAAGACTCGACCGGCCCGCTCGGGCCAGGAGAGCTGGAACGCGCCCGTGCCTGGGCCGCGCGCATCGCCCACACCGAACTGGACCGGATCTCGCACCCGGATTGCCGGCACCGGAACGACGCACGAGATCAACGACTCGACCAATGGGCAGCTCCGGCTGACGACCGCGGGCGAGCGGTGCCGCCGCACCGGCGGAAGAGCCGGTGATCATCACTCGCTCACCGAGTTCATCGGCAGCCGGACCGTCGCTCCCGCCTCGAGCCGCGCGGTCTGGTCCCGGCAGGTGACCTCGATCGGCGGCGACGCGCCGGGATCCGAGCCGATCTCGACGCCATCGCCGCTGACGCGCACGGTCAGCCGATGGCCGCGATAGATCATCGGAAACGACAGGGCGCCCAAGGACTCCGGCCAATACGGGCAGAACACCAGGCGGTCGCGGCGCAGTTCCATACCGGTGAAACACCGTTGCAGCAGATCGACGCTGCCCGCCATCGCGGCGAGATGAATCCCCTCCGCGGTGGTTCCGCCCTGGATATCGGCGACGTCGGAGCCGAGCACCAGATCGAAGAACTCCACGACGCGCTCCCGGTTGGCCCGCGCCAGCACCCACGAATGCACCAGCGCGCTGAGCGTTGAGCCGTGCGACGTGCGCGACAGGTAGTAGTCGATGGTCCGCGGAATCATCTCGGCGGGCAGTTCGTATCCGAGATGTCCCAGCAGTTCCCGGAGTTCGTCGGCCGACAGTAGATAGAACAGCATCAGGACATCGGCTTGTTTGGCGGCCCGATAGCGGTTGACGTCGTCGCCCTCGGCCTCGAGTAGCCGGTCCAGCCGCTGGATGTTGCCGTATCGACGACGGTAGTGATCCCAATCGAGTTCGGCCAGTCGCTCGTATCCCTCGAACTGGCTGATGACTCCGTCGTGGAACGGGACGTACATTCGCCGAGCGACAACGGACCAGTGCTCCGATTCCGACGGTCGCACCGACAGCTTCTCCAGCAGCTCCGATCGTTCGCGCGGTGCCAGCAGAGCGAGCGCGTCGATCGCCCGCAGGATCACCCAGGCCGCCATCACATTGGTGTAGGCGTTGTTGTCGATACCGGCCTCCGGCGCGTCCGGATAGCCGGAATGGAACTCGTCCGGGCCGATCACGCCACGGATGGTGTAGCGGTCGCGCTCGGCGTCGTAGCGCGCCAGGCTCGACCAGAAACGAGCGATCTCCACCAGCAATTCCGCGCCGCATCCGACGAGGAACTCCAGGTCGCCGGTGGCCTGGTAGTACTGCCAGACGTTGTAGGCGATCGCGATCCCGATGTGGTGCGCACGGCGGCTCGGATCCGGATTCCAGCGTCTCGACAGTGGATTCAGATGCATCCGCTGGCTTTCTTCACGGCCGTCACTGCCGGACTGCCACGGGAACATCGCCCCGGCGAGTCCCGCTTCCGCAGCCGCTCGCCTGGCCTCGGTCAGACGGCGATAGCGGTACCGCAGCAGAGAACGGGTCAGCTCGGGAAACCGCGGATTCAGCACGGGAAAGACGAACAGCTCGTCCCAGAACACATGACCGCGATAGGCCTCACCGTGCAGGCCGCGCGCGGGCACGCCCACATCCATGTTCGTGGTGTTCGGTGACAAGGTCTGCATCAGGTGCAACAGGTGCAGGCGCACGATGCGCGTCGCGTCCTGGGCACCGTCCAGGTCGATCCGCAGCCGCGCCCACAGATGCTCCCACGCCACCGCGTGTCCCTCGAACAGATCCGCGTAGCTGTCGACCGCGTCGACCCAGCGCGCGGCTTCCTCGTCGGGTCCCGCCGTGGCCGGGTCACGTCCGGTGAACACGGCGACGACCTTCTCCACGGTCACCGCGTCCCCGCTGGTGACCGGCAGCGTGAAATCGTGCCCGATCAGGCCGTCCTCGTGGATCGCTTCGCATGCCGGGTCGATGGGCTCCCCGCCGCGTCGCAGACCGCTGCGCGTCGCGACGGCCACCGGCGTTCTCGAGGCGCGGGTCCGCGCCGAGAGCAGCACCGATCTCGCGGACAGGTGTACGGCGTGTTCGGTCACCAGATGGGTGTCGGACAGGTCCCAATACCGCTGCACCAACTGATTGCGAACGGATCCATCGATCGCCGAGCGGATGGTCAGTTCGCCCGACCAGTTCTCGGCGGTGATCGTCGTCGCCATCGCGCCCGAGTGCGGACGATGCATGGCGGCGAACCGGCGTTGCGTCACCGCGGTGATCCGACCCGACGGATCGCGAAAACGGAACCGCCGCACGAGTTCGGCGCGGCGCAGATCCAGCTGCTGCCGGTAATCCAGCAAATCCGCGGTATCGATGTCGAACCAGGGGCCGCGTTCGATCCGGAAGGTCAGCGGGAGCCAATTCGGCAGATTGACCAGACTTTCGTTGTCGACCACGTGGCCGGTTATCGTGTCGGAGAGCCGGTTGTACACCCCGCCCACATACGTACCCGGGTAGTGGACCGCTCCCGCCCCGCATTCCGGCGCCGCACCGCGGGTGGCGAAATAACCGTTGCCGACCGTGCACAGTGACTCCCGAAGCTTCTCTCGGGCCGGGTCGTATCCATCGAAGTCGAGTGTCCACGACTCCGGCGCGGCCGCGACGGTATCGGGTCGCAGCCTGCGGGCCAGCCGATCGAGGAAGTCGCGGACCCGATGCGGCCCGTCGATCGCGTACCGGGCGGCGGTGTGCCTGTCGCCGGTCTCCCCGTGGCGCACCACGATGGCGAGCCCATCCGCTTCGACGGCATCGAACGCGTCCTCGTCGGTCAGATCGTCGCCGAGATAGACCGGCAGCACCGGGACGGTGAGATGGTCGAGAATCCACCGCACCGCGGCGCCCTTGTCCCAGTCCACATCCGGGCGCAGCTCGGCGACACGCCTGCCGTGGGTGACGCGCAATCCCGCCGTGTGCCCTGCCTCGTGCACCGCGGCGACCACTCCCCCGACGTGTTCCGCCGTGACGTTGCGGTAGTGAACGGCGACCGCGAACCGCTTGTGCTCCACCAGGATTCCGGGAACATCCCGCAGGCGACGCCGAAGTTCACCGGCCGCCGCGGCGAGCGCATCCTCGGCGCCGGGTGCGGCATCGTGCACGTGCCCGGCGCCGTCCGGGGCCACCAGATCGAAGCCGTGACTGCCCGCGTACCAGATTCCGCCGACGCCGACGCGGGCACGCAAATCGGCGAGATCGCGTCCGCTGACGACCGCGACGGGGCATTCCGCTGCCAGCTTCCGCAATGCGGCCGCCACGCCCGCGACCGGTTCGGCGGCATTCGGATCGGGGACGATATCCGCGACGGTGCCGTCGAAGTCGAGCAGCACCGCGACTTTCGCGGTGCTCAGACGGTCGGCTATCCGCGGCCAGCCCTCCTCGACGTCCGGCAGCTCCGACATCCGCCGGAAGCCCCCGCGCAACCGCACCCGAGCGAGGTCATCGACGACGACGTCGGCTCCCCGGGCCAGCAGCCCATCCGCGTTCGCCCGCCGATCGACACCGATGACAAGCGCGAAGCCCCCACTGCGACCGGCGGCGACGCCCGCCTCGGCATCCTCGACCACAACCGTCCGGTCCGGTCCGGCCCCGAGTCGGCGCGCGGCCTCGAGCAACATCGCCGGATCGGGCTTCCCCGCCAGGCCCAATTCCTCGGCATCGTTCCCGTCCACCCGCACCGTGAACAGGTCCGCGACACCGGCGGCCGTGAGCACCTGCGCGCAATGCCGGCTGGCGGAGAAGATGCCCGTGCCGATGCCCGCGGCCGTCAGACGACGAACGAGGTCGACGGTCGACGGGAACACCCGGACACCGTCACGTGCGACGCGCTCGCGGAACAGGTGATCCTTGCGGTTTCCGAGCCCACATACGGTTTCGGCCGTCTCCGGATCGGCGGCGGTGCCCCAGGGCAACGCGATACCTCGCGCCGCGAGGAAGTCCGCGACGCCTCGATAGCGTGGCTTGCCGTCGACGAAGCGGAGGTAATCGGTTTCGGTGAACGGCGACCGGTCCTGTCCGGCACCGGCGGGACGCCGGGTGAGGAAGTCGTCGAACAATTCCGTCCACGCCGCGGCGTGCATCGACGCGCTGTCGGTCACCACCCCGTCCATGTCGAAGATCACCGCGTCGTGGCGGCGCGAATCGATCCGCGGCGTCGCCCGCACACCGTTGCCCACGACTTCCAGCCTGACCGAGTCGCCGGTGTCCCGTCCAGGGACGAAAGTCCGCAACAACCGCCTGACGTGGGGGCCACCAGCGACGAGATCCGGGACCAACGACTGTTTTCCCATCGGCGTGGGAGACCTACCGTCGGCCATATGAACGAGCTACCCACCGGAGAAACCATCGAGAAGGCCGTCCTCCTCGCCGGCCGGGCGCCGTCGCTGCACAACAGCCAGCCCTGGCACTGGACGTTCGACGGCCAAGCGCTGCGGCTGTTCGCGGTACCCGAACGCCGCCTCCCGGCGACCGACACCGCCGGTCGTCAGATGCTGATCAGCTGCGGTGTCGCGCTGGGCCATCTCCGCGCGGCCATGTCCGCTGCCGGTTGGCGCACCCTCGTCGCCCATTTCCCCAACCCGAATCGTCGCAATCATCTCGCCACCATCACGTTTCATCGGGCGCATTTCGTGACCGACGCCGACCGCGCCCGCGCCGACGCCATCCTGCGCAGGCACACCGACCGGCTGCCGTTCGCGGCGCCGCCCGGATGGCCCGATTTCGAAACCGTGCTGCGCAGCACGTTCGATCCCGCCGACGCCACGCTGAACGTCCTGCACGACGACAGCCGCCCCACGTTGGCCCGCGCCTCGGAGATGACCGCGTCGCTGCGCCGCTACGACCCGGATTACCACGCCGAATTGCAATGGTGGACGGGGCACGTCGTCGCCGACGCCGGTGTCCCCAAGGAGTCGCTGATCTCCGAGCAGGAACGGCAGCGGGTGAGCGTGGGCCGCAAGTTCCCCACCGTCTCCGGTGACCGGCGCGGTGAGGTCGCCGACGACCATTCGGTGATCCTGGTCCTCTCCACCGACAGCGACACCCCCGACGACGTGGTGCACTGCGGTGAGGTGCTGTCCACGGTGCTGCTGGAGTGCACCCTCGCGGGGTACGCGACCTGTCCGCTGACCCACCTGACCGAAGTCCCGCAGAGCCGCGCGCTGGTCCGCACGCTGACCGGCGGTTTCGGCTTGCCGCAGGTGCTGGTCCGGGTCGGCTCGGCACCCGAATCCGCGCAGGACGCTCCACTGACGCCGCGCCGTCCACTCTCGGAGATCCTCGAGATGTCCGGTCCACAGGGCGAGGTGGACTGAGGCCACATCGATATCCGGGACGTTAGCCCCCGCTCTACGGGCAGCAGTACCCTCCCCTCGCACCCGCCCCCCGAGCAGGCTGTGTGCTATGTCACCCCGTCGTATACCTCCACGTCCATCCGACGGAACTCCGGACCCGGACTCGGTGCCGCTGGCGGTTCCCGCGGTGGTGCTCGCTTCGATCATGCTGATCGGGATGCTCGTGGCGCTCGTCCTGTTGCTGCCCAATTGGGCGCGCGACTACGGCGCGGACCTGGTGTATCTGGCGGTGTTGATCTACGCCGGTCTCGCGCTGCGGCTGTTGTGGTGGGGCGTGACGGTCCTGCGTGCCGGTGTGGCGGACATCGAGAAGTAGAACGCCGCGCGGAAGGTCACGGCGGCCTCGCACCGGCCCGGCGGGCGACGGTGACCAAGGACCCTGCGTCGCGGGCGGAACGCCCGTATCCGGTCCGGACGATCCCGCGAAGACTCGAACCATGACCGCGAACGACGAAGCACCCGCCATTTCGGTACCCGAGCATCGGGTGATGCTGGCTGCGTTGCGGCTGGCCACCCGGGCGCCGTCGGTGCACAACACCCAGCCGTGGCGGTGGGTGTTCGACGGAACCCGCCTGCACCTCTACACCGACGCCGACCGGCTGCTGCCCTCGACCGACCCGCACGGCCGCCAGCTGGTGATCAGCTGCGGAGCCGTCCTGCATCACGCGCGAACCGCCTTCGCCGACCAAGGCTGGCACACCGACACGGTGCGCGTGCCGGATCGGCAGCGACCCGACCATCTCGCCGTGATCGAATTCCGGCCGTGGACCGACCCGCCGGAGGGGATCCACACCCGAGCACGCGTCATCGACCGGCGCCGCACCGACCGGCTGCCGATGCTCGAACCGCAGGGCTTCGCAGGCCTGCTGCCCCGGCTGCGGATGCTCACCTCCCCGCACGAGGTGGAACTCGACGTCTTGGACGACAGCGCCCGGCCTCGGCTCGCCGCCGCTTCGGAACAGATCGGTGCGCTGCGCCGCCAGGACTTGCTGTATCAGACCGAATTGGAATGGTGGGCCGGGCATTCGGAGACGCTCGAAGGCGTGCCGGCCTCCGCGCTGGTGTCCGACGCGGAATTCGCCCGGGTCGGTGTCGGGCGCGCGTTCCCCCCGGCGCCGCGTTCGATGCGACGGGCCCGGCTCGACGATCGCGCGCGGCTGGTTCTGCTCGGCACCGACGGGGATTCGGTGACACGCTGGTTGCGCACCGGCGAGGCGCTGTCGGCCGTGCTGCTGGAATGCACCGCCGCGGGTCTGGCGACCTGCGCGCTCACCCATGTCACCGAACTGCCGACGACCCGGGGACTGCTCGCCGGCCTGGTTCCCCGTCCGGCGACACCTCAGGTGGTGCTCCGTGTCGGCACCGCGCCCGACGACGCCGACATGGTCCCGCCGACTCCCCGGCGCCCGGTCACCGACGTCTTCACCGTCACCGGTTCCCGCTGAGCCCACCGACACCCGAAGGGCGGCCCGCGCCCACGGCACGACGAATCGAGGAGGACGCGGTGGAATACCGGATCGCCCTGGTCGAGTCCGCACCGGAAACGGTGCTGCGGATGGCACGCAGGCTTCGTCCCGACCCAGGTTTGCTCGGCGAGGACATCGCGGAGGGAATGCGGGAAGTGACCCGCGTCGTGCGGCAGGCCGGTTTGGTCGCCAGCGGCGCGCCGACGATCACCTTCCGCGACGACACACTCGAAGGCGAAGCGGCCGCGGTGGAATTCGGCGTCGCGGTGGAGCCCGCACCCAACCTCGGGCCCAGCTCCGGCGCGCAAGTGGTCGTCCTGCCGGGAACTCTCGTCGCTCGCACCTGCCACCGCGGCAGCTACCGCGACCTCGCCGCCGCGTATCAGGCGCTCCAGGAATGGCTGCGCGACAGCGGCTACCGGCCGATCGGTCCCCCCACCGAGGCCTACCTCATCGGCCCGGACGAGGTCACCGACGCCCGGCGTCTGCTCACCGAGATCCGGTTGCCGGTTGCTCCCGCCGCCACCGTGGCGGTGCACCTCGACGCCCCTTTCGAGGAGGCGGTGCGCAGGACCAGGGATGCCTTGCGCGGTGCGGAACTGGCGGTGATCGCCGAAGTCGACCTACAGGCCACGCTGCGCGAGACGATCGGCGAACAGATCGAGAACTATCTGCTGCTGGGCGTCTGCGACCCCCAGCTGACCTACCGGGCGCTGTCGGCCGACCGCCACGCCGGGGCGATGTTCTCGTGCGGTCTCGTGGTGCGCTCGACCGACACCGGCACACAGGTCGAGGTCGCCGATCCGGAACTGCTGGTCTGCGTCACCGCGCAGCCGGGGCTGCGGTCCGTCGCGGGCGAGCTGCGGCGGCGGCTCGCCGCCGCATTGGCGATCCTCCGCGATTCGTCGCCCGCGCGGACGTGATCACGTCGCGTCCACGGCGATCCGGCATCCGGGGTGACCATGGTCCCGTCAGTGCGGGTAGGAGTCCTCTCACCGGTCCCGGCTCGGACGAGCAGTCTCGTGGATATCGCACCTCGACGACCACGATTTCATCCGTGAAAGGCACACGTCATGAGCTACCACCGCGACCCCCTCGCACCCGCGGTGCACACCGCGCACGAGTGGCTGCGCACTCTGACCGACGAACTCGCCACCGAAGACCGGGCATTCGCGCACCGCGCACTGCGCGCCTGGCTGCACACGGTGCGTGACCGCATCGGTGTCAACGCGGCCGCGCACCTGAGCGCCCAGCTGCCCGAACTGCTGCGCGGGATCTTCTACGAGGGCTGGGTGCCCGCACACGTTCCTTTCCCGCACGACGTGCCCTCCTTCCTCGATCAGTTCGCATTGGAAGCAGGCGTCTCCCGAGACGAGGCCTACGCTCTCGCGGGTGCGGTGACCGACGCGCTGGCCGATCTGTTCTCGCCCGGCCAGCTCGATCACGTGTTCGCGCTGTTGCCCGAAGATCTGCGGGCCGTCCTGCGCGGAGCCGACCTCGCGGGCACCTTGCAGCAGGACGCCACTCCGGTCACGCGACCGGAATCGTCTCGTCTCGACGAGTTGGACGGCCGGCTACGTGCACTCACCGACGCGGTGGCGGTGCTCGCCCGCAGCCTGGAAGGTCTTTCCGGCGGCGAACCGCCCGACAGCGCGCAGGTCTCCGCCGCGCAGCAAGCCCACCGGATCCTGATCGCCGAAGGCCTCACCCGCTCGGAGGCGCCGACCTGATCGCTGCCGGGCATCTCCACGACCGGCCCTACCGAATACTTCCCAGCGCGGTGCGTCGCACCGCGAATGACATGCCTGCGCGGCGAGTCCCGTCGCCACGCAGGAAGGGACTTTTGGCCCGTACCGAGCGGCCTGCCCGATGCGTAGTGTCGACCCCACCCCCGCTCCCGGATTGGACACTCGATGATCACGGTGTTTCTGGTCGACGACCATGAGATCGTCCGCCGCGGCCTCGCCGACCTGCTTTCCGACGACCCGGAACTCACCGTGATCGGCGAAGCAGGCGACGTCGCCCAGGCCCTCGCCCGCATTCCCGCACTCCGGCCGGACGTCGCCGTTCTCGACGTGCGCCTGCCCGATGGCAACGGGATCGAACTCTGCCGTGACCTGCTGTCCAAGCTCGACGATCTGCGCTGCTTGATCCTGACCTCGTTCACCGACGAACAGGCGATGCTGGACGCGATCCTGGCCGGAGCCAGCGGCTACGTCGTCAAGGACATCAAGGGCATGGAGCTGGCCAAAGCCATCAAGGAAGTCGGCGCGGGCCGCTCCCTGCTCGACAACCGCGCCGCCGCCGCCTTGATGCAACGACTACGCGCCAACACCCACCACGACGGCCCCCTGGCCGGACTCACCGATCAGGAACGCAAACTGCTCGACCTCCTCGGTGAAGGACTGACCAACCGCCAGATCGCTCAGCGCATGTTCCTCGCCGAGAAGACGGTGAAGAACTACGTATCCCGCCTGCTCGCCAAACTCGGCCTGGAACGGCGCACCCAGGCCGCGGTCTACGCCTCCAAACTCCGGTCCCGGCCGTCCGGCTCCACCATCGACTCCTGACCGGTGGCGTGTCCATATCCACTCGTCGGTGGCGTTCATTTCCGGAACCGGGTGAAATATTCTTGAGCCATGGCGAGAAGCCGCGCTGACGGCGTTTCAGGGACGCATACGACTGATTACGCGTCGGCCGACCCCTACTCCGTGCGGGACACGCTTTCCCAACTGCGGCTGCGCGAACTGCTCGGCGAGGTCAAGGATCGCATCGAGCAGATCATCGATGCCCGGGACCGCATGGACGGCTTGGTCGAGGCCATGCTCACCGTCACCTCCGGCCTCGACCTCAATCGCACCTTGCGCACCATCGTGCACACCGCTATCTCGCTGGTCGATGCACGCTACGGCGCGCTCGGCGTCCGCGGCCACGACCAGCAACTCACCCAATTCATCTACGAGGGCATCGACGAACCGACCCGCGAGTTGATCGGCGACCTCCCCCAAGGCCACGGCGTGCTCGGACTACTGTTCAGCCAGCCCAAACCGATCCGGCTCGACAACCTGGCCGACCACCCCTCCTCGGTAGGATTCCCCGCCCATCACCCGCCGATGCGCACCTTCCTCGGCGTGCCCGTCCGCATCCGCGACGAAGTATTCGGCAACCTCTATCTCACGGAGAAAGCAGGCGGCCAACCCTTCACCGAAGACGACGAAGTCATCGTGCGAGCCCTGGCCGCCGCGGCCGGAATCGCCATCGACAACGCCCACCTCTACGAATCCGCCCGCACCCGCCAAGCCTGGATCGAAGCCACCCGCGACATCACCACCGAATTCCTCGCAGGCACCGCCCCCGGCCAGGTCCTCACCCACCTCGTCGAAGCCACGCATCGGCTCACCGGCTCCGAACGGACCTATCTCGCGGTCGTCCCGGACTCCGAGGGGCCACCCGAAGAGATCACCGAACTTCTGATCACACATACCGCCGGCGCCACGCACGACCAGCGGCTGATCAAGCTGCCGTTGGGAGACACCACCATCGGTCAGGCCTTCCGACAGCGTTCTCCCCAGCGGGTGGACGACGCTCGCCGCGCGGATCTCGGCAAGATCTTCCCCGACGCCGGGCCCGCGCTCGTGCTGCCCATGCAGACCTCCGATTCCACGGTGGGCGTGCTGGTCGCGCTGCGGGCGGTGGAATCGGCGCCCTACAACAACGAGATCCTCGAACTGACCTCCGCCTTCACCGACCAGGCCGCGCTGGCGATGCAACTGGCCGACGCGCAACGGCGCATGCGGGAACTGGACATCCTCTCCGACCGCGACCGCATCGCCCGCGACCTGCACGACCACGTCATCCAGCGGCTGTTCGCCGTCGGGCTGAGCCTGCAGGGCACCGTCCCCCGAACCCGCGTGCCCGAAGTGCGCGAGCGGATCACCGAGGCGATCAACGACCTGCAAGACGTCGTCCAAGAAATCCGCACCTCGATCTTCGACCTGCACGGCGGCGACAGCGCGCGGGTGCGCCAACGCATCGAGGAAGCCATCCGCCAGCAGACCGCGCCCAGCGGCATCCGCACGTCCGTGCGCATCAGCGGGCCACTCTCGGTCATCGATCCCGAACTGGCCGATCACGCCGAAGCCGTTGTGCGCGAAGCGGTCAGCAACGCCGTACGGCACTCCGGAGCCGACACCGTCTCGGTCGAGATCACCGTGGCCGACGACCTGATCATCGTCGTCGAGGACGACGGCTGCGGGGTGCCCACCGACGTCGCCCCGAGCGGTCTGACGAATCTGGCCCGGCGCGCCGAGGAAGCGGCCGGGACCTTCACGGTCACGGCCGGTACCGAACCGGACGGGCGTACCGCGGGCACGCGGTTGTGCTGGCAGGTGCCGCTGCGCTGACCGCCGGAGCCATGTGATCGGCGACCCGGAGCCGACGAGCGAGGAGGGTTATGGCCGAGGAGCCGATCGAATGGGGCGGGGCGCTGTGGGCCGCCGCCGACCTGGTGACGCCGATGGCCATCCGCGTGGCCGCGACGCTGCGGCTGGCCGACCACGTCGCCGCGGGCAGGCGGACGAGCGAGGCGCTGGCCGCCGCGGTGGACGCGGACCGGGACGCGCTGGGGCGTCTGCTGGACCACCTGGTGACCGCCGGTGTGCTGTCTCGTGGAAGTACCGGCGGCTATGGGCTGACGTCGTTGGGTGAGCGCCTGCGGGACGATCATCCGGAAGGGGTGCGGCGCTGGATCGATCTGGAGGGCGCCGTCGGGCGCGCCGATCTGTGCTTCGTCCAGCTGTTGCACACCGTTCGCACCGGTGAGCCCGCCTTTCCACGTCAGTTCGGCCGGACGTTCTGGGAAGATCTGTCCGCCGATCCCGCGCTGGGAGCGTCGTTCGACGCTCTGATGGGCTCCCGGTTGACGGCGGATGCCCCGGCGGTGGCCGACGCCTACTCATGGGGCGCGCTCGGTCACCTCGTCGATGTGGGTGGAGGCGACGCCAGCTTGCTCGTCGCCCTTCTTCGCGCCCATGGCAACCTGCGCGGGACGGTGCTCGACTTGGCAGGCCCGGTCGCTCGTGCACAGCAGGCCATTCGCTCGGCAGGCCTCGACCACCGGGCCGACGCGCAGGTCGGCAGCTTTTTCGATCCCCTTCCCGCCGGAGCGGGCGGCTATCTGCTCTCGGGTGTCCTGCACGACTGGGACGACGAGGCCGCCGTTCGCATCTTGCGACGCTGCGCCGACGCGGTTCCGGAGCACGGGAAGGTGCTCGTGCTCGACCACATCGGCGATGCCGACGGTGGCGCACCCGATACCGAAGGCGACCTGCGGATGCTGTGCTACGTCCGCGGCCGGGAACGCCCCCTCGGCAGGCTGCGTGAGATCGCCGAGTCGGCCGGTCTACGGGTCGGCTCGGTCATTCCGGCCGGTTCCCGCTCGATCATCGAGTTACACCTCGCCGATCCGCGTTCACCCATCTGCCCGGCGGTGGCGCCGGGGTACGCGGCCCCCAGGATTCGCGAATTCGGGCATCTTCCGGGTGAGCGCGTCCGTCGCGCCGATGAGTGTGCGCGCAAGGATACGAGCCAACTCGTCGACGGTGGCCCGCACGCCCAGTTCCGCGGCGATCGTCGCGGACACCGCGGCGGCGAGCCTTCCAAAAAGACGTTGCGCGAAATGCTTGTCGCGGTGGGAGATTCGGATGTGCCTCAGGACTCGAACAGCAAGTAGAGACCGGTGAAGGTGAAACCGACCATGGTCAGCATCAAAGCCAGTTGACCCGTCACCCGATGGGCCCGCGGCAGCAGTCGCAGGCAGCGGTCGTGCGCGGCGGCGACGCCGAGAATATGTCCGATCACCACGGCCAGCACCTTGATCGTCCCCAGCACCGCGGGATGTGTGGACAAGAGGTAGGCGACGTCGCGGTCGGCCAGTCCGGCCAGGTTCCATCCTCGTCCGAACGGATCCGCGAACAAGAGCACCGTCGCCTGGCCCTTCTCGACCAAGAAGGTGAGGTAGTGGGCGACGAGATAACCCGCGACGATCGGGGACAGACTGTACGCGAGGCGAGCCGGCAGCAGTTTCCGCTCGGCTTCGGGCAGGCCTCCGGTCGCCCTCGCGGCGGTACAGAACAGGCCGCCGACGACCACGATGAAACCCAGCAGCCCCACCGTCTTCAGCACGGTCGGCAGGAACTCGTATCCGCCGCCACCGGCGTCGGCCAGCAGACCACGCCAGGAAGGGAAGGTGCTGAAGCTGTCGAACGCCGTCGAGCCCAGCAGGGTGGCGGCCACGGCCACCGCGGCCACCCGGACCGGAGTTCCCGCCAGATTGTTCAACGGCGATCGCAGCACGAGTTCACCGGTATCGCGACGCCCCAACGGGCTCAGCCTGCCCAGCAGACTGCTGTACACCTCCAGCGGATCGGCACGCTCGGCCCAGACGGTGCCGCACATGATCAGTCCGGCCGTGTTCACGACGAGATACGCCACGAGCCAGGTGGTCACGGCGGCCACCGAACCCGGTTCCGGGTAGGCCAGTTCCATCCACACGAAGGAGAACAGGCCCAGCACCGCGGGCCACTGCCCCCAAGAACCGGGATAACGCATCAATCCCTGGGCGGGTGGACGGCGCCGCATCAGGCACAGGGCGCGGTGCACGGCGCGCACCGGCGACAAGATCTTCCACACGGGTCCTGCGACCAGTGAGGCGACCATGACACCGACCCAGAGGTAGATGTAGACGACACCGGGCACGGGATTGCGCGCCGGATCCGAACTTCCGAAGACACCGATCGCGACGACCACGAGAGTGACGGCCACGCTCGCTCCCGAAATCACGACCCGGACCGCCCTGGAGTCCAGGATCGCACCGACCACCGAGGGAAGCGCGATTCCCGGTGATCGCGGGTCCAGCCGCGGTTCGCGCCAGGCGAGCACCAGCACCGCGAACGAGAACGTCAAGGCCCAGGCCGCTCCGACAAGCGCGTACGACAGTGGGATCGGCAGATCCGTGGCGCCGCCGATGCCGTGCGCGAGAACCGTCATCCGCGAACGAGCAATGTCGCCACCGTTCGCCGCGCGTGATGCAGTTCGATCTCCACCCGGCCCGGCACATCCACGGTGAAGCGGAACCGCTGTCCAGCCCCCGGGGTGATCGCGAACGTGTGCTGCGGCGTGCCGTGTACGTGCAGTTCGTCGTCGGCGTCGCTGTCGACCACCACCTCGATCGGTCGTCCCACCCGGGTCTCGAGGCGGACATCGGCCGGGCTCACCGACCCCGCCGCGATCCGGACCGCGACGACGAGACTCTCCGAGTCTCCAGCCGTCCCGCTCGCCGACGAGGCGGTGTCGGGATCGGAGGAGGCACAGCCGCTCACGACCAGACCGCTCAGCAGCACGAGCGCCCCCCACCGCCACACAGATGCCATCACCGCTCCTTCTCCGCGTCCGCGCCGTGCTCGGACGGCGAGCCAGATGTGCGATCACGCGCCTCGGCGCGGCGGTCTCGCACGGCGACGAACACGACGACGGCGACCACGGCCAGGGCGGGCAGGAAGGCCGGTATCGCGAGCAGCAGCGAGTGATGGGCCAACACGTCCACGCTGTCGGCGCCCCCGGTCATCGCGAAACCGCCGGTTCCGCCACGGCCGTCCGGCTCGTGTGCGGATACCGGTCGTTGATCCGCGCCGCGCCCCAGGACAGCGCGCCGACGAGGACGAGGCTGCACACCAGGACGACCAGCGATGCCGCGCCGAACAACCAGGACGGGTAATCGAACGAGCGCTCCCGCTGCAGCACCGTGATCTCGGCGATGAACGGGCGGTTGAACGACGCGAGCGCGGGAACCTCGTCGACGCCGATGCCGGGGTCGGCGGCCATGAAGATCGGCGCGGCGGTCAGGACGCGCCCGTCCTGCAGCCGCAGAACTGTTTTCCACGACCCATGAGCCGGGACGGGTTCGGTGGAGACGTAGTGCCCTGGACCCACTCGTCGCAGGTGGTCGACGACCAGGCCGCGGCCGGGACTGTCACTGCCGATGCCACCTTGCCAGGACAGGATCTGCATCCATTCGGGGTCGGAGCCGACCAGATCGGCGGGCGTGACGCGGACGTCCGCCAGCACCATCCTGCCGCCTGAACCTGATTCGACGTCACGCAGCGCGACCGTGGCGGTGGCCTGCTCCGGCACGTCGATGAGCAGCCCATTGGCGGTGGCAGCCGCCACGATCACGACCGCGGCGACCATCAATCCGCGCCGCACCGGCGGGCGTGGCAGCGGTTCGCCGCGCAGCGTCATCGCCAGCAGTGCGCCGACGACACCACCCGCGATACCGGTGGGCACGGCCATCGCCAGCAGTTCCGGCCACATGGCGGCAGGCCACGGATTGACGTACACCGCCCGAACCCAGAGGGATTCGAGCCACAGGCCGACTGTCGCGATCCCGAGTCCGCACAGCGCGCCCCACCAGATCGGCCGCCGGATGAGCGGTAGCAGCGCGAGCAGTTCCACCACGACCGCGCAGCCGAGATACAGCGGGAAGACATTGCGCGGGGCATCCATGATCGGTCCGCCCACCAGCACGGCCACCACGGTGCGGACCAGGGCGGCGAAGCCGACTACCACCAGTGTGCTGAACGGCCCCAGGCTCGCACGGGCGGCGACGAGGGACACCGCGGCCGCGGCGGCGATGAGCATCGGCTGCAGAACGAGCCGGAATTGCTGCACCCCGAAGTCGAATTCCACCTGGAATACCGACAATCCGATGAGCAAGCCACCGAAGGCGAAGGACCGCAGCAGCCACATCAGCCTGCCGTCGGCGCGGTCGGGCTCCGGTTTGCTGTGCCTGCCTTCGAACTCGAGCAGCAACACACCGATCAGTGACAACCCGGCGCCGCCGATGAGCATCAGATGCGTCGGCCCCCAGAGCGTGACATCTTGCCCGAAGATCCGATGCCAGATGTCGTCGAGGGGAAAGCCGATCAAGGCGTAGAGACCGGCGCCCGCGATGAGGATGCCGCCGACGGGCGCGTACCAGGTGCGGGTGATCCGCACCGCTGCGGCGCCGGGCTTCTCGTCCAGGGGCAGCACGATCGCCGACATCCCGGCAGTGAACAGGAAGAACAATCCCGCCAGGATGAAATAGTGCGCCGGATTCGCCAGTGGCCCGTTGTCCCGGCCGTTGCCGACGTGCAGGCTGACATCCCAGATGAAGCCCAGCAACGCGGTGAGGATCGTCGCGAGGAACATCGCCAGCGGAAGGGCGACCCATCCGGGGCGGTTGAGCAGCCGCCCGAGACGGTCGGCGACGCGTTGTAACCAGGTGAT
This sequence comes from Nocardia sp. NPDC003999, assembly GCF_053604885.1. Taxonomy (NCBI): domain Bacteria; kingdom Bacillati; phylum Actinomycetota; class Actinomycetes; order Mycobacteriales; family Nocardiaceae; genus Nocardia; species Nocardia sp. NPDC003999. The sequence continues at coordinate 103,450 of NZ_JBSGIB010000022.1, forward strand.
CCGGCGGGTTCGGTGGAGATACCCGATCCACAGCAGAACGACCGCGACCAGTCCGGCGGCGCCGGTCATGATCGCCACCTGGTCCAGCGCCGCTCCCCCGCCCTCGGTGCCGGGAGCGGCGAACCATTCGATCCGTGCATGCGCGGCGTCGCGCATGGTGACCTCCATCACACGAGCGAGTATATGTTACTAACGGTATCATGAAAGTGGCGGACAGCGGCCGTAATCGCGCCGCCGTTTCGGGTCAGCCGACGATCGGCAGGTCGCGCTCTTCGTCCAGCCTGGTCAGCGCCCCTTGCATGATTCCGGTGACGTGCCGGTAGGCCTCGTCCAGATCCAGTTCGGGCCCCAGCACGTCGCGAAGATCGATCGGGTCGAGGAACTCGACGGTGATCTTGCTGGGCAACGGCAGATGCCCAGCGAGATCACCGAGGTCGAGTCCCCACGGCAGCGCGATCGAGATCGGGAACACCTTCAGCCGCAGCATCCGATCCAGCCGCAGCAGGCGCGCGATCCGATCACCGCGGGTGAGCACCAACTGAGTCTGCTGCGCACCGATGTTCACCACCGGCACGATCGGAACCCGCTCGTTCCAAGCGAGGCGGAGAAATCCGGTGCGACCGGCGAAGTCGATCCGGTCCTCCTCCCACGTCGGACGGTGCACCTCCCAGTCACCGCCGGGGTAGACCAGCACCGCCGCGCCGTCGCGCAGCACTCGCTCGGCATTACCCGGGTCGGCGTTGACCGTTCCGAAGCGGCGCAGCAACGAGCCGATCACCGGGTAGGCCATCACCATGTCGTGGGCGAGCTGGAAGAAGGGCCGCTGCGGTCCGAAACGCCGGACGAAGGCGAGCGTGGTCACCAAGACTTCCGGCGATACGTTCCCGCCGGAATGGTTGCCGACCAGTAAGACCGGCCCCTCTTCCGGAACCCGCTCCAAGCCGCGCACCTCCGCCCGGAAGTAGAGGCGCACGAGAAGCCAGCCCAGATCGACGGTGTCGGCGATGAACTCCGGGTCGCGATCGGCGGGGTCGGCGGTGGGCACTCGCGCCTTCACCTGCCGGGCGACCCAGTCCGTCGCCCGGTCGACCGTCCCGCCGGCCAATCGGAAGACCTTCATGACCAACGGCTTCCGGCTAGCCGCCGATCGAGAGCAACTGGTCGAAGAACGCCCGGTACCCACGCAACGCCTGCCGCAGCCCCTCGGTGTCGGACGTGTCGCCGAGCCGCTCGTCCAGTTCGCGTTTGCGCTGGTCATAGGTGGTGGTCAGCTGGTGGATGGTATCGCCGAGCAGCTCGTCCGCGCGAGCGACCGCGTCTTTGGGGTTGTCGACGAAGGTAACCTGCACTTCCCGCCACTGGGTGCGCAGGCGATCGAGATCGGCATCGGGCAACAGCGGCGCAGGCCCGCCCGCCGCGGTTTCGGCCGTCGGCGCACCGTGGGCGGCGGTTTGCCCAGTCGTGCCGGTGTCGCTCCACTCGCTGTCGATCACATCCCGTCGCGAGGCATCCGCGCGGGCCGGCTCCGATCCGTGGGCCGCGGGCGTGTTCGATTCGGGCGCCGTACCGGTGGTCTGCGCGGACTCGGCCTCGCCGATCCCGCGGGACGCCTCGGTCTGCCCGGGATCGCGCCGCACCGCTGCCGTTTCGCCCGCCGGTTCGGCCTGCCGACCACGGTCCGCCTGCTCGGTTCCTTCGTACTGCGACTCGACCCGCCGCTCACCCGCTGTCGGTGAATTCTCTTCCGCCCCATCGCGATAGGGGCGACGCTCGGATTCGGTGCTCATGCTTTCACGTCCTTCTTGCCTTCGCCGCCCACGCCGATCAGATCTTCGAACACTTCCCGGTAGTGCACGATGGCTGTGCGCCGGTCTTCCGTGGATACCGCCGTACCTGCGGGGCGGGTCGCGATGTCGTGCGCGGCGCGATAGTGGCCCAGCGGCTCGGCATGCTCCACGGACAGATCAGCCACCTGCTGCTCGTAGTTCTCCGTGGGGTAGCCGCGTTCGGACATGATCGTGGTGACGAGGCGGTCGGCTTCGGTCAACGCCCCGGCGGGGTCATCGATGAATCGCTCCTGCACCTCTACCCAGCGGGTGGAATAGACCCGCTTCTCGTCGTCCGACAGGTCGCGTAGCCGCAGTTGCGCGTGCCTGCGCTCGCGCTCTGCGAGTTCCCGCTCCGCGGTCTTGCGATCCTCGTGCTCCTGTACCGTCCGGTCGTATTCCGGGCCGAATCTGCGGCGTAGTCGCTGTCTGCGCAGCATCGGCCACACCAGGAGCGCGACAACGGCCGCGACGACGACAATGGCGATGACGACGATGATTACCCATACTCCAGCCGACATCTGAACCTCCTTGTCGAGCTTGTCCGCTGGGGTAATGCCTCCTGACCGTGGTCCCAAACATATGTTCGCCACGAGGCTTCGACGTGGTGAAGTCAGCGAACCAGAACTCGTTCGCGGCGGCGACCTGTTCCTCGCCGAGCTCGGCGCCGAGACCGGGGCGCCACAGCAAGGTGCGCAGCTTCAGGAAGAAGTGTTCGGGCCCGGCGGCGCGTGGACGGGGCCATCACGCGGGACCGAGACCCGGTCCGCGCGTATACGAAGCCGCGCGGCCGCCGCTGAGGGCGAAACGAGCGGCTTTCAGCGACAGCGATGGTGAGCAGGTCCAGGCGGTGCATTCACCGAGGTAACCGGCTCACGCCCAAGCCCGTTGCCTGGTCACCACGGGCAGTGGCGGGATGAGTTTGTCCCAGAATTCGCGGCGCACCGCGTCCCAGAGCCGCGTCAGCTCCGGAAGAAGTTCTCGTGCCTGCGCGAGGTCAGGGTAGTTGCCGGGGCCGAACGCGACCAACGGAGAAGCATCCGATGCCTTGTCCACGGCGACGATCGCGATCAGGTGGTGGTGAACGAAACGCCACGTCACGCATACACCGTCGACTTCGGTATGGCGTATGTCACTCATCGTCGGAACCCTGGCGTCGTACGCTCGGCTCGCACTTGCGCCGATCCGCGCCCCCGGCCGTATACCCCTCCGCGCCACCTGCCGGGCCGTCGACTCGGCACGGTCGCGGTGAAGTGACCGTAGTGCACGTCATGGCTGTTCTGGTTCGTTTCGAACATGGGGAAATCCTGTTTCGATCGTGACGCCGCCGCGTCCCGGTGCCCAGAAAGGCAGTTCCACCCGTCTGAACCTAAGACATTAGATTTCATAGTTCAACGCGTGGCAGGTAATGATTGCGTTAAGTTCACTGCCAGGCCGGTATGCGACCGAGACCTCCGGGGCGAAGTCGGAGCCCACAGCGTCAGGGGACCGCGATAGGCGGCGGACCGGGGCGGGATCACTCAGTCGCACCGCGTACCTCTAACTCTAGAGTTCATAGTTCAAGTGTTCGTTGGCTAGGATCGAGTTACATCCCCCACCGAGGAGTCGCGTTGTCCAAGCAGGAGAGCGCCGGATTGACCGCTCTCGGCGCCGTGCTGGCCCCCCTCGAGGGCGGCGGCCCGAAGACCGAGGCCGTGGTGCAGCGACTCTGTGCCGCCATCAGCCTCGGCCTGATGGTCGACGGCCAGCAGTTGCCGAGCGAGACCGACCTCGCCGGTCAGCTCGGGGTGTCGACGATGACCCTGCGCGAGGCACTGGCCGTGCTCCGCCAGCAGGGAATCGTGCAGACCAAGCGCGGACGCGGCGGCGGCAGCTTCATCCGCGGTGCGGCGGAGATCCTCGAGAGCAGCTCACTGGTGCGCTTGCAGGAGATGAGCATCCAAGAATTGCGCGATCTGGGGGACGAACACTTCGCCGTCACCGGAGCCGCCGCCGTGTTCGCCGCACGCCGCGGGTTGCGAGCCGATATCGCGCGGCTGCGATCCCTGGCCGACCGGCTGAAGGACAGCAGCGAGCCCATATCGGCCCGCCGGGCCGACAGCCGCTTCCATATCGAAATGGCGGTGTGCGCGCAATCCACCCGTTTGACCCGCGCCCAGGTCGCGCTACAAGCCGAACTCTCCGCCCTGCTCTGGTTACCCCGACTGAAACTCGACCCCACCGCCGAAGCCACCGTGCATCGCGATTTGGTGGACGCGATCGAAAGAGAAGACGACGCCCGGGCGAGAGAACTGGCAGAATCACAAATCGAATCACGCATCCGCCGCCTCGTCGCCCTACGTTTGGAGCTCAGTTGATCGATGAGGGATACCGATAGTTCTTCCACCCCGGTGACCGTCGAATCGCTCGTCCACGCCGTCACAGAACTGGCCGAGGAGGTCTACGAATCGCTGGGCATCATCGGGGCCGAATTGGCGGCACTGTGGGCGAGGTCGACCGAGAAGCTGCAGCGCCCGCCCCGATCGACCGACCTCGCACCGCTGCTCGACACCATCGTCGGCGAGCTCGAGCGGCATGGAAAACTGCTCGAAAGCGCGGGCGTAGTGATGGCCGACTGCGTTCTCGCGGATCGCCCCCGATTCCTGGAGTGGTGGTTCCTCGACACCGACCGCGGACCGCAACGTCTTGTGCTGGAATTGAATCCGCACAATGAGTACTTCTACGACTACACGGCCATGGACTGGTTCACGATTCCGCGCGACCAGGGTCGGCGCTGGGCGTACGGGCCGACCGTCGATTACGCGTGTACCGATCAGTACGTCTGCACCTTCGCAATTCCGGTGACGATCGATTCGGGAGCCTTCCTCGGAATCGCCGGTGCCGATGTTCCGGTCGCTTCGATCGAGGCAGTCCTGCTTCCGCGATTCCGGGCATTCGGTCAGCGGGTGGTGCTGGTCAACAGCGAGGGGCGCGTCATCATGGGCACCGATCCCGAATTCACCACCGGATCCAAGATCAGCCGCATGGCCCGATCCGCCGCGGCGATGCCGATCGAGGCCACGTCGTGGTCGTTGCAGCCGCTGGACTCACACTGACGCGACGCGACGCGACGCGACAGCGCTGCGGGGCGCCCGCCACGAGCCGGATGGCACGCGGTGCGCCCCGATGAATGGGGTCGTGCGGCACGGAGGGGTTCGCCGAATACTCGTCCCCATGAAGGCGATCACCGCGGGCCTCCTTGCGCCGGCCACACTCCTCGCACCACTGTCGACCGCGCACGCCACGCCATTCGAGCAGGAGGCGACCATCACGGAACGGCAACCGTTGTAGACGCAACCCGAACTATCGCCGTGATCGCCTGTCGGGCTTGCCATCTGGGAATTTCGGGCGGAACCTTCGCGGCGGAGCCGCATTAGCCACGGAAGAAGTCGACCGGAATCATCGTCTGGGTCGGTGCCGCATTGGCACACTTGATCAGTGAAAGGTGTGAAACACAGCATAATTCGCCGGCGCCGCCGTATGCCGTGCCGTAAGCGGGTTACCGGCTGTGTACTGTCCCGACGGGGCCGAACAGTCCGGGCCTTCTCGCGAGAGAGCTCCCGGGCTGTCTGCGACACCAGTGCGAGCAAGTAGCGAGGTTGTGGGTTGGATCGTTGGTGTGCGGCCGCGAGTGCCGGCACCACCTGAAGGAGAAAGCACGGAAATGAAGATGGACCGCCGTTCTGCGCGTGGAAACCGCCGTCGCCGTTCCGGCAGTCTGCTCTTCGGGCAACTGCTCACAGCCGCGGTCGAGTCCGCCGCCGACACGGTGGCGATCCGGTTCAGTCCGACCGGCGATCCCGCCGATACCACCCAACTTACCTACCGAGAGCTCGACGAATCCTCGTCGCGGCTGGCGCGGGAGTTGATCGACCGGGGATTGGGGCCCGGCGACGTGGTGGCGATCGGCATTCGGCGCTCGATCGAGTCGGTGCTGTCGGTGTGGGCCATCGCCAAGACAGGCGCCGCGTATGTGCCGATCGATCCCACCTACCCGCCGGAGCGGATCGCCTACATGGTGTCCGATTCCGGAGCGGCGCTGGGCTTGACCACTTCCGCGTACCGCGAAGCGCTGGGCACGTCGGTCCCGTGGATCGAACTCGACGACCCGCAAGACCGGGAACGGATCGAACGGCGGCCCGCGCACCCGGTCTCGTACGCCGATCGGGTGCGACCGCTGACCGAACAGCATCCCGCCTACGTCATCTTCACCTCGGGTTCGACCGGTCGGCCCAAGGGAGTCGTGGTCACCCACTCCGGATTGGGCGCGATGGTGGCGTCCGAACGGGAGCGCTACGACGTCACCGAGGGCTCGCGGGTGATGCACATCTGCTCGCCGAACTTCGACGTGTCGGTACTGGAATTGCTGCTCGCCTTCGCCACCGGGTCCACCCTGGTGATCGCGCCGCCGACCGTATTCGGCGGATTCGAACTCGCCGATGTGCTGAGGCGCGAACGCGTCACGCACATGCTGATCACGCCGGGCGCACTGGAATCGGTCGATCCTGAGGGGCTCGCGGACCTGCGCGTCGTGATGGTCATCGGCGATCGGTTCGGTCCGCACCTGGTCAGCCGGTGGAGCGGGAACGGCCGCGCGATGATCAACGGCTACGGCCCCACCGAAGCCACGGTCATCGCGACCAGCAGTGCGCCGCTGGTTCCCGGCGAGACCATCACCATCGGCGGCGCGATACCGGGCTTCGGTCTGTTCGTGCTCGATTCCCGCTTGCGCCCGGCCCCGGCCGGAGTGATCGGCGAGCTGTATCTGTCCGGCCCCGCGCTCGCGGAGGGCTACCTCAACCGGCGCGGTCTCACCGCGGCGCGCTTCGTGGCCAACCCGTTCGGCGGCGAGGCGGGCAATCCGGGATCGCGCATGTACCGCACCGGCGACTTGGCCCGCCGACTCGGCGGGGGCGGCATCGAGGTACTGGGACGTTCCGATTTCCAAGTGAAGGTCCGTGGTTTCCGCGTCGAACTCGGCGAGATCGATGACGCGCTGAGCCGCCATCCGGATGTCGAGTTCGCGGTGACGTTGGGCAAGCGGCAGCAGAACGGCACGACCATGTTGGTGTCCTACGTGCTTCCCGAGGCGGACGCGGTGGGCATCGGGGCCGAGTTCGACACCACGGCGCTGCTGGACTTCATCTCCGAGTCGTTGCCGGGGTACATGATTCCGGCGTCGATTGTGGTGTTGGACGAGATTCCGTTGACGCCGGTGGGGAAGTTGGATCGGGCGGCGTTGCC